>NZ_LT629758.1:5271250-5597500 GCF_900104725.1 Actinoplanes derwentensis
CATCCGGTGCATATCTGCCAGGATGAATGATCGGTTCCGCCAGACACGAGAGACGAGGCACCTTCCGATGAGTGACTGGGACGACAAGATCATCGAAGAGTTCCGTGCCAACGCCGGTCACGTGGGCGGTCCGTTCGCCGGAGCGCCCATGCTGCTGGTGCATCATCAGGGCCGTAAGAGCGGGCGCGACTTCGTCAGCCCGATGATGTACCTGCCGCACGAGTCCGACAGTGACGTCGTCTACGTGTTCGCGTCGAAGGCGGGCGCCCCGGAGAACCCCGGCTGGTACCACAACCTGGTCGGCGCCGGTCAGGGCACGGTGGAACGCGGCACCGAGACCTACCCGGTCCAGGTGCGCGACGTGACCGGCGACGAACGTGACCGCCGGTACTCCGAGCAGGCCACCCTTTACCCCGGCTTCGCCGAGTACGAGAAGAAGACGGCCGGTATCCGGACGATCCCGGTCCTCGAACTGACCCGCCTGACCAACGGCTGAGCGGTTCAACGGGCCGCGAGGGCGGCGTGCCGGCCGTGCCGCCAGAGCGCGCCGGCCTCGGTGAACCCGGCGGCCCGGGCCGCGGCGGCGTGCCAGGACACCGCCGGGGTGAACTCGGCGGGTGGGCGGTCGCGGAAGATCTCCGCCCGGCGGCGCAGCAGGTCGCCGAATTCGGGGACCGCGGCGAGGACCGCCCACCACTGCGACCACGAGTCACCGGACGGGTCGGCCGGCGTGGCCAGGGCTCGCATCATCGCGGGCAGGCCGTCGTCGGGCATCACGTCGGCCACCACCAGCAGGCCGCCGGGGTGCAGGATCCGCCGGATCGCCGCGTAGAGGCAGCGGATCGCGGCCGGATCCAGGTAGTGGACCGTCATCACCGCGGTCACCAGGTGGTAGCCGGTTCCGGTGCGGGTGGGCCAGGACGGATCGGTCAGGTCGGCCTCGACCACCGTCACCGACGGGGGCACGGTCGCGGCGGCCAGGGCCAGCAGCACCGGGTCCAGGTCGGCGAGCGTCACCCGGGCCGACGGCCAGCGGGTGGCCAGCCGTTCGGCGAGCAGTCCGGGGCCGCCGCCCAGGTCGAGGATCCGGGCGGGTGGGCCGGTCAGGCGTTCGGCGGTGGTCATGATCGCCTGTTCGAGGTCGGGCAGGGCGGGGAGGAAACCGGCCATCACGGTGTTCCAGGCGGCGCGATGACCGGCCACTCCGGCGGGATGTGATGCGGTGGGCGGGGCGGTGGGTGGCATGGCTACCTCGGTGCGACTGGTTAGGAACGACAACCGTTTCTAACCAGTCGCGGACCTCGGTGGTCACGGTTCCGACGAATACCTCAATGGTCCAGGCGGGACAGGGCGTCCAGCAGGCGGTCCACCTCGTCGGGGGTGTTGTAGACGTGCAGGCTCACCCGTACCGACGCGGTCTTCTCGCCCTGGACGCCCTGGCAGTGGCCGTCCGCCCGGACCAGGAGGCCGTCGCCGGCCAGGATGAAGCCCAGGTCGTTGGAGCCGATCGAGTGGTGGCGGAACGTCACGATGCCGTGCCGTTGCTGGACCAGCGAGTCCGACGTCAGGCTGCGCTGGCAGCCCAGGATCTCGTAGGCGGGCATCTTGGCCAGGCCTTCGGTCAGGCGGATGCCCAGGGCCTGGTTCCACTCGGCGATCCGGGTCAGGTCGGCTTTCTCCAGCCAGTCCATCGCGGCGGCCAGGCTGATGATGCCGCTGGTGTTCGGGGAGCCCTGCCAGCCGGCCGGGGTGTAGGCGGGGCCGCGCTGGTTGCGGGCCCAGATGGCGCCGGTGCCGGGCAGAGCCATCGCCTTGTGGCCGGAGAAGACCACGAAGTCGACGTCGAGGTCGCGGACCGAGATCGGGATGTGGCCGAAGCTCTGCGCGGCGTCCAGACAGATCGGCACGCCGGGGGCGACCGCGCGCAGGCGCTGGACGTTCATGTCGTTGCCGTAGACGTGGTGCACGTGGGTGAGCGCGATCAGCCGGGTTCGCGGGGTGACGGTGAAACGGCGGTGGTCGTAGTCGTAGGCGGTGTCGTACGGAATGGCCCGCACCGCGACGCCGGACAGGGACGCCGCCTCCACCCAGGGCATGGTGTTGGCGTTGTGGTCGGCGAACGGCACCATGATCTCGTCGCCGTCGCGCAACTGAGGCAGCAGCCAGTCGCGCGCGACGGCCCGCAGCCCTTCGGTGGTGCCGCTGACGAACTGAACGGTGGACTGGTCCGGCAGCGGGTCGTCGAGGAAACTCTTGAGCCGGTCGCGGGCCTGGTCGATGCGGGTGGTGGTGCGGTTGGCCCACGGGTAGGTGCCCCGGGAGGCGTTGGCGTTCCCGGTGGTCAGGTAGGTGATCACGGTGTCCAGCACGGACTGCGGCTTCTGCGAGGTGGCGGCGCTGTCCAGGTAGGCGACGTCCGGGTTGGCCTCGATCATCGGGAACTGGTCACGCAGGGCACGCTGCCAGATGGCGAGGTCGTCGAGTGTGGTCATCATCAGTCCCGGACCAGTTCGAGGCCGGCGTCGCGCCAGGCGATGATGCCGCCGTCCAGGGAGCGGGCGTCGGGGTGGCCCATCCGGGTGAGCAGGGCGGCGTAGGCGGCCGAGCGCTCGCCGACCGGGCAGACCAGCAGCACCGGACGGCGACGGCTGAACGGCAGCCCGGCCTGGAGCATGTCGGCGAACACCTCGTCGGCGATGTTGATCGAGCCGTCGATGTGCAGAGCCTGGTAGGCGTAGGGGTTCCGGACGTCGATCACCAGGGCGTCGCGGGTGAAGGCAGGCGCGTCCAGAACGGAAACAGCTGGAAAGTCCGAGATATCGCCCAGGGAAGCGATGGTGTTCGGGCGCGGTGGGCGACCGAACAGAGCGGGACGCCGATCCCGCAGGTAACTGAGGTAGCTCTCCACCCGGTCACAGACGATGAAAACCGCGGACTTACGCGACGGAAGCGAAGCGTCGATCGTACGCAGGAAATGAAGTGCGCCCTGAAAAGCCCCGCCCCCGGTGGGACCCGCGAGGATCCCGCATCGCCGGACCAGGGCGAGCAGGCCGTCGATCGCCTCGTCGGCGCTGACCGGTTCGATGACGTCGTAGACGCTGGGTTCGAAGAGGCCGACCTCGTGCACCTCGTCGATGGTGCGGATACCGGGGATGAAGTCGTTCTTGGCCGCGACCAGCCCGATCACCCGGGTGTCCGGGTTCTGCTGGCGTAGCGCCCGGGCCACGCCGGTGGATGATCCGGCGGTCCCGACGCAGGCGATGAAGAAGTCCGGAGCGTTGCCGTCCAGATCCTTCACGATCTCCGCGCCGGTGCCGTTGACGTGGGCGTCCACGTTGAGCGGGTTGAAGTACTGGTCGGTGTGGACGTACCCGCCGCCGTCGGTGTCGAGCCGCTGGTACATCCGGGTGAGCGGGTCCTCGGTGTCGCTGGGGTCGAGGCATTCGGACCGGCCGGGCAGTTCGTCGATCTCGGCGCCGAGCAGGAGCAGCAGGTCCTTGATCTCGGGGACCCGCATCCGGTTGGTGACGCTGCGGAACTTCAGCCCGTGCATGCCGGCGATCATGGCGAGGGCTTTCGCGGTGTTGCCGCTGGAGAGTTCCACGACCGTGTCGCCTCGTTCGGCGGCGCCGGGCAGCAGGGGGCGGACCATGTTCCACGCGGCCCGGTCCTTGACCGAGCCGAACGGGTTGAGCAGTTCGAGCTTGGCGTAGAGGTCGATGTTGGCCAGGCCGTGCACCGCGGGTTCGATGCGCACCAGCGGGGTGTTGCCGATGGACTCGGTGATGTCGTCGAATCTCATGGGGGCTCCGAGGGCGGGTGGATGGGCCAATACTGTTCGTCGAGGCTCCATTGCCACGACCCGCCCGACCGGAAGGCGGCAACCTTCCGGCCGAGCGGTTGATGGAGGGCCGTGGTGGCCGTCAGGTCCATGAAGTAACCGGCCGCGTTCACGAAGGCGAGCAGATCGCCGGGTGCGGGCCGGGCCGGCAGGTGGACCTTGCGCCGGGTGATCAGGTCGGATTCCAGGCAGAGATTCCCTAGAAGATAGACGCCGACCGGGCCGAAATGAAAATCATTCCGCCTTATGAGTATCGGGTCCATCAGCACACCGTGCTCTTCCAGACCCACGTCGCGGGCGTTCAGCCCCAGCCTGACCAGGGTGTCGTCACCGTCGTCGCGGACTTCGAGCACCCGGGCGACGACCAGGCCGCAGTCGTCGAGCAGCGCCCGGCCGGGTTCGATGTCGAGGTCGTACATGTGGTCCAGCAGCAGCGACCCGAGCGCCGGCGTGCCGGTGCCGAGCAGCGCGTCCAGATAGTCCGCCCCGAACACCTTCCGGTACGCCGGATAGAGCGCGAGGGACCCGCGCAGCGTGCCGGACTCGGCGCGCAGACCGTAGCCGTAGCCGTTCCAGGTCATCGGCGGGCGGTTGCCGAGCACGGCCTGGGCCAGCTCGGACGTGTACCGCTCCCACTCCCCTTCGTCGGCCAGGTAACCGAGGCCGAACCCGCCGCCGGCGTCCAGCGTCCACGGCCGCAGCCCGCGGGTCCGGCAGCGCTCCAGAGCCGCCAGGCAGCCTTCGAGGGCGACCGCTTTCTCGGTCAGGGCCATGGTGTCCAGGTGGTAGGCGATCCCGGCCAGTTCGAGTTCCCGCTCGTGTTTCTGGATCAGGTCGAGCACCGCGTCGAACCCGGCGAACGGCACCCCGAACCGGCTGCGGCGGCTCATCACCCGGACCCCGGTGGTTTCAAAACCGGACAACCGGACCATTATCCGTACGCGGGGAAGGTCGTGTGCGGCCACCAGCGCCGCCAGCTCGGCCAGCTCGGCGGCCGAGTCCGCGTTCACGGTGACCCCGGCGCGAGCGGCCAGCCACAGATAGGCGCGATCCTTGGGCCCGGTGGCCATGATCCGGCCGGGGGCGAACCCGGCGCCGAGCGCGTGCTGCAACTCGCCGAGCGAGGCCACGTCGACCCCCGCGTCGGTGGCGGCCAACTCGCGCAACAGGGCGGCGGACCGGTTGGCCTTGTGCGCGAAGTGGACCCGCCCGCCCAGGCGATGTCGCCGGTGCACGGCACGGAAGGCCGCGACGTTGGCGTGCAGGGCCTGGGGCAGGACCACGTTGACCGGTGAACCGAGTCCGTTCACCAACTGTTTCAGCAGGTCACCTTCATCGAGCAGGGACTGCGTGACCGGCCCGATCCTCGGCGTCAGGGGGAGCACTCCCCCAAACTAACCGCCGCCACCACCCTCCGCAAAGGAGTGAACACCGAGAGTCAGATAGTTCGCAGGTCCAGGGTGTGCCAGACCGCGATCTCCTGATCGCCGGTCGACCACCAGAGCATGCCGTCCTTGGTGGCGGCCAGATCGGCCGCGACCGCCAGCGGCACGTCCCGGCCGGTCTCCAGATCGTGCACCAGCAGCGCCGCGGTGCCGGTGATGTCGGAGTTCGGGCCGGGTATCGACAGGACCTCGAAACGGTCCAGCACCGCCACGTCGTTCACCGCGGCCTGGGTCTCGGTACCGGCCACCCGGCGGCGCTGCGAACCGTCCGGGTGCATCAGGTCGATCCGGGCGGTGCCCTCACCGGTCATCACGCTCACCCGGCACCAGACCGGCTCGCACATGCCCCACTCGGCGCCGGAGAACGGCACCTCGACCAGGTCGCCGGTGGTCAGGTTCCGCATCCGGACCTTGCCGGCCTGTCCGCCGGTGTCGTCGGTGAGCCACGGCCACGCCGACATCGCCCACTGGCCCTTCTCCTCCCGGACGGTCACCGCGCCGCCGGTCAGCGCCACCGACCGGACCTGGGTGGTGGCGTCGCCCTCACCGGCCGTCCAATGCACCCGCCCGTCGGCCAGCACCAGGTCGTGCTGGTTGCCGTAGAACAGGGTGTTGCCGGTGTCGGCGGTCAGCAGGCGTGGCTTCGCACCGTCGGTGCCGACCGTCCAGATCTCGACCGGCTTCCCGTTGACCGATTCCGCCCAGACCAGCTGCTTCCCGGAGGCGGTCATGCCCTCGAAGCGCGGATCGCCGGAGGCCGGCAGGTCACGCAGCTCGCGGGAGATCCCGTCCTTCTCGATCAGCAGCTTCACCCGGTCACCGGTGGTGACCGTGCCGACCGCGGTGGTCGCGTCCAGGAAGTGGACCGGTTCGACGGTCAGGTCCCTCAGGTCGGCGCGCTCGGCATCCGGCCACGCCTGCTCGATGGTGATCCGGGTGCCCGCTTGGAGGGCGTTTTCCGGAGACGACGGAACCGTGCCCGCGAGCAGGGCGACCGCCGCGGCCAAGGCCACCGCCAACCCGATCCGCGACCTCATTCGTACTGCTGCTTCGGTGCGGAGACCGGCTGCCACTGTTCGACCTCGAGATAGGCGATGTCGGCCTGGTTGACCGGGTCCTTGCCGCGCTTGCCGGAGAGTTGACCGGTGACCGCCAGCCACGTCCCGGCGGGCACGTCGACAATCGGGCCGCCGGTGAGACCGACTTTGATCGGACGGCCGTCGGCGGCGCAGCAGCTCACCACGATCCGGGCCAGCATCACGCCCTCCGGGCCGGTGGTGACGAAACCGGTCAGCTGGAGACGGCGGCCGTTCAGGGTGCGGCCCTCGTCGTAGATCACCCGGGACGCGTAGTCGAGCAGGCTCAGCTTCGCCGGATCGCCGTCGGGAAGCGGGGCGTAGTCCGAGTCGGCACTGACCTGCACCGTTCCGGACTGGCCGGCGGTGTAGGAGCCGAGAGCCGGCGGGGCCACCAGCAGCAGTCCGAGGACGGGCAGCAGGAGCAGCCAGCCGACGCGGGGCTCGTGATGAGCGTGGCCGTGATCGTCATCATGCTCATCCGCGGACTTCCGGTACTCGTACCACAGCGTCATGAAAGCCGCCGCGACCAGCGCCAGACCCGCCGCGATCAGGAACGGCCGCAACCCCTCCTTGACATACCGCAGGTAGAGGTCACCGATCGACGCCTTGAGGACCGCACCGCCGAAGAGGAACAGGATCACCGCCTGGGCCTGCCGGTTCACAGCAGCACCGCCCCGGCGCCGACGGCTACCAGAATCGCCAGCACGAAGGTCGCCGGGGCGAACCTCGTCGCGAACCCACGACCGAAAACGCCCGCCTGCATCGAGATCAGTTTGAGGTCGACCATCGGGCCCACCACCAGGAAGACCAGACGCGACGTCAGCGAGAACTGGGACAGCGACGCGGCGACGAAGGCGTCCGCCTCACTACAGATCGAGAGGAGTACGGCGAGAACCGCGAGCGCCAGCACCGACAGCACCGGCTGCGCGGCCAGGGTCTGCAGCCACGCCTCCGGCACGATCACGTTGATCGTCGCGGCGGCCGCCGCCCCCACCACCAGGAATCCGCCCGCGTGCACCACGTCGTGCCGGGCCGCCGACCAGAACGCCCGCCCCTTCGACGCGCCGTCCAGGTCCGGCCGGTGCGGTAGTCTGATCCACTCGGTCTTGCCGAGCCGCAGCCACAGCCAGCCCATCAGCACCGCCACCACCAGGCTGGCCAGCCCGCGAGCGACCACCATCTCCGGGTTGTCCGGGAAGGCCACCGCCGTCGCGACCAGCACGATCGGGTTGATCGCGGGCGCGGCCAGCAGGAACGCCAGCGCCGCCGCCGGGGTCACGCCCCGGCGGATCAGCGAACCGGCGATCGGCACCGCACCGCACTCGCAGCCCGGCAGGACCACCCCGGCGACACTGGCCGCCGGAACCGCCAGCACCGGATGCTTGGGCAGGGCTTTCGCCCAGAACGAGCGCGGTACGAACACCGCGATCACCGCCGACAGCAGCACCCCGAAGACCAGGAACGGCACAGCCTGCACCAGCACCGAGACGAACACCGTGGTCCAGGTCTGCAGGCGCTCGCCCTCGACCAGCCCGGCCAGCGGCTCCCGGAAGATCACCAGGAGCACCAGGAGGACGGCGAGCACCTCGACCTCGACGGACCTGGTTCTCGTTTTCAGCGTGTCCGTCACGCGGAGCAATTTACCCGGTGCAGTCGATCAGGGACGTCACGGACTTCCGGCCGGCCGCCACCGCCGCCAGACCAGTCGCCGTCACGGACTTCCGGCCAGGAACAGGAAGACCGCCAGCAGGCTCAGGTGCAGGCCGCCCTGCAGGATGTTGGCCCGGCCCGGCACCACGGTCAGCGTGCCGACCGCCACGGTCAGGGCCAGCAGCACCATCTCGGTGCCGCCCAGACCCAGCAGCAGCGGGCCCTCCAGCCAGATCATCGCCACCGCGATCGCCGGGATGGTCAGGCCGATGCTGGCCATCGCCGAGCCGAGCGCCAGGTTGAGGCTGGTCTGGATCCGGTCCCGGGCGGCCGCGCGCACCGCCGCGATGGTCTCCGGCAGCAGCACCAGCAGAGCGATCACCACACCGACCACGGCCTGCGGCAGCCCGGCCCCGGCGACCGCCGACTCGATCGTCGGGGACACCCCCTTGGCCAGGCCGACCACCGCGACCAGCGCGACGAACAGCAGCCCGAGGCTGGTCAGGGCGGTCTTGGACGACGGCGGTTCCAGGTGGTCCTCGCCGTCGATCACCTCGCCGGCGGTGGTGATCGGCATGAAGTAGTCCCGGTGCCGTTTCGTCTGCACCGCCACGAACAGCAGGTAGAGACCGAGCGAGACGACCGCCGCGAAGGCCAGTTGGGCCGGGGTGAACTGCGGTCCCGGGCTGCTCTTGGTGAACGTCGGCAGCACCAGGCTGAGCGTGGCGATCGCGGTGACCGTGGCGAAGGCGCCGCCGGTGCCTTCCGGGTTGAAGACGGCGTAGCGCCGGCGTAGCGCGCCGACCAGCAGGCTGATGCCGAGGATGCCGTTGCAGGTGATCATGACGGCGGCGAAGACGGTGTCCCGGGCCAGGGACTGGGCCTTCTCCCCGCCACTGACCATCAGAGTGACGATCAGGGCCACCTCGATCACGGTGACCGCGACGGCCAGGATCAGCGAACCGTACGGTTCACCGACCCGGTGCGCCACCACCTCGGCGTGGTGGACGGCGGCCAGCACCGCGCCGGCCAACAGCAACGACACCACTATCACCACCGGGGTGGAGAGGTCGCGGCCGAACGTCGCCATCAGGGCGGCCAGAGCCACCAGAGGGATGTACAGAGTCCAGCGGGAGGTCACCCGTCCGACTCTGCCAGCCCCGGAGCGGACTCGCCGGACTTGTGCCCATCACTGTGGCCCAGCGAACGTCCCGGCGCGATCCGGTCCCGGACCAGGCGCTTGAGATGCGCCAGTTCGGGGAAACCGCCTTCGGCCTTGCGCGACCACAGGGTCTGGTCGCCGAGCCGCACCTCGAACACCCCGCCGACGCCGGGCACCAGAGCCACCTCACCCAGGTCGGTGGTGAACGTGGTGAGCAGTTCCTGCGCGGTCCAGGCCGCCCGCAGCAACCAGCGGCACTGCGTGCAGTACTCGATCTCCAGACGGGGTTCCCGCGGCTGCGTCATGGTCGGAAAGTATGCCGGACGGCCGGGATCGGGCATGATCTCACGGGAATTCGGCAGTATCTCGAAGGAGTCACCGTGAAGGCACGCCAGACCACAGCCGCTCTGTTCGCCGTGGTGGCCCTGACCGCCGGCGGGTGCGGCGGCGGCACGGACGAGGCCGTGGAGAAGACCGTGACGGCCACCGACTTCGTGGCGCTCGGTGACTCGTACGCGGCCGGTCTGGGCGCCGGGAACTACGGCACGGACGCGAACTGCAAGCAGAGTAAGGACGGCGGCTACCCGCAGCTGTTCGTGAAGGAGCAGACCACGCCGTTCGCCAAGGTCACCGACGTGGCGTGCAGCGGCGCGGTGATCAACGACGTGCGGTACGAGCAGCTCAACGCGCTCTCCGACACCACCGGTGTGGTGACCCTGACCGTCGGCGGCAACGACGCGGGCTGGACCACGTCGCTGCAGCAGTGCCTGTTCGGTGACGACGCCGGTTGCCAGACCTCGGTCGAGAAGGGGGTCACCGCCGCGCAGGGCAAACTGCCGGCCGCGCTCGACGACCTGTACACGGCGATCCGCACGAAGGCCCCGAACGCGAAGGTGTACGTGCTGGGTTACCCGCATCTGGTGGCCGCGCCCGGCAAGTCCGGCGTCTCCTGCGAGCAGCTCACCGACGCCCGCCGCAAGGCGCTGAACGAGGGCGCCGACTCCCTGGTCGAGCTGATCAAGGGCCGGGCCGAGGCGGCGGAGTTCACCTTCGTCGACGTGCGGGAGGCGTTCAAGGGCCACGAGGCGTGCACCGAGGAGCCGTGGATCCACGCGGTCGGCGACGACCTCTCCGAGTCGTTCCACCCGAACGCCGACGGTTACCAGGCGTACCTGAAGGCTCTGGTCGCCGCCGTCTGATCCTCCCCGGCCCGCCACCCCGCGCTCACCGGGTGTTCTCCTGGCCGGGGTGGGATGGGCCGTGCACCACGCCAACCACTACTACGGGCATTCCCATGTGCTGGCCCGTTACTGCGGGTACGAGTCGGAGCTGCCGCTGTTGCGGGGCTATCTGCAGCACGGCTGGAACATCGGCGACGGGATGGCCCCGGATCACGAGTTCGTTCCGGGGGTCCCGTCGTTCCTGTGGAGTGAGCGGACCCGGCGGCGGGCCTGGTCGATGGGGCGGCGGCAGCTGCACGTGACCGGTTCGCCGTGGGCGTACCTGGTCGCGCTCTCGCCGCCGGCGGTGGATCAGCAGCGTGCGGGCACTCTCTACTACCCCTTCCACGGCTGGGAGGGGCAGCACGTCCAAGGCGACCACGATCGGTTGATCGACGAGATCCGGGCGACCGAGACCGGGCCGGTGACGGTGTGCCTGTACTGGCAGGAGTACCGGACCCCGCGGGTGCGCCGCCGTTACGAGCAGGCCGGTTTCCGGGTGATCTGCCACGGTTACCGGGGCGGCTGGTGGAAGGACCTCGACCCGGGTTTCCTCGACCGTCAGCTCGCCGAGCAGCGCAAGCACCGGCGGGTGGCGTCGAACCGGCTGTGCAGTGCCGTCTTCTACGGGGTGCTGGCCGGCTGTGAACCGGCCGTCTACGGCGATCCGATGCAACTCGACGGGGAACGTGACCTGTTCGGCGGCCGGTCCCGGATCACCCGGCAGTGGGCGTCGATGCACGGCGCCGAGGTCGATCTGGACACCGCCCGGGCCGTGACCGTCGAGGAACTCGGCGCGGACCGGCTGCTCTCCCCCGCTGAACTCCGTCACCTGCTGAACTGGGAAGTCCTTTGACTTCCCCCGCCCTAAAGGACCCCGTTGGGGAACGGCCAAACCATCTGAATCCGCTTGTTGGCATGATTGTCGGGTTTGCCGGGTGGAAAGGGTTCAGGGTGTCGCTGGAAGCGTGGGATGACCGTGGGGTGCCGGAGTTGACCGCGCGGGTGGTGCGGGCGTCGTTCCCGAAGGGCACTCTCGCGGTGCGGATCCGAGACGCGCTCGGGCCGGTCTTTGGCGATTCGGCGTTCGCACTGGCGTTCCCGGCGGTGGGCCGTCCGGCGGCCTCGCCGGGGGTGTTGGCGCTGGTGTCGGTGCTGCAGTACGCGGAAGGGCTCAGCGACAGGCAGGCCGCTGACCAGGTCCGGGCCAGGATGGACTGGAAGTACCTGCTCGGTCTGGAACTCGATGATCCCGGTTTCGACTACACGATCCTTGGCGATTTCCGGGCCCGGCTGATCAAACATGGGCTGGAGGAGAAGGTCCTGGAGGTGATCCTGGACCACTGCTCGCGGCTGGGACTGCTGCGCGCCGGTGGCCGGCAACGCACCGACTCCACCCATGTGCTGGCAGCGGTGCGCACGTTGAACCGGATGGAGTTCGTCGGGGAAACCCTGCGGGCGGCCCTCGAAGTCCTGGCCAAGACCGCTCCACAGTGGCTCGCCCCACGCATCGATGCCGACTGGGCCGGGCGATACGGTGCCCGGATCGACTCGTACCGCTTCCCCAAGGGCGACGACGTGCGCATGCGGTGGGCTGAGCAGGTAGGGCGGGACGGCTATCTGATCCTGGACGCGGTCGCTGCACCCGGTGCGCCGGCATGGTTGCGGGAGATCCCGGCGGTCCAGGTCCTCGGCCAGGTGTGGGAGCAGCAGTACCAGCGTGCTGGTGAGGAGGTGCACTGGCGGGAGGGCAAAGACCTCCCGCCCAGTAGAAACCGGCTGGCCTCGCCGTACGACATCGACGCCCGCTACGGCCTCAAACGGGGTCTGGGCTGGTCCGGTTACAAGGTGCATTTCAGCGAGACCTGCGAGGCGGACCTGCCGCGGATCATCACTGGTGTGCTGACCACCGATGCCACAGTCACCGACACCGAGACAACCGGGACCATCCATCAGAACATGGCCTGCCGGCAACGAGTGCCGGGCGAACATGTGGTCGACGCCGGTTACGTCACCGCCGCGCACATCGTGACCGCTCGCGACGAACACGGTATCGATCTGCTCGGTCCGGTAGGACTGGATACCCACCAGGGCGAACGTTTCCCGCAGAGCGCCTTCCGCATCGACTGGCAGTCCAAGGCCGTGACCTGCCCGCAGGGCAAGACCAGTATCAGCTGGTCGGCCCAGCGCAAGAGCAGCGGCACCGAACTGGCACGAGTGCACTTCGCCGCCGGTGACTGCACGGGTTGCCCGGTCCGGGCCGAGTGCACCACTGCCAGCGTCAACAGTAAATGGGGTCGCAGCCTCACCCTGCTTCCCGCAGCTCAGCAGGAAGTCTTGGAGGCCAGACGTGGTGAACAGGTCACCGAGGCGTGGCAGCAGCGCTACCACATCCGCGCCGGAGTCGAGGCCACGATCTCCCAGGTCGTCCGGCACACCGGAATCCGGAGCACCCGATACACCGGTGCGGACAAGACCCACCTCGGTCACCTCCTCGCCGCTACCGCAGCCAACATCGTCCGCATCGACGCCTGGCTCACCGGAACACCACTCGGCCGAACCAGAACCAGCCACCTCACCCAACTCGACCTCGACCTCGCTGGCTGAAGGTCGTTACATACCGTTTTGGCCGTTCCCCAACGGGGTCCTAAAGGACGGGGATTCTCTGGGTCGCCCCGGAGGCTTCCTGTTTCACAGCCGATTGCAGAAGGGCGAACCCTTGCTGTCTGACATCAGCTCCGCAGGCATCACCGGGTTGTTCCCCGGCTACGGCTCGTCCAGCCGCAAGGATGTTCTTGGCCGCGTTGATGTCCCGATCGTGTCGGGTGCGGCAGGCCGGGCACGTCCACGCCCGGGTCGAGAGGTCGAGTTTGGGCAGCAGATGCCCGCACGTAGAGCAGGTCTTGCTGGACGGGTACCAGCGGTCGATGACGATCAGATGCCTGCCGTAGCGGGCGGACTTGTATGCGAGCTGGAACCGGAACTCGGCCCACCCGGCGTCGGAGATGACCCGGGACAGCTTCCGGTTGCGGACCATGTTCGCCACGGCCAGGTCTTCGATCACGATCGTGTCGGCGGACCGGATCAGGGCGGTGCTGGTCTTGTGCAGGAAGTCTCGGCGGGCGTCACGGACCTTACGGTGCGCGACCGCGACCTTCGTCTTTGCTTTACGCCGGTTCGCGGAACCCTTCTTCGCGCGGGCGAGACGGCGCTGATACCGGGCCAGGTTGCAGGTCTTACGTTCCAGGTGCCGAGGGTTGGCGATTCGGTCGCCGTCGGAGGTCACGGCGAAGTCTTTGATCCCGAGGTCGATACCGATCTCATGCCCGGCCGGGTTGAAGGGGGCGGGCTGGTCGGTGTCGACGGCCAGGGTGGCATACCAGCGGCCGTCCGTGTCGCGGGAGATGATCACCATGGTCGGGTCCAGGGTGGCCAGGTCCACCCCCGGCCAGGACCACGCCAGCCGCAACGGCCCGGCGGTCTTGGCCATGAACACCTGGCCGTCCTTGATCCGGAACGCCGACCGGGTGTAGTGCGCCAACTGCTTGCCGTCGCGGGATTTGAAGCGGGGGTAGCGGGCGCGTTTGGCGAAGAAGTTGCCGAACGCGGTGTGCTGGTGCCGCAGCGTCTGCTGCAACGGCACGCTGGACACCTCGGACAGGAACGCCAGTTCGCCGGTCCGCTTCCAGGCGGTCAGGGCGGCGTCGGCCTGCTTGTACGAGGTCCGCTCACCGCGCTGGAAGAACGCGGCGTGCCGGTCGGCGAGGGCCTTGTTCCAGACCAGGCGCACATACCCGAACAGGCTGCGGTTGAACACCGCAGCCTGTTCGGGGTCCGGGTACACCCGACACTTGTACGCCGTACGCATGTACGAAAACTTACCCGAAAGACGACATGAGTAAAGCTCCGGCATCCTGCTTCCGGACTACGTCCTCAGACCGTCCCGGCTCCGCCGGGCCGCCCCTGACGGAGTCCGAATTCCTCCCCGGCCTGAAGGCCGGAACATCCTTCGGAGAAATCTGGTGACCGCGCTTCTGCTCGGCGGCGAGATGCCGCACTGGTCCGATTCCTCGCCGGTACGCGGTGACGTGCTGCGCGAACTGCTGCACTCGGTAACTGGGGACACCCTGGTCGTCGGGCCGCACGATCCGGAGCTGGTCGCCGCGATCGGGTCCCGGCGGGTCACCGTGCTGGTGCGGGGAGTGCCGGACGCGGAGTCCTTCGCGGAGCTGCCGGGGGTGCGGGTGTGCTGCGGCAGCCTGACGAAACTGGCGGCGGTTCCGGCGTACGACACGGTCGTCGCTCTCGACGGCCTGGACCGCACCGTCTCCACCGAGGACGCCGACCTGGCCTGGTCGGACGGTCTCGCCCATCTCCTGGCGATGCTGCGGCCGGGCGGGCGGCTGCTGCTCGGGCACGTCAATCCGCTCGGGCTGCACCGGCTCTACGGCCCGGCCGCGGCAGCCGGTGACGCGGACTGGGTGGTGACCGCCGGTGACGCCACCCGGCCGGCAGGGCTCGGCGCGCTGTGTGACCGGCTGCGCGAGTCCGGCCTCACCGTGTCGCGGGACTATGCCGCGTACCCGGATCCGCTCTCCCCCACCGTCCTGCTGAGCCGGACCGCTCTCGCCGACCCGGACCGGCATGGTCTTCTGACGTCGGTGCTGCGCCGGGCCGGTCTGCCGGGCGGGCCGCTGCTGGCCGATCCGCGCCCGCTCGCCGCCGATCTGCTGCGGCACGATCTGGCCGCCGCGCTGGCTCCGTCGTGGCTGGTGGTGGCCGCTCGTCCCGGCGATCAGACGCCGCCGTTGCCGGAGATCCTGCCCGCCGAACCGGCGGTGGCAGGCCGTTGTCTGCACGACGTTCTGCTGGCGGCGGCCCGGTCCGGGGACCGGCCGGCGATGCGGGCGCTGCTGACCGCCTGGCAGTCCGGCGACGCGGCGGGTGTTCCCGCTGACGCGATCATCGTGGACGCCGCGGGGCGGCTGCATCCGCTGGCCGGGCCGGCCGGCGATCCGGTGCTGCACCGGCTGGCCGCCGCGCTACGGGACGAGGGCCGGGGCGACGAGACCGCCGAGTTGCTGGCCGTGATGGCGGGCACCACTGTCACGGCGCTGCCGGTCACCGCTCCGGAGACGTTGCGCGAGGTCCGTGCCGCGCACGATCGTCTGGCGGTCCAGGTCGCCGATCTCACGAGCCAATTGGCCTGGTACGAATCCCGCACCGCGTCGCTGCGGTCGGAGCTGGCCCGTGCCGACCGCATCATCGGCGTGCTGAAGGGGACCGTCCCCGGCAAGGCCGCGAAGGCGGTACTGGACAGCGCCCGCACCGGAAAACGCCTGGCCCGCGCGGCGGTCCGCCGGATCCGCCGCTAGCGACGGTCCGGATCTGCGTGGTGACCCGGGGTGCGAATCGAACCTCGAGTCACCACGCTGAAAGGCACTCGCCTGCCTTTCAGGGGCGCGTGACCGCCGGCTCGTCGGCGGTGACCTCGTCGTAGAGGTCTTCCAGCCGCCGGGTCTGACTGTTCAGGTCGAAGTTCTCGGCCACGTGCGCGCGGGCCGCGGTGCCGAGGCGGTGGCGCAGACCGGCGTCCCCGAGCAGCCGGGCGATCGAGGCGGCCAGGGCTGCGGGGTCCCCTTCGGGGGTGAGCAGGCCGGTCCGTCCGTCGAGGACGGCTTCCGGGATGCCGCTGTGCCGGGTGGCCACCACCGGCAGGCCGAGCGCGCCGGCTTCCAGCAGGGTGGTGGGCAGTCCTTCGGTGTCGCCGTCGGGGGCGGTCTTCGACGGGCAGGCCAGCATCCGCGATTCGGCGAGGTGTCGTTGCACCGATTCGGGTGGCTGCCCGCCGACGAAGGTGGCGTCCACGCCGAGGTGTTCGGCGCGTTCCCGCATCCACGGCAGTAGGGGGCCGTCGCCGATGAGCAGGGCGCGGGGCCGTGGCGAGTCCAGCTCGGCGAGGGCGGTGAGCAGGTCGTCGACGCCTTTCTTGGCGACGAACCGGCCGACGAACACGACATCCCAGCGTTTCGGTGCCATCGGGACGAGGTCCGGCACCGGGACGCCGGTGTGGTGCACCCGCACCTTCGCCGGGTCGGCGCCCCAGGCCACGGCGCGTTCCCGGATCACCTCGGAGACCGCGACGATCAGGGCGGCCCGGTCGAACACCGTGCGCAGGTTGCGGCGGTAGCGCACACCGTGCAGGCCGGGGCTCTGCGGCTGGCGGGTCACGTCGTGCCCGTGCACGGTGACGATCAGCGGCACACCCAGCTGCCGGGCGGTCCGGCTGACCAGCCAGCCGTCGCCACCGAAGTGGGCGTGCACCAGGTCGGGCCGCACCCCGGCGAGCACCGACCGCAGCCGGGGGCTGGCCCCGGACAGCCGCAGGCGCAGGAACTCGCGGCCGGCGTCCGGATAGGTGATCACGTCGTCCGGCCGGGCCAGGGCCGAGTCGATCCGGGTCGCCCCGACGTAGGTCGGGGTCCAGCGGTCCAGGGCGTCACCCTGAGCCCGGATGAACGTCTCCGAACCGAGCAGCAGGGCGCTGCGCCAGATCGCGACCCGGCGCTGCCCGATCGTGGTGTCAGGCGACATCGACCGGCTCGGGGGTGCTGGCGGTGGCGGCGGGCGTGGAGCGGCGGCCGACGAGCAGGTCCCGGACCCGGGCACGCAGAGCCGGCGGCAGGGCCCAGATCTGCAGGTGGGTGAGGTAGTCGAGGGCGCCGGGGCGGCCGTGCGTACGAGCTTCGGCCAGCAGTTCCCGGAAGTGGCGGCCCTGCCGGGACGGGGCGGCCATCGAGCTGAGGACACTGAGGGTGAAGGCGGCGTAGGCGCGTTCGGTGAACAGGGCGCGGCTGTCGCGGAGCCAGGCGAGCTGGTCCTCGTACGGGTTCTGCAGGCTGATCCGTTCCCGGTCCTCGTCCTGGTGCCAGAGCACCAGCGGTTCTTCGGCGTAGAGCAGTTCCACGCCGTCCTCCCGGATCGCCCGCAGGGCCCAGTCGAGTTCCTGCTGACGGCGCAGGCCGACGGTGAACGGCACCCGGCGCAGCAGTTCGGTCGGGGCCATGATGGTGGACGTCTGGATGAAGCCGTCGCCGTAGAAGAGGCCGCGGCGCACGGTGAAGTACTCACTGAGCGGTTCGCCGGGTGCGGGCAGCCGGCGCGGCATCACCGAGTCGGCGCGGGGGGTGCGGTTGATCAGCCGGGTGGCGACGACCGGGAACTCGGCGTCCGATCCGGCGGCCAGCCGGAGCTGCACCTCGATCTTGGTCGGCAGCCACTCGTCGTCGTCGTCGAGCAGGGCGGTGAACCGGCCGCGAGCCTCCAGTGCACCGACGTTGCGGGCGTGTGGGGCCTTGCGGCGCTCCGGCAGGACCACCACGCGCAGCCGGGGGTCGCCGATCGCGCCGAGGGCATCGGTGGTGACCTCGTCCGGCCCGTCCACGACGACGATCACCTCGAGGTCGCGGTGGGTCTGGGCGAGGGCGCTCCCGGCCGCGCGGACCGCGAGTTCCGGTCGGTCGCAGGTCGGGATGACGACGCTGACGTCCGGTGCAGCTGACATGAGTCGACTCGCTTACGCAGGGCTGCCACCGTCGGTGGCGCGGCTGGGCGTGATCGATTCGACGCTAAGCAGGCCGGACGGCCGGGGAGTTAATGCCGGACGCCGCCCAGACGAGCAACATGGTGACGGAAGGCGCACGCAATCCGAACAAACGGTGGCCGACCGGATGACGGCCTTGTTCGGATGGCGCCGGGGCGGATCACGGGCCTTGTAGCGTGATCGAGATGGAACAGGTGACGCTCGCGCCGGCGGAGGGCCTGACCACGGCCGAGGCACAGGCACGGCACCGCCGGGGTGAGGGGAACACCGCAGTGCAAGGCGGTGGCCGCTCCTACGCGGAGATCCTGCGGACCAACGTCTTCTCGTTCTTCAACCTGATCCTGTTCGTGATCGGCGCGGCCCTGCTGACCTTGCAGCGCTACAGCGACGCCCTGGTCAGTGTGGGTCTGGGTTTGATCAACGCGGTGATCAGCGCGGCCCAGGAGATCCGGGCCAAACGCAAACTGAACCGTCTGCAGTTGCTGGACCGGACCGGGGTGCTGGTGCTGCGCGACGGCCGGGAGGTGGAGCTCGCCCCCGATCAGGTGGTCCGCGGTGACGTGCTGCGGGTGCGGCCCGGTGACCAGATCGTGGTGGACGGGCCGCTGCTGGACGGCGGCCGGCTGGAGGCCGACGAGTCGCTGCTGACCGGCGAGTCCGATCCGGTGGTCAAGCAGCCCGGCGACGACCTGCGCTCGGGCAGTCTCTGCGTGGCCGGGGACGGGCTTCAACTGGCCCGCGACGTGGGCGTGCACAGTTACGCCGGGCGGCTGACCGCCGAGGCGCGGCTGTCGACCACCGACCGGACGCCGCTGCAGCGCAGCATCGAGTTCATCGTGCGCCTGGTGATGGCGCTGACCGTGCTGATGAGCGGTGCGATCGTGGCCCAGGCGATCCTGGAGGGCTTCAGTGTGCTGCGGGTCGTGCAGATCACCGCGGTGCTGTCCGGGCTCGTACCGTACGGGCTGTTCTTCCTGATCGCCCTGGCCTACACCGCCGGGGCGGTCCGGATCGCCCGCAACGGGGCGCTGGTGCAGCAGGTCAACGCGGTCGAGTCGGTCAGCAACGTGGACGTGGTCTGCACCGACAAGACCGGCACGCTGACCACCGGGCAGCTCACCCTCGACGAGATCGTGCCGCTGGACGGGCACGACCACGCCACCGCGGCCGAGGCGCTCGGCGGGCTCGCCCATCACGCGGCGACCCCGAACCTGACGGCCCTGGCGATCGCCGGGGAGCTGACCGGGCCGGTCTGGCGGGTACGCGACGAGGTGCCGTTCTCGTCGTCCCTGCGCTGGTCGGGAATGGTGACCGCAACCGGTACCTGGGTGCTGGGGGCACCGGACGCGCTCGCCGGACGGTTGCGGGGACCGGCTCCGGACGGTGCCGTCGCCGCCCGTACCGGAAAGGGGTTGCGGGTCCTGCTGGTGGCTCGTGCCGTGGATCCGGAGGCGGGGCTGCGGGACGAGGCGGGACGCCCGGAGCTGCCGATGCTGGAGCCGGTGGCCCTCGCGGTGCTCGCCGACGAACTGCGCGACGACGTGATCGAGACGGTGGCCCGGTTCCACGCCGAGGGAGTGCAGATCAAGGTGCTGTCCGGCGACGACCCGCGGACGGTCGCCGCGATCGCCGCCCGGGCCGGCATCAGCCGTGCCGAACCGGTCGCCGGCGCTGACCTGGACGGCCTGGAGGATCCGGCGCTGGACCGGATCGTCGCCCGGACCAGCGTGTTCGGCCGGGTCGCGCCGGAGCACAAGGAACGGATCGTGCGGTCGTTACGGCGGCAGGGCCGGTACGTGGCGATGATCGGTGACGGGGTGAACGACGCCCGCGCCCTGAAACAGGCGCATGTCGGGGTGGCGATGCGCAGCGGCAGCGCGGTGACCCGGGACGTGGCCGACATCGTGCTGGTCGACGACAACTTCGCGGCGCTGCCCCCGGCCCAGCAGGAGGGCCGCCGGATCATCAACGGGATCGGGGTGTCGCTCTACGTCTTCCTGGCCCGGGTCGCCAGCCAGGGACTGGTCATCCTGTCGGTGACGATGCTGGGGCTGTCGTTCCCGTACTCGCCGACCCAGGTCGGGCTGACCATGTTCACCGTCGGCATCCCCACGGTGTTCCTCACGTTCTGGGCCAAACCGACCCGGCCCGACCCGTACCTGCTGCGCAACCTGGTCCGGTTCGTGGTGCCGGCGGCGGTGGTGACGGCCAGTTTCGGCACCGCGATCTACACGACGCTGTATTCGATGATCCAGCACGGGTTCAGCTCCGGGCGCACCCCGGAACGGATCGTGCACGAGTTCGAACGGTCCACCGGCATGACCTACGGGGTCGGTTCCGCCGACTTCACCGAGGCGGCCGCCACGATCCTGGCGCAGACCGGCCTGTCGACGTTCTTCTGTTTCGCGTCGTTCCTGCTGATCAGTTTCCTGCTGCCGTACTCGAAGATGTTCGCGGCCTGGACCCGCCCGACCAGTGACCGGCGGCCGGCCCGGCTGGTGCTGTGCCTGATGGGCGTGTTCAGCCTGGTCCTGTGCGTGCCGGTGCTGTGGGAGTACTTCGGGCTGATGGGCCCGTCCAAGCCGGTGTTCCTGGTGGTCCTGCCGGCGCTGATCCTCTGGTACCTGACCCTCACCGTGGTCTTCCGGTTCCGCCTGTTCGACCGGCTGCTCGGCTTGGAAGCACCGCGGTAGGGTTTGGAGACACCGCGATAATCCTCAGGTCGCGGGTCCGGGCGCCGACTGTCCGCCCATGCGTTGTCTACTGGCCGGCGCCGCCGCGCTCGTGCTGACCCTGACCGGTGCCACCCCCGCTCTGGCGGCTCCGGCGACGGTCACCCGTGCCTACGCGGTGGACGGTTCGGTGTTCGCCAACCCGGGACGCGGCTTCTTCACCTACACCGAGACGCATCTGCTCGCCGACGGTTCCGGCTGGGTGCCGCTGGACGCCGCCGCGCTCGCCGCCGATCGCGAGTCCGCGGGGCACAGTCTGGTCTTCCGGATCTTCTACCTGGAGAAATACCGGGCCGTCGACACCATCTCGGCTGCCGATCTGGCGCTGATCCGGGCCGATCTCGCCGCCGTCCGCACCGACTGGGCCGACCGCAAGCGGGTGCTGACCGCGCTGCTGGCGGCCGTTCCGGCGACGGTTCCGGTGCAGGTGCGCACCCCGCAGATCGCCCGCCGGCTGGCGCCCGGCAACACCCGGGTCGGGGTGCACGACGACTGTTTCCTGGCCGGGACCGACGACTACGGCACCTACCTCGCCGCCGACGACCGCGCGTGGCTGGCCAAGGCTCCGGGGCTGGTCGGTGGTGAGACCTGCGACGTCTCCGACCGGTCCGGCTGGGCGGACGCGAGCGCCGAGACGGCCGCCGGTTCCTACCGGCTCGCGCTCAGCCTGCCGGACCCGGCTTCCCGGCTGACGGCCGTGCCCGCGTATGCGATCCGGCTCGCCAGCACCGGCGTGTGGGACGCCACCACCGGCCGCAACTCACTCGGCGCCACCCTGACGGTGGCCCGCTGACCAGCCCGGCCGGCTGCCTTGGGGGGTCTTGGCAGCCGGCCGGGCATTCCCGTTACTCGGTCAGGAATTCACTGGTGGCCAGGAACTGCGTCCGCTCCCGGATCAGCGTGGTCAGGTTCTCCGCGTCGGTCGCGGTGGTCTCCGCGTTCGAGCCGTCGACGGTACCGATCACCTTCGTGATCTCGGTGATCCGGTTGAGAGCGGCGGCGTTGCCGTAGATCTTGTTGTACAACGCCTTGTACTGCTGCTGGTAGACGTCCTGGTAGGCGCTACTGGCCAGGAAACGCTCCTTGAGCTTGTGACCGCTCATGAAACCGCCCCGGCCACCACCGCCCTGCGGCGCCTCCATCCCCTCCGGCGGCTGGAAATCGCCGCCACCCTGCTGGCCGCCGCCGCGCATTCCGCCGCCGCCCATGCTCACCGACTGGGTCGGATCCTGAGTGGCGGAACCGGACAGGGTCAGGTTGTAGTCCCAGCCGACCACCGAGAACTTCTTGGTCGTCAGGTCGTACCAGAGGTAGTAGTTCTTGCCCGGCCCGGCCATGTCGTCGAAGTTGACCAGCAGGTTCTGGGTGGCCACGTACCGCGCGAACGACTCGACGTCGACGTGATCGCCCAGGTGCTCGGCGAACTCGGTGTCGGTGGCCGTGTTCACCCATCTGATCAGGTCGATGACCGGCTGCAGATCCTGACTGCCCTTCTTGTTGATCTGCTTGAAGTCGTCGGCGTACTCGGTCTGGTCGTCGCCCTGGTCGGTGAACTGACTGGTCGACAGGCTCTTGTAGAGCACACCGTTGGCGCCGAGGTCGTCGGCGAAGTTCTCGTCCGGGTGTTCGACGATCAGCCGGGCGGTGGTGGGGCGGTCGTTGACGGTGAAGCTGGTGTAGGAGTACTTCTGGGCCGGTTCCCCAGCCGCGGCCAGCACGTCGAGCGAGACGGCCTCGTTGAGTACCGTCGCGCCGCCGCCCATGCCGCCGACCCGGACCGAGACCTCCCGGTGGCCCTGGTAGCGGCGGCCTTCGACGAACTCGTCGAAGCGGATCAGCCAGGGCAGGTTCTCGGGTTCCTCGGTCTTGAGCTCGGTGCGCCCGCCACCGCCCATCATTCCCCCACCGGGGAATCCCCCTTGCTGACCTTGCGGGGCGCCCTGCTCGCCTTGCGGAGCGCCTTGCTGGCCACCCCCGGGGAAGCCCCCGCCCGGCATACCGCCGCCGCGCATTCCGGCGCCGCCGCTGCGCCCGGTCTGGCGGGACTCGCCGTTGCGGGTCAGGCTCTGCAGGGTGGAGTTGCCCTTGAGCCGGATCCCGACACTCGGAATGGTCGTCCCGTCCAGCGTCAGGTCGGCCTCCAGGTACTCCTTCTCGCCCTCGTCCCAGAACGAGTCCAGCAACTCCTGGTAGTTCTCGTCCCGGAAGGTGAGCTTGATGCTGTGCGCCCGGGCCGCGTCGAACAGGTCGGTGGTGCCGGCGATGTCCACCGTCACCTTGTCACCGTTCTCGTCGCTGGCACTGGTGACCAGCGGTGCGACCCGCACCGTGCTGAACACCACCGCGAACGCGAGCAGCGTGGCCGCGCAGGTGGCGAGCAGCTTCCAGTAGTGCCGGACCCGGACCGGGATCCGGTGGATCAACCGGCGCTTCACTAGAGATCCGTCTGGTCGTACCCGGTCAGGACCGTGACCCGCTGCCCGCCGGTACGCTCACCGAGTCTGGCGATCAGCTCACTGGGTTCGGTGCCCTTCTTGAGCCGGACCGTGTACATCAGCTCGGTGAGGGCCCCACCGCGGATCGACTCGATGCTGACCAGTTCGAACTCACTGGTCAGACTGACCAGCACGTCCTGGATGTGTTCGGTGTAGTTACCGTCCGGCGGGACCTGCACCTTGACCACCTGACGCTGCACGTTGGCGGCGAACCAGTTGAACCGGAACATCACCAGGATGATCAGGCTGATCGTGACGGCGGCGACGATGGCCAGGGTGTAGAAGCGGGTGCCGGCGGCCATGCCGACGCCCATCACCAGGAAGATGAACCCGACATCGCGGGTCTCCTTGATCGCGTTCCGGAACCGGACCACCGACAACGCGCCGACCAGAGCGAACGCCCGGGCGATGTTGGAACCCACCACCAGCATGATCAGCGCGATCAGCATGCCGAGGATGACAAGCGTCTGCACGTACGACTGGGAGTACGACACGTTGCGGTGGGTGAACCGGTAGACCCAGGCGATGAACGCGCTGAGCACGAACGACAGCGACAGCGCGATGGCGATGTCACCGACACTGAACGTGCCGGACAGGTCCTGTACTTCGAAGGGCATCTGGATCAGACCTCGGCAGTCTCGTAATCAGGGATGTGGAAGAGCGAGCGCGGCGCCTTTCCGAAGGCCTCGACGCTCTGGCAGTACTTGGAGACCCGCACGACCGACATGTTCAGGCGGGCGGCCAGATCGGTGAGCCAGTACGGCACCCGCTCGTTGGCCTTGAACTCGACCACCGACAACCGGGCCGGCACGATCAGCCGGTTCTCCGCGTCGGCGGCGAAGTCGAAGTCCCGGTCCCGGCCCCGGATCCGGTGGTCGAAGGTGACCCGCAGGCCCACGTCGGACTCCCGCCCGACGAACGCCTCCCGCTGGTAACCGGTCATCGCGACCGGCCGCAGGTCGAGCAGCGAGATCAACTCCAGGACCTCCTCGAGGAAGGCCTCCTGGGACGGGTCGTGGTCGACCATCCGGCGGCCGTCACACAGCTCCCGGGCCAGGTGATACGGCAGCGCCACCCGCCGTTTCTGGGTGACCCGGTTGACCCGCTGCTTGATCTCGACGTGGACCTCGGTGTCGTCGCCGACGTTCGTACGGTCTCCGTAGTGCCGGACCCGCAGTTTGCGCCGGAACTTCAGCCCCTCGATCTTCTCCCAGTAGAACCGCAGGTCACGGGTGTCGTAGTAGGTACTCCACACCCCGTACCCGCCACCGGCTCCATAGCTGTCGGAGTCCATCCGGCCGACGATCTCGGCCCGCAGTTCCGGGATCTGATCGCTCGGCACCAGGTACTTGATCTCGTACCGGTTGAACGAGTGCAGCTTGCTGGGTGCGCGCAGGGAGTGCCCGGATCGGTCGTCGCTGACGTGTTCGGGCGCCGCGGGTTCCCGTCGGAAAGGCAGTCTCATGCCCCATATCTACGGTTACCAGAAACAAGGGAAGCTCGATGAATCCTGTGAATCACGTGAGAACGGCAGGTGAATAGCGGGTGGAACTACTTCAACGGCGGTAGCGCTCACTACCGCCGATGAACGACGCCTGCCCGTGGACTCCGGCACTACCGTGGAACCCGTCATGGACAGCGAGATCAACACCCTGCTCTGGCCCCTGCCCCGCGCCTGGGCCGCCCGGCATCCGACAGCCGTCGACGCGATGCTCTCGGCGGTGTTGTGCGCGTTCGCCGCGGCCGGCTACGTCCGATCCGGTGGCCTGCCCGGCGACCGGCCGCTGACCATCTTCGACTGGGCCGTCTCAGCGGTGGCGGCCGGGGCGGTGGCCGGCCGGCGGCGGTTCCCGCGCACCCTGCTGATCGTGGTGACCGCCGGACTGGCCACGCAGTACAGCATCACCCAGCACCGCAACCCGCTGCTGATCCTGGCCGGCGCCATCCTGTCGTACACGGTCGCCGCCGGCACCGACCGCCGCACCACCTGGATGCACATCGCCGGCAGCGGGTTCGCCCTCTACCTCGCCGACGCGACCCGGCGGCAGGACCTGCTGACCCTGGACAGCCTGCCGATCCTCACCTTCCTCAGCATGGCCGCCGCGTTCGGCGACGCAACCCGCAGCCGCCGCGCCTACCTCGCCGAGGTCGAGGAACGGGCCCGCCGCGCCGAGCAGACCCGGGAGGAGGAGGCACAGCGCCGGGTCATCCAGGAACGGCTGCGCATCGCCCGCGAGCTGCATGACGTGGTCGCCCACCACATCGCGGTGATCAGCGTGCAGGCCGCCGCCGCCAGCCACCTCCTCGACCGCAGACCCGAGCAGGTCCGCCCGGCGCTGGACCTGATCCGGCACTCCGGCGACGACGTGCTCAAGGAGTTGTCGTCGATCGTCGGGGTGCTGCGCCAGTCCGACGACCCGGTGGTGACCACCGAACCCACCCCCGGCCTGTCCCGGCTGCCCGCCCTGCTGGAGACGGTCGCCGCCGCCGGTCTGCGGGTCGCGTTCGAGGAGACCGGCGAGCCACGGGAGCTGCCCGCCGTCACCGATCTGGCCGCCTACCGGATCGTGCAGGAAGCCCTGACCAACGCCCACAAACACGGCGCCGGGACCGCCGAACTCGACCTCACCTGGTCCGGGCGCAGCCTGACCATCCAGGTGCTCAACGACGTCGCCCTGCACGGTGACACCACCGGCTCCGGCTACGGCCTGGTCGGGATGCGGGAACGGGCGGCCGCCGCCAACGGGATCCTGGAAGTGCACGAGACACCGGGCGGCCGGTTCACCGTGCACACCGCGCTACCTTATGAGGACAAAAAGTGATTCGTGTGCTGCTCGCCGACGACCAGGTCCTGATCCGGGCCGGTTACCGGATGATCCTGGACTCCGAACCGGACATCGAGATCGTCGGCGAGGCCAGAGACGGGCGCGAAGCCGTCGAACTGGCCCGCACCGCCCGCGCCGACGTGGTGCTGATGGACATCCGGATGCCCGGCCTGGACGGCATCGAGGCCACCCGCCGCATCGCCGCCGACGACGACCTGGCCGGCGTGCGGATCCTGGTGCTCACCACGTTCGAGAACGACGACAACGTGATGCTCGCCGTCCGCGCCGGGGCCAGTGGTTTCCTCGGCAAGGGCGTCAGCGCCGACGAGCTGATCCACGCGGTCCGGGTGGTCGCCGCCGGAGACGCCCTGCTGTCCCCGAAAGCCACCCGCGGCCTGCTCGACCACCTGATCGGCCAGCCCGGCCCGGGACCCGCCGTCACCGCCACCGCCCTCGACGACCTCACCCACCGGGAACGGGAGGTGCTGGTCCTGGTCGCCAACGGCTACACCAACGAGGAGATCGGCGAACGCCTGTTCCTGTCCCCGTTGACAGCCAAGACCCACGTCAACCGGGCGATGACCAAACTGGGAGTACGAGACCGGGCACAGCTCGTGGTGGTCGCCTACCAGAGCGGGCTGGTGACCGTGCCCCGTGGCTAGGCACAGGCTGAGAGCGGGCTGAGAGCACACCCACAGCGGTGGTATTGCGGAACCACAGCTACCGCACATGCGGTACCCGTTTCGTCTACCGCTGGACGACGATTCCCGCGCCGGAGAATTCCAGACTTCTCTCGTGTCGATATTCGCCCGTCTCAGCCTCGCCAACCGCAAACTGGTGGCCATCATCGCCGCCCTCGTCGTAGCGCTCGGCGCGTACTCGGCGATGTCCCTCAAACAGCAACTGCTGCCCGACCTGTCGTTCCCCGCCGTGACCGTGGCCGCCTCCTACCCCGGCGCCGCCCCCGAGGTCGTCGAGCAGCAGGTCACCGTGCCGATCGAGGACACGGTGCAGAACCTGACCGGGGTGGAGTCGATGACCTCCACCTCCCGGCAGGGCTCGACGCTGGTGATGCTGTCGTTCGCCTTCGGCACCGACATCGACGACGCGTCCGCCGAAGTCCAGCAGGCCCTCGCCAAAGCCCGCCTGCCCCAGGACGTCGACCCGCAGGTGATGACCGGCAGCACCGGCGACATGCCGACGATGACCCTGGCCGCCACCGGATCGACAGCGGCCGACCTCACCCGCCACGTGGTGCCCGCTCTGCAGGCCGTCGACGGCGTCAACGAGGTCTCCGTCTCCGGGGCCCGCGAGCAGATCGTCACGATCACCCCGTCGAACCCGGCGACCACCCAGGCCATCGCCGCCGCCCTGAGCACCCTCGGCGGCACCTCGTCGGCCGGATCGATCACCGCGGACGGCCGGGACCTGAGCCTCGCCGTCGGCGCCGCGGTCACCTCACTCGACCAGGTCAAAAACCTCTGGATCACCGCTGGTACGAAACCCCAGCAGCTCAAGGACATCGCAACGGTCGAACTCACCGACGCCGACACCACCTCGATCACTCGCACCAACGGGGAACCCAGCCTCGGCGTCTCGCTCACCATGGACCACGGCGGCAGTTCCTCCGCGATCTCCACCGACGTCCGCGACCTGCTTCCCGGCCTGACGGAGCAGCTCGGTGCCGGAGCCGCCCTGACCGTCGTCTCCGACAACGGCCCCGCTGTCAAGGAATCCGTCGACGGCCTCCTCGAAGAGGGCGCGCTCGGCCTGGTGATGGCCATCCTGATCATCGTGCTGTTCCTGCGGTCCGCCCGATCCACCCTGGTCACCGCGGTCTCGATCCCACTGTCCCTGCTGATCGCCCTGATCGCGCTCTGGACCCTGGACTACTCGCTCAACATCCTCACCCTGGGCGCCCTGACCATCGCGGTCGGCCGGGTGGTCGACGACTCGATCGTGGTCCTGGAGAACATCAAACGCCACCTCGGGTACGGCGAGGACCGCCGGCACGCCGTAATCACCGCCGTCCGTGAGGTCTCCTCAGCGGTCACCTCCTCCACCCTCACCACCGTCGCGGTGTTCCTGCCGATCGCGTTCGTCAGCGGCATGGTCGGCGAACTGTTCGGCTCCTTCTCGATCACCGTCACCGTCGCCATGCTCGCGTCTCTGCTGGTGTCGCTGACCGTCGTCCCGGCGCTCGCCTACTGGTTCCTCAAAGCCCCCGCGGACTCCGCCGGTGTCGACCCCCAGGAGTACCGGCAGCGTGTCGAGGACGAGGAACGGCAGGGCCGTCTCCAGCGGATCTACCTGCCGGTCATCGCGTTCTCGGTTCGCCGCCGCAAGACCGTCCTCGGCATCGCCGGCGCCCTGCTCCTGCTGACCGTCTTCATGGCCACCGGCCTGAAGACCACTTTCATCGACGAGTCCGGTGAGAGCACGCTGAGCGTCAGCCAGACCCTGCCGCCCGGCACCGACCTGGCCACCACGGACAAGGCGGCCCAGCAGGTCGAGACCGCGATCGCCGGTCTGGACGGCATCGAGTCCTACCAGGTCACCATCGGCGCCAGCGGCGGATTCCTCGGCGGCGGAGGCGGTGGTAACAGCGTCTCCTACACGCTCAACCTGACCGAGGACGCCGACGCGGCCACCGTCACCGACGCCCTGGACACCGCGGTCAGCGGCCTCACCGGCGCCGGTGAGGTCACTGTCGGCAGCGGCGGAGGCGGCTTCGGCGGTACCGGCATCGAGGTGTCCGTCCGCGCCGACGACGACGCCACCCTCAAGACCGCCACCACCCTGGTCGCCGACACCCTCGCCGGGGTCTCCGAGGTCACCGGCGTCACCAGCGACCTGTCCGAGAGCGCCCCGCAGATCAGCATCGTCGCCAAGGGCGAGGCCGCGGCCCGCTACGGTCTCACCGACCAGGCCATCGTGTCGGCACTGCGGCAGACCGTACAGGGCAGCACCGTCACCCGGGTCACCCTGGACGGCGCCGAACACGAGGTCGTCGTCTCCACCGGCGCCGACGCCCCCACCAGTCTCGCCGACGTCAAAGCCGTCAGACTGACCACCCCGGCCGGACCGGTACGCCTCGACCGGGTCGCCACCGTCACCCAGATCGACGGCCCGGTCCAGCGCACCCGCATCGACGGCGACAGCACCAACACGGTCACCGCCACCCCGGTCGGCGACGACACCGGCGCCGCCAGCACGGCCGCTCAGACGGCCCTCGACAAGATCGAACTGCCGGCCGGTTCCTCGTACGAGATGGGTGGTGTGACCTCGCAGCAGAACGACGCGTTCACCCAGCTCGGCCTGGCCATCGCCATCGCGATCGCCCTGGTCTTCCTGATCCTGGTCGCGGTGTTCCGCAGTATCCGGCAGACCCTGATCCTGCTGGTGTCGATCCCGTTCGCGTTCGTCGGCGCGATCGCCCTGCTGCTGCTCACCGACACCGCGATGGGCGTGGCCGCCCTGATCGGCATCCTGATGCTGATCGGCATCGTGGTCACCAACGCGATCGTCCTGATGGACCTGATCAACCAGTACCGCGAACGCGGCATGACCGTCACCGAAGCAGTCGTCGAAGGCGGCCTGCGCCGGCTGCGGCCCATCCTGATGACTGCCCTGGCCACCATCTTCGCGCTGTTGCCGATGGCCCTGGGCATCACCGGCGCGGGCGGCTTCATCTCCCAGCCCCTGGCCGTCGTGGTGATCGGCGGCCTGCTCAGCAGCACCCTGCTGACCCTGGTCCTGATCCCGGTCCTCTACACGATGGTCGAGTCCCGCCGGGACCGGCGCCCCACCCCAGCTCCGGTGGAGGCCGAACCCGAACTGGTCTCCGTCACCTGACCCCGTCGGACGGACAGCCCGGATCGTGACCGGGCACACGGGTGGTGGCACAGAGCAACTCCAGCTCGGTGCCACCACCGGCGTCCGCCCGCATCACCAGCATCAGCTTGTTCGCTGGCAACCACGGGTTTCCCGCGGCGCCCGAATAGTCGATCTCCCCGGTCACCCCGTCCACCGCGTTGACACCGGTCAGCATCCCGATCCCCTGAAGCAGACTCGTCCCGTTGATCGGCGCCTTGCTGCTCGACCCACGCACCTGCACGATCGCGGTCCGCACCGTCTCCAGCGCGTCCCACCCGAACATCGCCCGCGCCGCCTGCCCCTCCGTGCACGCGTCGCCGTAGCCCGCCTTCTCGTACTCGATGAAGAACAACTCGGTCCGCCGGATCGCCGCACAGTCCGCACCCCACATCCGGCTGCTCGCCGGTGACATGTAATGCAAGGCCAGGCGCGGATGCTTGGCCAGGCCACCGGAAAGCACGAACTCGGTGATCGCGTCCCCGGCCAGGATCCGCGGCGGATTCCGCTCACAGGACGCACTGAGCCCCGACAGAAAGTTCTCGAAATCATCCGGGCGCCCGGCGAAGAAGACCAGGTAGTCGTCCGGCACCGCCCGGCCCTTCCTCGCTCTCGCCTGCTCGGCACACGCCCGACTACCGAGGTTCGACGCGTCCTTGCCGCCCGCCCCGTACGGGATCCGCTCCAGAATCCGGATGCCCCGAGCCTCGAACTCCTGATGGACGTCGTGCGCCAGGCCGGTGCTGTACAGATCCTCGGCGTCCCCCGAGTAGTAGACGGCCGCCGCCGCCACGCCCAGCTTCTGCTTCGCGTAGAAGGCGGCGACCGCGGCCTCCCGGCGATTCGACGGCGCGATCTGGTGATACGTCATCACCGCCTTGTTCAGGTCGTCCGCGGTGAGCAGCGTCGCCAGGGTGGGAATCCGCTCACCGTCCAGCACCCGGATCGCCTCCTCGGTGCCCCGGCGGCTCACCCCCAGGCCCACCACCGCCACCACGTTCAACCGATCCGCAGCATTCGCGATCAACCGGGCGGCGGTACCGCCGTACCTCATCTGGTCCCCGCCGTTGGCCAGCCGCAGCAGTATCGGAGCCTGCGTGGTGAGTGCCTGCTGCTGCCCCAGCGCCAGACCACGCAACTCCTCCAGCGCCGCCTGGTAGCCACCGAGCGTGGTGTTGGTCAACGTACTCAGATAGACGATCGTCACCGGGTGACGATCCGCCTCGTGCGGATGCTCCAGCACCTTCCGGTTGGTCCGCGCGATCAGCTCCTCCACCGCACGCAACTTCCCGGCGACCTCGTCGTCGGCATGCGGCGGCCGCCCGGCGAAAAATCGATGCCGATCGTCGGCCAACCCGATGCACTGGGTCGTCGTCCCGTCGCTGTCGAGCTTCTCCCGTTGCAGCGTGTTCCCGGTCATCGGCCACCACCACGCCTCACACCGCCGGCCGTTGGCCCAGGGCACCGCCACCAGCGCCACCACCAGCAGCAACGGCAGAACCGACGACATCCACGGCAGGCGCCGCCGGGGCAGGCCCACCCGGCCCAGTTCGGCCCAGTCCCCCGGCCGCTCGGTCTCCACCGGCAACCGCAGAGCAAGGGTGCTCCGCCCCTCCCGGCTCGCATGCCGCTGCTCCTCGGCCCACTCCTGGTAGGCCATCCGCGCGTCCCCCGGAGCGAAAGGGGCCGGCGAACCGTCCGTCACCGGATTCGTCACGACCAGCAGCGGCTCACTGCGCGGATGTCCCGGCCGGCGCTGCCCCGGCACGAACCCGGCCTTCTCGATCAGCCGCACCAACTGGGCGGCCTGCACACTGTCCGACTCCACCAGCAGCACCGGATAGGTGGTCCGGCGCCGGCCCGCCCCGAACAGACTCCGGCGCCGGTGCGCCACTCGCAGATCCTGCAGGAACGCGTCCACCAACAGTTGATCGACGACGTCCCGACGCTGCCGCCGCTCCGCCTCGGTGAGCCCGCACCGCTTCTCCGAGTTGGCGAAGTCACGCGCCATGTCGTAAAAGCTGCCCGCCTGATTGAGGCGGTGCCGGGCGAACCAGCGCGGCGGGCGCCACGTCCCCCGCATGAAGAGCAGACCCAGCCTGGGTACGATCCTCGAACTCAACCGCACCCACCACGGGAAGTCACCGACCGCGTCGGCCAGGCCCTCCAGGTAGGCGGTGTTCTCCAGACGCTGACGCAGATGCCGCTGCAACTGCCCGGCGATCGCCTCCCGCTCCTTGTCCGGGGACTTGGGCTGAATAGGCCGAAGGTGCACCAGCCACAGCGCCAGACCGTAGTGCGGGAACCGGAGCCGCCAGCCCGCACCGTCCGCGGCCAGGCCCTTGACTGCCACGTCCAGCAGATCCTCGACCGTCGGCGGCCGGTCCGTCACGGATTCGGCACGCGCCTCCGGTGGCGGCGCCGCCTGATCCTCGCCCCCGGCCTGATCCTCACACCCGGCCTGCTCATCCCACAGCACGGCCGGGCGTTGTACCAGCCGCGTCCCGGTCCGCGCCCAGGGCGTGAAACGGGCACTGCGCAGCCATTCGGCGATCCCGTCGAGCGGATCCGGCCCGCCCGCGACCGGACGGATCAGGCCGATGATCGGGAGAGGGCGCTCGGCGCCGTACCGCCAGGGCCGCTGCACCAGCCATTCGATCAGCTTCAACAGTTGAGGCGCACCCTGGAACTGGATTCCCCTCGTCTGTTCCTTACCGGCATGCCAATGCCCGCGCACCATCGATGACCCCCAACGTCGAGAAGCCGGGTGGTCCATTCATCGTGGCGACTGAAGGCGTACGGAGCGTCGGCCCGGCGGAGGGGATTGACGGTATCTTGTAGAAAATCACTAACCGGGTAGAACAATACAGTTTCGACCATTGCTCACCCATCCGTGCACCGTCTACGTTGGCGGAACGTCGTTTCCCTCAACGAGACTGGGGCCGTGGATGCTCAGTGTCCTCTTCGGGTTGATCGCCGTCGCCGAAGCCGTCCTGCTGGGCCTCGTCATCACCCTGCGCCGCCGCTGGCCGGACCGGTCCCTCATCCTGCTGATCCCGGTACTACTGGCCCTGATCGGGGACAACGCGGTCATCGCAGCCGGCTCCACGATCGGCACCGGCGACACCCTCCTGGCGTTGTCCTATCCCCGCTACATCGCACACGGCCTGTTCGTCCCACTGCTGATCATGGTCGGCGCCGGGCTCTGCCGCGCCCACGGCATCCGCCTGCCCCTGGCCGCCTCGGGCATCCTGACGGCGGCCCTGATCGCGGTCGGCATCCGCCAGGACATCATCAACCTGAACCTGCAGCCCACGCCGTACGCCGACACCCTGCGCTACACCAACACGGCGACCCACGGCGCACCCATCCCCGCCGTGGTCACCATCGTGGTGCTGATCGCCTTGGGCGCCGTCTTGCTGGCCCGAACCCGCAGCCCCTGGCTACTGGCCGGCTCGAGCGCCATGTTCGCAGCCGCAGCCCTGAGCGTGTTCGCCTTCTGGCTGGGCAACGTCGGCGAGTTGCTCCTGCTCCTCGGCCTCTACCTGACCGCGACCCGCCGGCCCGCCCCGATGATCGCTCCGGTCACTGCTGCATGATCCAGATCGGCAGGGGGTCGTTCACCTCGGCGACGACTTCCCACCCGGCCCCGCGGTAAAGGTCCACATTGCCCGGCGTGCTGGTCTCCAGGTAGGCGGGCAGCCCATCCGCTGCCGCCCGGCGCAGCCCTTCGGCCATCACGGTCCGCCCGAGCCGCCGCCCCGCAGCCGCCGGATGGGTACCGAGCACCCCCAGATACCAGTAGGGCCGGCTCGGAAAAGCCGCGTGAACCGCGTCGTCATACCGCCGCATCCGCTCCCGGGCGTCCCCCGGAAGCTCTGCGATCGCCGTGCTCTCCTTGCTCGCCGAAGCGACCGGCTCGTCCTCACCCGGCGGCTCCCAGATGGCAGCGGCCAGCCCGCCGTCAGCCGTCCAGATGGCTCCTTTACCGACCCGCTTGTCGAAGAGATGCCCGAAGAAGGCCGCCGCATGCCGCGGATAGTCCTCGTCCGACGGAAAGAGAAACCGGAGAACCGGATCCCTCTCGAACGCCGCCACCATCGTCGCGACAACCCGCTCGCGGTCCGCAATCCCCGCCACAGCGATCCCAGAAGCCTCAGTCACACCTGCCGACTCTACCGCTCACCGTAAGTCATCCTAGGAGGCTAGGTGCTCTTCTAACCGGCTGGTGCCTCGATCGCGGCCAGAAACCGGAACATCCCCGACGATGGGTTGTCGCCGGGAAATCGTGTGCCGTCCCGGATGTGCCGCTTCTCCAGCGCGGCGGCCCGCTCAACAGCCATCTTCCGGAGTGGCATGTAGGCCGCCGCGTCGATGCTCTTGTTCTTACGCCCGTCAAGGCGGCTTTCGCTCTCAGCCTTGCCGGTTTCCAGGAACTGCGTGTGATCGACGTGATGCAGGATCAGCCAGATCTCGAAACACGGGTTCGAGACGGCGAGCCGCACCCCGGTTCGGGCAGCGAGGTCGGCGGCTTCCGCCAAATGCGGATGGTGCTGAGACCACTCGACGTCGAAGAGGCACCAGCACTCGTCGACCTCCGGGTCCTTGATTCGCTCGGCGGCCATCTTCACCAAGGTCAAAGGTGTGCCCTGCTTAGGGTGGATCTCGATGTTGAGGGCGGTGTTGCGGACGATCTCCGGCAGGCGCTTGAGACCGTTAACGTAATCCGGCTCGGAGTTCTTTCCTTCGCAGAAGACCACGATGGTACGGAGTTCGGGGCGCTTGCCGGCCGAACGCCCGAGGGGCTTACCGCCTCTTCGCCGAATACTCACCCGATCAGCCCCAGTGCCCGCAGCAGTTCGGTCTGGTCGAGTTGCGGCAGAGCCCCGAAGCGGCCGTGCAGATAAGCACTCTCCAGGTTCTGCGACTTACGGACCCGTTCGCCGGCGAAATCGGACAGGGCGCCGAGCCGGGTGGAGCCGTCCGGCCGTTTTTCGGTCAGCCAGACCTCGTCGCGGTTCAGGTGGTTCAGCAGACTGGTGTCATGTGAGGTGAACACGAGCTGGGCACCACGCGGGTTGAGGGTGGGATCGGCGAAGATCCGCAGAAGTTCGGCGGAGAGGGTCGGGTGCAGGCTGGCCTCCAGCTCGTCGAAGACCATCAGCGTGCCCTGCCGTAACGCTGTCAGCACCGGGCCGATCAAACTGAGCCAGGTCTGCGTGCCCTGCGATTCCTTTTCCAGGTCGAATGCGACGGAGCCCTCAGCGGTTCGGTGCAGAAGTTGCAGAGTAGGCACATTCGACGCGAGTTTGCCGAAGAGTTTGACCTCTTCGTCGATCACTCGAACATCTTGAATGCCGAGGTCAGCCAGCCGCAGCATGGCCAATGCCCGCGCCCTGTCCACAAGCTCTGAACCGCCGGCCGTATCAACTCGGTTCGTTCGCCACAGGTCAACGGATTCACCGACGACGAACGACCTTTCGATGACCGCCCGCAAGGATGAAAGAACGTCTCTCCCATGCCCCTCGATCTGAACCAGCTCTCGCGCGAAGCCGGTGATCAGCGGCTCGTCGAAGCGGCGGGCGACCGACAGGACCAGGGTGCGGCCGGTCAGGAGTTCGCGGGTGCCGGACAGGCCGCCGAGACCTCGCTGCAGGGTCAGGTTCAGGCCTTCGCGTTCGAAGACGCGGCGGCGTTTGCGTTCCGGGTAGTGGAACAGGGCCTCGTAGTGGACCGCTTCGCCGTCGAGCGCGAGGACGTACTCGAAACGGACTCCGTCGATCATCAGTTCCAGGGAGAACTCGCTGGTTTCCGAGGTGCCTGAGCCGAGGAGGAAGGGCTCCACCGGGATCGTGTCGTCCCACTCGCGGAGAGAGTCGCGGACGGCGTCGCGGAGCCAGAGGACCGCGGCTATCAGGTTGGACTTGCCGGAAGCGTTGGGGCCGTAGATCGCCGCCCTGGTCAGCAGGCTCTCGTTGAGGCGGGGCTGCGGGCGGCCGGCCGGTCACGGTCGATGGCGACCATCGACAGCTCGGCTGGTTCGGCGATCGAGCGGAAGTTGGACACCTCGAAGCGGATCAGCACATGCCCAGGATAGCTGCCGGCAAGCCCCGGTTTTCGACGAGTCTCGTCGGAAACCGGGGCTTGCCGGCAGTTACCACCGCATTCGGCCCGGCGGCCGCGTGGCGGCCTGGCGCCGCGGAGGCCTCGCGTGACGGGGCGGGCGGTGCCGGATTTCTAGGAAGCCGTGGAACGTACGACATCCTTGGGGGTCGGCTCTGGGGTTCTCGGGGTTGGCGGGGTGGCCGTGAGCTGGGATTCCAGGACGTCCAAGGCCTCGCGGAGCCGGGCTATCTGGTGGTGCGGGGTGTTGTCCAGGACCTGGATCGGGATGGCTGGGCCGGCCTCCTTGCCCCCGGTGGCGGCGCGTTCGGCCTCGTGGGCCTCCTGCAAGGCGGTCAGTACCAGGCCTACCAGCAGGTTCGTCAGCAGGTAGCAGGCGGCGACCATGTAGGAGACGTAGTACGGGATGGCCCACGGGGTGACGTCCCGGCCGGCTTCCAGGATGTCGGTGATGCCGTCCAGGGAGAGCAGCAGGAACAGGCTGAGCATGGCCTGGCCCACGGTGCCGTACTTCTCCGGTTCGGCGCGGCCGAAGAGCATCCAGCCGAGCATCGCGTAGCCGTAGATGACCAGCGCGGTGATCAACAGGAAGCTGCCCAGGCCGGGGAGGCTGCGGCGGATGCCGACCAGGATGATCCGCAGGCTGGGGAACAAGCGGAAGGCCCGGACGATCCGGGCCAGGCGCAGCAACCGGAGCAGGGTGACGTTCTCGCGGATGCCGGGGATCAGCGGCGCCACGATGATCGCCATGTCGAAGATGTTCCAGCCGTCGCGGAAGAAGCTCGACGGCCGGTTCAGGCAGGCACCGAAACGGATCAGCAACTCGCAGATGAAGCCTGCTATGCACAGGTGCTCTATCAATGTGAGGTAAGGTCCCGCGACGGCCCCGACACTGGAGTAGGTCTCCAGTCCGAGGCACATCGCGTTGACCATGATGACCGCGAATCCGGCGATGCTGAACCAGGGCGCGCCGACCATGACCAGGCAGCGCGCGGCTAGGTCCCTTGTGAGCGTGGACAGGATGTGTCTCCTCGGCCAATCTTCGCGAATGGCCGCATCCTATGACATAACTAATTCGTCGGGATGCTCTGCCCGTTCGTGTCCAGCCACTGGTCGAAGGTCAGCAGGCCGGGGTTCAGCTTGCGGACCGCGTCCAGGTCGCGGACGCCGGTGAAGTAGTCCTCGAACTCGGTGTAGTACTGGAGCATGTTGCCCGCCTCGTCGGCGCCGGGGAAGCCGAGGCCACGGTAGGCGTCGTGGGTCAGCGGGCGGTAGACGACCGGCTCGCCGACGGCCCGGGAGAGGCCGGCCGCGATCTGTTGACCGGTCAGGTGTTCGCCGGCGATGTGCACCGTACGGCCCGCGTATGCCTGAGGGCCGGCCTTGAGCAGACCGTAGGCGGTCCGGCCGATGTCGTCGACGGCGATGCCAGCGAGCTTGGCGTCACCCATCGGCAGGGTCAGCGTGAGCACGCCGTCCGCGCCGCGGGTCGCACCCCAGCCGGTGGCGAGGTTCTCCCAGTAGAACGTGGTCCGCAGGAAGGTGGTGGGCACCCCGGCCGCGGTGAACAGGCTGTCCGCCTCGGCCTTGGCGTCGAAGTGCGGCACCTTGTACTTGCCCTGCAGGGTCGGCATCCGGTCGTCGCCGGCCGGGATGTGGTCCCGGGTGTCCTCCAGGGTCGACCAGATCACGTGCTGCAGGCCGGCGCGCTTGGCGGCGTTCGCCAGGTTGGCCGCCTCCTCCAGTTCCTTGTCGGCCGACATGTGGGCCCAGAAGTTGGTCACCAGGAAGGCTCCGTACGCCCCGGTGAACGCCTCGACCAGGCTTTCCTCGTCGTAGTTGTCGGCCTGCACCACCTCGGCGCCTAGCTTGACCAGCTCCTGAGCGCGAGGTGAGGTGGTATCGCGGGTGACGGCCCGGACCGTGTAGTCGCCGGACTTGTCGGCCAGGATGGCCTTGACGAGCCCGCCGCCCTGGGCACCGGTGGCGCCGACGACCGCGATGATCTTCTGCTGGTTCATCTCTGTACCACTCTTTCAGTTTTGAAGGACTGCCCCGCACAACCACAAGTCGACATCGATGATTCCCGATTGAACGAGACGCCCGTCACGCCGCTTTTCCCATTCCGGGACGGCCCGTGAGCCGCAGTCGATAGCGTGAGAGTTGAAGTCCGGGCGGAGAGGGTCATGTGGAAAACCGCTGAACAGCAGGGGCCAGTGGTGTTGCTGGTCGAGGACGACGAGGACCTGCGCGAGCTGACGGCGCAGATGCTCGAGATGCGGGGCTTCGTCGTGCTGTCCGCGAAGGATCCGGTCAGCGCACTGATGGCGTGCCGGGTCCACGACGGCAGCATCGACGTGCTGCTGACCGACCTGGGACTGCCGGGTGTCTCCGGCGGCGAACTCTCCCGGTCGGCCGCGGCAGTGCGGCCGGGCATGAAGGTGGTTTACGTGTCCGGCGTCCCGGAGGAGATCGCGATCAAGCGGGGCCTGATCAAAGCGGGTTCGCCATTCATCTCAAAACCGTACACGGCGGACGTTCTGGCAGGCACTTTGCGCACCGTCCTGTCCCAGAACTCGCCGACGCCCAACTGGTGACCGTTAAGCAACCGAGGCTGGCTCATGCCCCGACGAACTCTTCCGATTCATAGGGCACAGGCCAACGGGGGGTTGGCCACGGAACGTGAGGAAACACCATGGAGCAGATCAAGTTTCTCCTCGGCTACCTGCGCAGCATGCACAAGTCCGAGGAGGGTGCCACGATCGTCGAGTACTCCCTGCTCGTCGCACTCATCGCAGCCGCGCTCATCACGGCCATCGGTCTGCTCAGCGACAACATCGAGAGCCTGCTCGGCCGGGTCACCGGCTCCCTGCTCTGACTCCGGGCGGCCTCGCCCCGGGAAGTACCGGGGCGAGGCCGGAGCAGCCATCGTCGAGATGGCGATCGTGTTACCGGTCCTGCTGCTGATCCTCTTCGGGATCATCGACATGGGCCGGGCGCTGCAACAGAACATCCAGCTCACCCAGGCGGCCCGTGAGGGCGCCCGGCTCGGTGCCCTGAACGGTACGGTCACCGACGTCAAAACCAAGATCACTACGATCGTCGGCAGCGGAACCGCGCTGAACTACCCCACCAACGGGGTCCAGGTCTGTTCGAGTTCCTCGCTCGCCGGCACCGACTCGACCGTGGTGGTGGAACGGCAGTTCCGGGCCGTGACACCGGTGATGGCCTGGATCACCCGGGCCGGCGGGTCGAGCACCATCATCCTGCGGGGTAAAGGCGTGATGTCCTGCGTCGGCTGACTCGCGGCGTGACCGAGTCCGCCGTCACCGGTCACACCGGTTCGATCGGCGGACTGTTCAGCGTGGTCTGCACCCTGATGAACGCCGTATCCGTGCACCGTCCGGAAAACGGTGAGAACCACGGGGTAACGGTGATCGCCCCCTTCGGATGACCTTCACCTGATTAGGTGGAGTCATGCGACGGCGCGTGCTGATCCTGCTGGGCGCGCTCCTGCTGGCGATTGTCAGCGGGGCGGCGATCATCTCGTACGTCCGCGGTGCGGACAAACGAGCGGTCGAGGGCAAGCAGGGTGTCTGGGTCCTGATCGCCAGGGAGCGAATCCCCGCGGCGACCAAAGGTTCCGACGTGAAGAGTCTGACCGAACGGATCCTGGTCCCGTCCGAGACCGTCCCCGAGGGGACTCTGACGGCCTGGGACTCCGCCATCGACGAGCTGTTCCTGGTGGCGCCCCTGGAGAAGACCCAGTTGCTGCTGCGGTCGCTCTTCCAGACGACGGCCCCCTCGACGACACCGTCCCGGCGGATGACGGTGCCCAGCGACATGCTCGCGGTGACCGTGGCGCTGAGCGTGGCGCCGCAGGTGGCCGGCGACGTGGCGGCTGGTGACCAGGTCACCGTCTACGGCACGTGCCCGCTGCAGGCGGACAGCACCAATACTGATCCGCCGCGGACCGCGGCGCTGCTGCCGCGAGCCCAGGTGCTGGTGATCGGGGAGGCGCCGGAGCCGGTGCCGGCCACGGCCGCCCCGGCGGCCTCCAGCTCGGCGTCGCCCGAGGCGAAAGAGAGCCCGGCATCCCAGCCCACCGGGAAGTACGACCGGTACACGGTCACGCTCGCGGTCGACCCCGGCGACGCCCAGCGGCTGATCCAGGCGTCCAAGTACTGCGGGCTCTACCTGGCCCTGCTCGGGGCCACGGTGAAGGTGACGCCCGGCGGCGGCGTCGACACGAAGGGGCTGTTCTGAATGAGCCTCTACGTCTACGTCGAACCCGACGAGGCCCGGCGCACCGAGGTCGGCCCGGCGTTCCGGGAGGTCGGCTGCACGATGCTGACCAGCATGGCGGACCTGGAGACACATCTGCCGCGCTACCCGGAGACGATCCTGGTCATCCTGGGTGCCACGGTGGATCTGGGCGAGGCGCTGATGTTCACGGCGTACCAGCGGCTTCAGAGGCCGTTGATCGGTGTGGTCCTGATCCGGCGGGTGATCGAGCCGCACGTGGTGCTGGAGTGCCTGCGTTCCGGGGTCCGCGAGATCGTCGACGAGGCGGACAACGACGGGCTGCGGGCCGCCACGGTCCGCTCGGTCGACCTCTCCAAGGCGCTGAGCAGCACCCTGCGCGGTACCGCCGACCAGGCCGCCCCGTACGCCCGGGTGATCACGCTCTTCGCCGGTAAGGGCGGTTGCGGCCGCAGCATGGTCGCCGCCAACCTGGCCGTGGCGCTCGCCGGTGGCGCGCGGCGGGTCCTGCTGATCGACCTGGACCTGCAGTTCGGTGACGTCGCCATCATGTTGCGGCTGTCCCCGGACCGCAACATCGCCGGTGGTCTGTCGATGACCGGGCGGCTGGACGAACCGGGCCTGCGCTCGATCATCTCCAGTCACCGCACCGGCCTGGACGCGCTGCTCGCCCCGCCCAGCCCGGCCGAGGGTGAACGGGTCAGCCGCGAGTTCGTGGTGGAACTGCTGGACGTGGCCCGGCCGCTCTACGACTACATCGTGGTGGACACCCCGGCCGTGGTCACCGACCAGGTGCTCGCGGCGCTGGACATGTCCGACTGGTTCATCCCGATCGTCACCCCGGACCTGCCGACCCTGAAGTCGGTGCGGCTCACCTCGGAGATGTTCGACCTGCTCGACTATCCGAAGGAACGCCGGCTGCTGGTCTTCAACCGGGCCAACACCCAGGTCGGCCTCACCCCACAGGACGTGGAGGAGGCGGTCGGCATGCCGTTCGCGGTGCAGGTGCCGTCCAGCCGGGACGTCCCGGTCTCGGTCAACCAGGGTGAACCGCTGACCATGACCGACCCGATGCACCCGGTCAGCCGCGCCATCCGTGAACTCGCCGACCGGTGTTCCGGCATCGTCACCGCACCCGTCAAGGAACGTAAGTTCCTCGGCATCAGGAGGCCTGGGAAATGAGCCTGTCCGCAAGACTGGCCGCGGCCCAGCAGACCCAGAACCAGCAACAACAACAGCAGCAACCGGCGGCCGGGGCCGGGGGCCAGCCGCCGATCGACCGGGGCGCGGCGTCCGGCACCGACCGGTACCGCGCGGCCAGCCGGCCGCAGCAACCGAACGACCAGATCAACGAGGTCCGGCTGCGGATTCAGCGGCGGCTCGCCGACGAACTGGGCCCCACCCTGTACGGCAACGACCGGACCCAGGACGACGACCTGGACACGAAGGTCCGGGAGTCACTCAACGAACTGCTGGCCCGGGAGGAGACCCCGCTCTCCGGTGCCGACCGGGCCCGGATCGTCCGGGAGGTCGTCGACGAGGTCCTCGGCCACGGCCCGATCGAGTCGCTGCTGCGCGACCAGTCGGTCACCGAGGTCATGGTCAACGGACCCCATTTCGTGTACGTGGAACGGTTCGGCCGGATCGAACGGGTCGCCGCCGAGTTCGACGACGAGTCACACCTGCGCCGGATCATCGACCGGATCTGCTCCCGGGTCGGCCGGCGGGTGGACGAGTCCAGCCCGATGGTGGATGCCCGTCTGCCCGACGGCAGCCGGGTCAACGCGATCGTGCCGCCGATCGCCCTGGACGGTTCCACCCTGACCATCCGTAAGTTCGCAGCGGTGCCACTGACCGTGGCCGACCTGCTCAACTACGGGACGCTGACCCGCAACGCGGCCGAGTTCCTGGAAGGCTGTGTCCGCGGCCGGCGCAACGTCGTGGTCAGCGGCGGTACCGGCTCCGGCAAGACCACCGTCCTCAACGTGCTCTCCAGTTTCGTGCCGACCGACGAGCGGATCGTCACCATCGAGGACGCCGCCGAACTCCAGCTGGTGCAGGACCACGTGGTCCGGCTGGAGTCCCGGCCGGCGAACTCCGAGGGCCGGGGCACGATCACCGCCCGCGACCTGGTCAAGAACGCGCTGCGGATGCGGCCGGACCGGATCGTCGTCGGTGAGGTCCGCGACAGCGCCGCCCTCGACATGCTCCAGGCCATGAACACCGGCCACGACGGGTCGCTGACGACACTGCACGCCAACTCGCCGCGTGACGCGCTGTCCCGGATGGAGACCATGGTCCTGATGGCCGGCATGGACCTGCCGAGCCGCGCGATCCGCGATCAGATCACCTCGGCGGTCGACCTGATTCTGCAGGTCAACCGATTCAAAGACGGCTCCCGCAAGATCACCCACATCACTGAGGTGGTCGGCATGGAGGGTGACGTCATCACCCTGCAGGACATCTTCCTGCACGAGTACGCCCCGGACGCCCGCGGCGGTCTGCTGAAGCCGACCGGGATCCGGCCGAACTTCTCCGACGCGCTCGCGCCGTACGGGGTGACACTCCAGCAGACACTCTTCGCAGGCCGCGGATGGTGACACTGATCCTGGTCGCCCTGCTGGTCACCGCGACCATCTTCCTCGTCGGCTACGTGCTGCTGGATCTGCTCTTCGGGAAGACCCCGATCCAGCGCCGTCTCTCCGTGCTCCGGCGTTTCCGGGTCCGGACCGTCACCGAGGACGCTCCCCTGCTGCGCCGCATGCTGGTGAGCGCCGGTGAGCAGCTGGAGGCGATCCCGCTGACGGCCCGCCTGGCCGCCCGGGACGAGCCGCTGCTGGACCGGCTGGGCGGCTCGATCAAACCGGCCGAGTACCTGGCCGTCCGGTTCGCCGTCATGATCGTCACGGTGATCCTGCTGCTGTGGATCATGCCGTGGCCGGTCGCGATCCTGGGCGGACTGGCCCTCGGATTCCTGCTCTGCAGCTTCGCCCTCACCTTCCGGGTGAACCGGCGGGAACGACAGTTCGGCGACGAACTACCCGGCGCCCTCAACCTGATGACCAGCTCACTGCGGGCCGGTTTCACCCTGAACCAGTCGGTCGAGGCGGCGGTCCGCGACGACGGCGGCCCGGTCGCCACCGAACTGCGCCGGGCCCTGGCCGAGACCCGGATCGGTGGCAGCTTCGAGGACGCCCTGGAACGCGTCGGCGAACGGATGCACAGCTACGAGATGTCGTGGCTGGTGATGGCCCTGCGGCTGCAGCGCGAAGTGGGCGGCAGCCTCGTCGACGTCATGCAGACCACCGCCGACACGATGCGCGAACGCGCCTACATCAAACGGCACGTCCGGGCCCTCTCCGGCGAGGGCCGGATCTCGGCGTACGTGCTGACCGGCATGCCACCACTCACCGCCCTGGCCATCCAGCTGACCCAGCCGGGTTATCTGCGGCCGCTGTTCACCGAACCGATCGGCATCCTGCTGCTCGTGGTCGCACTCACCGGCATGGGACTCGGCGGGCTCTGGCTGCGGTCGGTCGTACGGGTGGAGGTCTGACATGGGCGGCGCCCTGCTGGTGATCATCGCGGTGGCCGCACTGGCCGGCGCGGTCGTGCTGGTCGCGGTCGCCTCGACCATGCCCGAGATGCGCCGCGACCGGATCCTGCGAACCCTGGCAATCTTCACCGGCCAGCCGGACGGCGTGCACGTCCGGCGCCAGGTCTCCCCGCTGGGCCAGGCGCTGCTGGATCTCGCCGAACGGCTCGGCATCATGCTCAGCCCGCCCGGTGACCGGGACCGGCTGCACCGGATGCTGGAACTCGCCGGCAACCCGGTCGCCTGGCCGGTGCAGCGGGTGGTCCGGCTCCGGCCGATGGCGATGATGGCGCTGGCGCTGCTGATGTGCGGTGTCGGCAACACGTTCAAAGGCCAGCCCGGGGCGATCGTCGGGGCGATCGCCGGGGTGGCCCTCGGTTACGCGATGCCGCTGATCCTGATCTACAACGCGTCGATCAAACGGCAGGAGGCCATCCAGCGCGCCCTGCCGGACGTGATGGACGTGCTGGTCATCGGCGTCGAGGCGGGCCTCGGCCTGGACTCGGCGATGGACCAGGTGGCCCGCAGTACCCGCGGGCCGATCTCCGACGAACTGCACCGGGCTCTGCAGGAGATGCGGCTCGGTGTGGCCCGCTCCGAAGCGTTGCGCGACCTCGCCCAGCGGACCACGGTCCGCGACCTGAAACGGTTGGTGACCGCCCTGATCCAGGCCGGTGAACTGGGTATCTCGGTGGCCCCGATCCTGCGTGAGCACGCCGCCGACCAGCGGGTCCGGCGCCGTCAGCGCGCCGAGGAGGCGGCCCAGATGGTCCCGGTGAAGATGCTCTTCCCGATCCTGTTCTGCATGTTCCCGGCGATCTTCGTGGTGATCATCGGCCCGGCCGTGATCCAGCTGGTCAAGACGTTCTCCAACAGTTGACGCCCCGGGCCGCCGGGACCGCCGGCCGCGGGTGCTTAGGGTAGCCTAACCACCCGCTCCGACGAAGGGCCGACGCCGCCCCATGACTGTTCTGAGAAGGGCCCTGCGCCGGCAGCGGGGCCGCATCACCGCCAGCGTGGCGCTGGTCTGCCTGCACCAGACCGCCGAGGCCATGGTCCCGGTCGCGATCGGGCTGATCATCGACCGGGCGGTGGCCACCTCGGACACTCCGGCCCTGCTGATCGCGCTGGCCGCGTTGGCCGGGCTGTTCACCGTCCTCGCGCTGGCCTGGCGGTTCGGCTCCCGGCTGGGCAACGCGGCGGTGGAACGTGAGGCGCACCTGCTGCGGGTGGAGATCGCCGGCCGGGCCCTGGACCCGCGCGGACAGCGCTCCGGGATGCGCGACGGCGAACTACTCTCGGTGGTCGCCTCCGACACCGAACAGGCCGTCCAGGGGATCCGGGCGGTCGCGTTCCTGGCCGCGGCGAGCACCGCGATCACCGTCTCGGCGGTCGCGCTGATCGTCGTGGAACCACTGCTCGGGGTCGGCGTGCTGATCGGCGTACCGCTGGTGGTCCTGGGTCTGCAATCGCTGGCGCCGCTGCTGACCCGCCGCAGTGAGGCCCAGCAGGCGGCCCTGGCCGCCACCACCGCCCTGGCCGTCGACCTGCTCTCCGGCCTGCGGGTGCTGCGCGGGCTGGGCGCGCAGCACCACGCGGCCGGCCGGTACGCCGAGGCCAGCGACCGGGCCCTGACCGACACGCTGCGGGCCGCCACCACCAAGGGTGTGCACCTGGGCCTGACCACCGCGGTGAACGGGCTGCTGCTCGCGGCGGTCGCCGGGTTCGCCGGATGGTTCGCGATCCAGGGCCGGATCACCGTGGGGGAACTTGTCGCGGTGGTCGGGCTGGCCCAGTTCATCGCCGAGCCGGTGCAACTACTCGGCTTCTGCGTGCAGTTGCTGGCGGCGGCGCGAGCGTCGGCCGGGCGGGTCACCCGCGTCCTGGACGCGGCGCCGCAGGTCGAACCGGGCACGGCGGGCGTTCCGGCGCCGGGCCCGGCGCGGGTCGAAATCGACCAGGTGGGGTACGGCGAACTGGACGACCTGTGCCTGCGCCTGCACGACGGCGAGATCCTGGCCGTACTGGCAGGTTCCCCGCGCCAGGCCGGCGAACTGCTCGCGCTGCTGACCGGCGGTGTGCCCCGCGCCGACTACGGCGGGACGGTCCGCATCGACGGCGTGCCCCTGGAGGAGTTGGCTCTGGACACCGTCCGTCAGGTGGTGCTGGTGGAACGGCACGACGTGACACTCTTCGCCGGGACCGTGCGCGCCAACATCGCCCTGCGCGGTGACCTGGACGACGTGGTGGTGTCGGCCGCGGTGGCGAACGCCGCCGCCGAGGAGGTGCCACTCGACCAGGAACTCGTCGAACGCGGCGCGAACCTGTCCGGCGGGCAGCGGCAGCGCCTCGCCCTGGCCCGGGCGCTGGCCACCGACCCGCCGGTGCTGGTGCTGCACGACCCGACGACCGCTGTCGACGCGGTGACCGAGGCCCTGATCGCCGACCGGCTGGCCGGAGCCCGCAACGGTGCCGGGCGCGCCACCCTGATGGTCACCAGTAGTCCGGCGCTGCTGCGGGCCGCGCACCGGGTGGCGATGCTGGACGGTGGCCGGGTGGTCGCCGAGGGAACCCATGACCAGCTCGTCGCCTCCGACGAGCGTTACCGAGCGGCGGTCCGGCGATGAACTCCCCTGACCTTCTTCCCGGTGGCCTTCTTCCTGTCGCCGGCACCCGGGAGACCTGGCGGGCGTTCGGTGCCGAGTTCGCCCGGATGCCGCGGCTCAGCGCGATAGCGGTGGCGTTGCTGGTCGGCGCGTCCGCCAGCCTGCTGGTCGCGCCCTGGGTGCTGGGCCGGCTGGTCGACGCCGTGATCGGCGGGGCCGGGGTGCGCGACGTGGTCGGGCAAGCCCTGGTGATCGCGGCGGCCGCGGTGATCGGCGGTCTGCTGACCGCGGCCGGCGCGGCGGTGGCGGCCCGGCTCGGTGAGACAGTGGTGGCCCGGCTGCGGGAGAAGGTCCTGGACCGGGCCCTGCACCTGCCGTCGGCCACCCTGGAGCGCAGCGGCACCGGCGACCTGGTGGCCCGGGCCGGCGACGACGTGGCGGTGGTGGCGAACGCGCTCACCGGCAGCGGCCCGGCCCTGGCCGGAGCGCTGCTCTCGGTGGTGCTCACCGCGGCCGGGCTGTTCGCGCTGGACTGGCGGCTCGGGCTGGCCGGACTGGCCGCGGCACCCGGGTACGCGCTGGCGATGCGGTGGTACCTGCCCCGGTCGGCGCCGTACTACAAGCGGGAACGGATCGTGGCCGGGGAACGGTCGCAGGCGATGGCCGGGGCGCTGCACGGGGCCGCGACGGTGCGGGCCTACCGGGTCGAGGACGACCACGTGAACCGCATCGCCGACCGGTCGGCGGCGGCCCGGGACCTGTCGCTGGACGTGTTCACGCTGTACACCCGGTTCAGCACCCGGATGAACCGGGCCGAGTACTTCGGGCTCGCCGCCGTACTCATCGCCGGGTTCCTGCTGGTCCGCTACGACCTGGCCTCGGTCGGCGCGGCCACCGCGGCGGCCCTCTACTTCCACCGGCTGTTCAACCCGATCGGCATGCTGCTGATGGAGGCCGACACGATCCTGCAGGTCAACGCCTCGCTGGCTCGCCTGATCGAGGTCGCCGGGCTGCCCGGCCGCACATCTGCGCCGTTGTCATCGGATCCGGCGGACGACCGTCTCGAGATCACCCTCCGGGAGCATCGGTACGACGGCGGGCCCCCGGTTCTGGCCGACGTGAAGCTGACCATCGCCCCCGGGGAGAGAGTCGCGCTCGTCGGAGCCAGCGGAGCCGGCAAGACCACCCTGGCGGCGATCGCGGCCGGGATCATCGAAGCCTCCGACGGCCAGGTCCGGCTCGGTGGGGTGCCGCTGACCGAACTGGGCGAGGAACGCACCCGGCAGCGGATCGCCCTGGTCAGCCAGGAGGTGCACGTGTTCGCCGGAACCCTGGCCGCGGACCTGCGGCTGGCCCGGCCGGACGCTTCTGACAGGGAGATGACCGCGGCGCTGGAGCGGGCCGGGGCCGACGGCTGGTTCCGGGCGCTGCCGGACGGCTTGGACACCGAGGTCGGCGAGGGCGGGCACTGGCTGACCGCGGCGCAGGCCCAGCAGCTCGCGCTGGCCCGCCTGGTGCTGGCCGACCCGGCGGTGGCGGTGCTCGACGAGGCGACGGCGGAGGCCGGCAGTGCGGGCGCCCGCGATCTGGACCGGGCCGCGGCAGCCGTCACCGAGGGCCGGACCACGCTGATCGTGGCGCACCGGCTGACCCAGGCCGCGGTCGCCGACCGGATCCTGGTGATGGATCACGGGCGGGTGGTCGAGGAGGGCAGCCACGAGACGTTACGGCAGGCCGGAGGCAGGTATGCACGGCTATGGACCGCGTGGGGGCATTAGGTTAGGGTAGCCTAACTATGGCGAACTTCAAGATCCGTAAGCCGGTCGATCCCCACGTGCTGCTCCTCGAAGTGGTCACCAGCGAACGGGTGTCGGCGAACGTGGTCCGGGTGACCCTCGGCGGCGAAGGGCTGGACCGCTTCACCCCACTCGGCTTCGACCAGTGGTTCCGGCTCTTCCTGCCCCGCCCCGGCCAGGACACGCTCAAGCTGCCGACCCGCACGTCCGGGCTGTGGTACGCGCAGTACCTGGCGACCGCCAAGCCGAAACGGCCGATCGTGCGCAACTACACGGTCCGGGCATACCGGCCGGGCGGTCTCGACGTCGACTTCGTCGTGCACGTGGACGCCGACGGGCACAGCGGCCCGGCCAGCGCGTTCGCCCTCGCGGCCAAACCCGGCGACCAGGTCGGGCTGCTCGACCAGGGAGTCGGCTACCACCCGCGGGCCGAACACGACTGGACGCTGCTGGTCGCCGACGAGACCGGGCTGCCCGCGGTCGCCGGCATCTGCGCGTCGCTGCCCGACGACGCTCAAGGGGTGGCGATCGTCGAACTGCCGTCTCTCGACGACACCCAGGACTTCCGGGTGCCGGATGGTGTCGACCTGCGCTGGGTGGCACGCGACGGCGGTCACGGCGTACCCGGGAAGCTCGCTCTGGAGACACTGACCGCGGCCGAACTGCCCACGTCACCGGTCTGGGCCTACCTGGTCGGCGAGTCGGCCCTGGTCACCGGCGGCCGCCGGCACCTGGTCCAGGACCGCGCCGTGCCGAAGACGAACATCGACTTCATCGGCTACTGGCGGCACGGCCACGCGGCCATGTAGGCAGGCGCAGTCGGATCACCGTGCCGCCGGCCGGGTTGCCGTCCACCTCGATCAGGCCACCGTGCCGTTCCACGATCCGCATGCAGGTGGACAGGCCGATGCCGTGCCCCTTGCGGGCGGCCGGATCCACCTGGGCGAACATGTCGAACACCCGGTCCCGGTGTTCCGGCGGGATACCCAGGCCGTTGTCGGTGACCGCGACCACCCAGCCACCCGGCTCGGGCGTGCAGCTCACCGACACGGCCGGCGGCCGGTCCGGGTGGCGGTACTTGATCGCGTTGTCGACCAGGTTCTGCAACAGTTGCCGTAGCAGCGTCGGGTCGCCGTCGACCGAGGGCAGCACCCCGTCGACCGTCACGGTGGCCCCGGCGGACACGATCAGTGCCCGCAGGTCGGCCCGCATCTGGGCGGCCACGTCGTTCAGGTCCACCCGCACCGACTGGCGCGGGGCGTGACCGGCCCGCGCGTACTCCAGAAGGGCCTGAACCAGCTCCTGCATCCGGTTCAGCGCCCGGCCCGCGCCGGTGACCCACTTCGCGCCCCGCTCGTCCAGCTGCTCGCCGTAGACCTGGCCGAACATCTCCAGGAAGCCACTGGCGCTGGCCAGCGGCCGCACCAGGTCGTGGCTGACCGCCGCGGCGAAGCCCTCCAGCTCGTCGTTGGAACGCCGCAGCTCATCGACAGCGGCGGTGAGCTGTGACTCCCGCTCGGCGATCTCGGCGTGCGCGCGTTTCGTCTTGCGGGCCAGGTCGGCGCTGATCCGGGCCTGCCGGCGGCGCTCGAACAGGCCGACGATCACCTGCGCCAGATCTTCCAGACGGGCGAGCTGGTCCCCGCTCAGTTCCTTGACGACCGAGTCGAAGACGCAGAGGGTGCCGAGGGCGTGCCCGGACGGGCTGATCAGCGGCGCCGAGGTGTAGAAACGGACGTCGGCCATCCGGCCGTCCACCCACGGGTTCCCGGCGTAGACGGGACTCCGCCGGGCGTCCGGCAGGTACACCACCACACCGTCACGGAACGCGATGTCACACATCGAGTCGGACCGGGCCGAGTCACCACCCTGGAATCCGGTGGTCGTGAGCTGACACTGCCGGTTCTCGTCGATCAGGTTCAGCGACGCGTTCGCGCCCCCGGCCACCATCGCGGCGACCCGGACCACCGCGCTCAGCTCGTCGTCGGCGGGCGCGTCCAGCAGGCGGTACTCGTGCAGCGCGGCCAGCCGGTCGAGTTCACGATCCGGGCGCTCGATGACTAGTGTCGACACGCCCCGCAGATCGGCAGCAACGGCTCGCGCTTTAGCAGCCCGGCCGCCGGTTCGATCGCCGGAACGGGTGGGCCGCCGAGCCGGTAGCAGCGAGCCCACCGCGTCGCCGGGCTAGATCCAGTACATCGCCTCGGCGTGGGCCGGGCTGGCTGTCATCACCGCCCCGAACACCACGACGCTCGCCAGCCAGAGCCTGATCAATCCACGCATCATGTCCCCCTGTCGTCACAGCCGCCAAAGAGGGAAACGAGCTAGTTGATCAATCGTGGCGGGGGCTGTTTCTCCGCTGTGTCCCCGGCGTCAGATCCTTAGCGGGAATATAAGTATCGAACGATTTGACCCTCGCGCCCGTATCGGTGAGCGGCAACATCACCGGAGGGGTTCGGGAGGCTACTGTGGCGCGGACTGGTATCGATACGTCCATCCTGCACAAGGGCTCGCACAGCGCGTCGTACTTCGACATCGCGCGGGCGGCGGGTGAGGGTGTGGAGATCGTCGACTTCTGCATCCCGTGCAACCCGTACTTCCCGACGCCGGAGATGTTCGACGAACTGTCACGGGACTTGAAGAGCATCCTCAAGTACTACCCGAGCGACTCGTCGACGATCACCAAGAAGCTGGCCTCCGTGCTGGGCCTGCACCCGCAGACGGTGGCGATGGCGAACGGCTCCACCGAGCTGATCACCTGGATCGACCACCTGCTGATCAAGGAGAGCGTGGCGATCCCGATCCCGACCTTCGGGCGCTGGACCGACCAGCCGATGGAGACCGGCAAGCGGGTGGACATGTTCCCGCTGCAGGAGCGGGACGGGTTCCGGCTGGATCTGGAGGAGTACGTCGAGTTCATCCGGGAGCGCAAGTCCCGGGTCGCGGTGGTCTGCAACGTCAACAACCCGGACGGGCACTACATCCCGCGGCGTGACGTGATCCGGTTCATGGACGCGCTCAGTGACCTGGACCTGGTCGTGGTCGACGAGTCGTTCATCGACTTCTCCGACGCCGAGCGGTACCCGTCGGTCGGGCCGGACGCGGTGATCCGCCCGAACACGGTGGTGCTGAAGAGCCTGGGCAAGAACTTCGGTCTGCACGGCATCCGGTTCGGCTACATGCTGGCCAACCCGGCGATCGCCGGCAAGATCGCGAAGAATCTGCCCAAGTGGAACCTGAACTCCCTCGCGGAGAAGGTGGTCCACATGATCTCCGACCACGAGATGGAGTACGAGGAGAGCCTGCGCCTGCTCAGCCGGGACCGCCGTTCGATGGGCCGGGAGCTGCAGCGCATCCAGGGCCTGACGGTCTTCCCGTCGCAGGGCAACTTCTTCCTGGTCAAGCTGCCGACCGAGTGGTCGGGGGTGGCGCTGCGCGACTATCTGGTCGCCAACCACGGCATCATGACCCGCGAGTGCGGCAACAAGCTCGGCATGACCAGCCAGTTCATGCGCCTGGTGGTACGCCCGGCCGCGGACGTGGACCGCCTGGTCGACGGCATGCTCGATTACGGGCAGCGGTTCCACAGCCGGTCGGCGTACGACAGTGACCCGCTGGAGAACGCCCGCCCGGAACCGGGCCGCCGCTGGGCCGACACCTCGTACGACGAGCAGCCGGACAACCTGGTGCAGTACCCGGGCCAGCGTGGCGGGGCCGACTACACCGCACGCCGCGCCGCCGTCGGCTGACACTCAGTTCACTCGCTCCCCCGCCGATAGGCAGGTGTGACCCCGATGGGGCGCGCCCGGGGAGCGAGTGATGACGTACCGACGATCGCTGGCACGCACCGGTGTCTTCGCCGTGGCGTTCCTGATCTCGGTGCTGGCCGGGCGTCTCACCGTCATGGACGCCTCCGACCTCAGCATGGTCTGGCCCGCCGCGGGTGTCGCGGTGGTCTGGTTCTGTGCCCAGCGCCAGGCTCCCGTTCGCTGGGCGGACGCCGCCGCACTCGCCGTGATCACCCTGGTGGTGAACACGGCGACCGGAGCGTCCCTGGCGTTGGCGGTGGTGTTCACGGTCGCCAACCTGGTCCAGATCGGGGTCTTCCTGCGCCTGATCGACAGGTGGCGGCCGGGGCTGGCGGACGGGACGATGCGAGGCCCGCGTGACCTGTGGGTGCTGCTGGGCGCCTCGTTCGCCGCGACGGCGGCGGGGGCGGCGGCCGGGCCGACCGGCATGTGGCTGATCACCGATCAGCACTCGTGGTCGGCCACCCTGGTCTGGCTGGCCCGCAACACCGCGAGCATCCTGCTGATCGGCGGGGCCGGTCTCACCCTGCCGCACGCCCTGGCGGTCCGCCGGGGCGCTGTCGTCCCGTCCCGGGCCCGGCTCGCCGAGTACGCCGCCCTCGCCCTCTGTTCGGGCGCGGCCTACTGGTTCGGTTTCGTCCAGGATCGCCATCTGCCGGTCACGTTCCTGCTGATCGCGGTGACCGTCTGGGTGGGTGTCCGGTTCCCCACCCCGTTCGTGGTGGTGCACGGTCTGCTCGTGGGCACGATCACGATGCTGATCACGCTGAGCGGCCACGGATCATTCGCGGACATCGCCGATCCGGCCACCCGGGCTTTCGTGGCGCAGTTGTTCGTCGCCGTGGTGGCCGTGGTCGGGCTGGCCCTGGCGCTCGGCCGCGACGAGCGGGACGCCCTGATCGCCGCGCTGGCCGCCGAGAAGGCGCAGCTGGCGGCGCAGCGCGAGGAGTTGACCAGTTTCGCCGAGGTGGCGGCGCACGACCTGCTCAGCCCGCTGACCTCGATCAGCGGGTGGGCGGAGGTGGCCACCACGGCGGTCGAGCAGCTGCCGGCGAACCCGTCGGCGGATCAGGCCCGCGACGGTCTGGTCCGGGTCTCCCGGTCGGCGACGCGGATGCGGGAGCTGATCGACGACCTGCTCGGCTACGCCACCGCGCGGGAGGCGATCGTCGCACCGGCCGTGATGGATCTGGCGGCGACGCTGGCCGAGGTGACCGTGGCCCGGCTGGACGCGGCGATCGCGGGCGGGCTGCCGCCGCCCCGGTTCCAGGTGGCCGACCTGCCGCCGGTCCGGGCCGACCCGATGCTGGTGCGGCAGTTGCTGGACAACCTGATCGGCAACGCGATCAAGTACACCGCGCCGGGGGTGACCCCGATGCTGACGGTGACCGCGACCGGGGACGGCCCGATGGTGCGGGTCTGCGTCGCGGACAACGGGATCGGCATCCCAGCCGGCCAGCACGACCAGATCTTCGGCCGGTTCCATCGGGCCCACCCGTCACTGGGGTACGCCGGAACCGGTCTCGGTCTGGGCATCTGCAAGCGGATCGTGGAACGGCACGGCGGCACGATCGTGGCCGGCGACAACCCGGGAGGCGGTTCCCGGTTCGTCTTCACCCTCCCGTCGGCGGCCCGTGCCGGGATACCCGAACCGGTCCAGGATTCCGCTCAGGTCGGCTGAGCGGTGGCCGAATGGCAGTCGTGGAACGCGAACCTGCTGTCCCGAACGAGCAAGCCAGACTTGAGGCGCTGTACTCCTACCAGGTGCTGGACCGGCCCCGGCCGGCAGTTCTGGACGATCTGACCCGACTGGCCGCATCGATGTTCGACGCGCCGATCTCGGCGATCTCGCTGATCGACCGGGAGCGGCAGTGGTTCGCCGGCAGTCACGGGATCGCCGACGCGCAGACCCCGCTCGAGGTGTCGTTCTGCCGCTATCTGGTGCCGACCGGCCGGCCGCTGATCGTTCCGGACGCGACCCGCGACGACCGGTTCCGCGACTACCCGAACGTGACGGGGACACCGAACATCCGCTTCTACGCGGGGGCGCCGCTCGTCGACGAGGACGGGCACGTGCTCGGCGCGCTGTGTGTGGTCGACGACGAACCGCGTGAGGTCGACGATCGCCAGATGAGCGATCTGGTGATGTTCGCCGGGCAGGCGGCGGCGCATCTGTCGGCGATCCGTACCCGGCTGCGGATGTCGGACCTCGGTGACGAGCTGTCCCGGGCGTCCCAGCGCGAGGACGACCTGATCGCGACGATCACCCATGAGCTGCGTACGCCGGTCGCCTCCATCCAGGGTTATCTGGAGCTGCTCGGCGACCAGGAGGCGGACCTGGCCCCGTACCGCAGTCTGATCGAGCCGATCCACCGCAACGGCGAGCGCCTGGTGTCGATGGTCGACCATCTGCTGGCCGGCACCCGCCCGGCGGAGGCTCCGCTGACCGGACCGGCCGGCGTCGTCGAACTGGACACCGTGCTGGACGCCGCGTTGCAGACCTGCCGGCCGCTGATCGCGCTGCGGTCCGAGACGGTGCTGGTGCTCCGGGACGGCGCGGTCGCGGTGCGGGCTGATCTGGCCCGCCTGGCCGATGCCGTGAGCCAGTTGGTGCGCAACGCGCTGCTGTTCACCCCGGCCGATCGCCCGATCATGATCAAAACCGGGCACCAGCCGCGGCCGTACGTGGAAGTAGCCGACTGCGGCATCGGCATCCCCGAGGACGAGCTGCCGTACGTCTTCGATCGCTTCCATCGTGGCCGGCACGCGCGCGAGCAGGCCGTACCCGGCGTGGGTCTGGGTCTGACCATCGCCCGCAACATCGCCGAGTCCCACCAGGGGACGGTGACGGTGACCGGCACCCCGTCCGGGACCGTCGCCCGCCTCACCCTCTGAGCCGGAACTGCCGGGCTCACCGGGTCGGGGCGAGGGCCTTGGCGTACGCGGACCGGCCCGCCGGCAGGGTGAAGGAGATCCGGGTGCCCTGACCGTACGGGTTCGGAGCCGCCTCGATCAGGCCGCCGTGCCGCTCCACGATCCGCTTGCAGATCGCCAGTTCGAGCCCGTTGGCGGTGCCGCCCTTCTCCCGGTGGAAGCTGGTGAACACCTCGCGCACCATGCCCGGCGGGATCCCGGCGCCGTTGTCCAGGATGTCGATGCGGACCATCGCGTTCGGGTTCGGCTGGCAGGAGATCGCCAGGTAGGGCGCCGTCCCCGGAGCCATCGTGCGCAGCGAGTTGTCGATCAGGTTCTCCAGCAGTTGCCGCAGCAGCACCGGGTCGGCCTCGACCGGGTCGAGCCGGCCCACCTCGAAGTAGGGCGGCGGTTCCCCGTTGGCCTCGGCCTGGTCCGTGCGGCTGTTGACGATGTCGCCGATCAGCAGAGCGGTGTTGACCGTGGTGGGCATCAGTTTGCCGTCGCGGGCGGCGGTGTAGGCGAGCAGGCCGTTGAGGAACGTGCGCATCCGGGCCGCGGCCCGCTGGATCCGGGCGACCCGCTCGGCCGGCGCGTACCCGGCCAGCTCCTGTTCCAGCACCTCGGCCCAGCCCTCGACGGTGGTCAGCGGGTTGAGCAGGTCGTGGGCGACCCGCCCGGCGAACGACATCAGCTCGTCACGGTGCCGCCGGTCCGCGGTGACGTCGTGGAAGACCACCACCACGTGGTCCGGGCCGGTCCGGAGCGCCAGCCGGGCCACGTTGAACCGGACGATCCGCCCTTCCGGGACGGCCGCGTTGCGCACCAGCACGTCCATCGGCTCGACCTCCGCGCCGGCCAGCGCGCGCACGTGCGGCAGTTCATGGTCCTCCAAGGCGGTGCCGTCCGGGCGGAAGAAGCCGTGGTCGCTGCCGAGTGACACGCCGCTGGTGACCGCGCTGGCCGCGCCGAGCAGGCGGGTGGCGGCCGGGTTGCGCAGCACGAAATGGCCGGTGTGGTCGAGAATGGCCAGGCCTTCGGTCATCGAGTTGACCACCGTGGTCATCATCGTGGCCTTGTCGGTGGCCTCCTGCTCGGAGTCCTTCAGACGGTGGATCAGTGTCTCCCGCTCGTCGCGGCTGATCGCCAGGACCAGGCCGACCGAGGCGAGGATGCCGGAGTAGACCTGGATCAGCAGCGCTCGCAGGCCGACGTCGCCGACCACCGCGTACGGACCGTGGCCGCCGACGGTGTAGAGCAGCGCGGTGCAGTTGAAGACGGCGGCGTGCAGGACGACCAGCGGGCTCGGCATCCGCACGGCGGCCCACACGGTCAGCGGGATCAGCACGAACCCGATCGGCAGCGCGGCCCGGCTGCTGCTGAAGACCGCCCAGTAGGCGACGGCCGAGACCGCGAAGACCCCCGCCGCCTCCAGCCGGCGCACGGTCCCGAAGCCGCCGGCCGGGCGCCGCTGGCCGGCGAGCAGGCCGGCCACCAGCCGGGTGATCGTGCCGAAGACGAGGACCGAGACGGTGTCCCGGACCACGAGCGCGGTGGCGCCCGGGACGGAGAACGTCCAGTCCGCGACGACCGCCAGGCCTCCTAGGGTCTGCAGGACGGTGGCGGCCACCGCGGCCAGCACGCTGCAGACCATCAGCCACCACAGGTCCAGGAGGTTCGACAGCGGCGGTTCCGGCTTCTCCGGCGGCTGCAGACCGGGCAGCCAGCGGGCCACGGCGAACGCGAACACGATCGCGCCTAGCATCGCGGCCAGGCCCTGGACCACCGCGACCACCGGATCGGTGCCGGCGACGGCGAGCATCAGCACGGTCAGGACGCCGATCCCACCGGTCTCGGCCCAGCGCCACAGTGAGTCCCGGCTCATCACCAGCCACATCGCGGCGACGCCGAAAGCCGGCCAGATCATCTGATCGCCGGGGTCGTCACCCAGCGTGGATCCGGTCCCGGCCAGGACGGCGACCGCGTAGAGCACCGCGTACCCGGCCACGGGCGGTACGGCTATCGGAAGTCTCATCGCTCGCCTCGTATCCGGTGTGACCCTTTCACCCCTATTGTCGGCCCCGTCGCCGGAGTCCTGAGCCAGCAAGGGCAACATCGCCACAGGGCCCGGTTCTCCGCGGTCACCGACCTGCGCGGGCTGCACCTGAGCGGCCTGGCCGGCTGGCTGCTCCGGCTGGGCGCGCACTGGGCGCACCTGCCGAAGGGCCGCAACAGAGCCGGCGCCCTGGTCCGGTGGGCGGTCGCCTTCCTCGGCCGGAGCCGCCCGGAGCTAGCCGTGACGGCCCGGCAGGCCAAGGGCCCAGCGGCCACTACGGCCGCTCCGGTGAGCCCGGCGGTCACACCCGCCGCACCGGTGCGTTAGCCGCAACCGTTCGGCAACCGGCGTTTACCTGGACGGCGCCCGAGTGGGGCCGATGTCTCGGGTCACAACGTCGGCGGCGCGGAGCCGCCCTCGCCAGAGGACCGGAGAATTACATGACGGCCATGTTGGACATCGCCCCCGTTCTCCCCCGTACCGGCACCGGGCAGTTGGTGCTCGTGGTCGACGACGACGAGGACGTGCGCGATCTCGTCACCTTCAAGCTGCAGATGGCCGGCTACCGGACGGCGACCGCGGGTGACGGGTGCACCGCGCTGACGATCGTCAACGAGGCACTTCCCGACCTGGTGGTGCTCGACATCGCGATGCCCGGGATGGACGGGCTGAGTGTCTGTTACAAGATGCACGCCGAGCCGGCCACCGCCGAGATCCCGGTGATCGTGCTGAGCGGCATGGCCACCGAGACCGACATCGAGCTGGCGTACGTGTCGGGTGCCGAGGAGTACATGCCGAAGCCGGTGAACACCGGCGAACTGGTGCGCCGGGTGCGGTGGCTGCTGCCGGACCGGCATTGACTCCACATCGACGGGACGGGGGCCTCCGGGGAGGTTCCCGTCCCGCCGTGTGAGAACGTGCACATATTCTAGTTCGCCTGCTTGATCGATAGGAGTTGTGCACATATATTCCGAGGCATGCCCGTGGTCCTGCATTGGTTCCTGCCCACGACCGGTGACAGCCGGTCCATCGTCGGCGTCGACGACCGTGGTGGCCGCAGCACGCACACCGACGGTGCGGCCCTGCGCGAGCCCGACATCGAATATCTGATCGACGTCGCCCGCGCCGCCGAGCGCACCGGCTTCACCGGAGTGCTCACCCCGACCGGCACCTGGTGCGAGGACGCCTGGCTGACCACCGCCGCGATCGCCCGCGAGACCAGCACCCTGAAGTTCCTGGTGGCGTTCCGCCCCGGCTCACTCTCCCCCACGCTCGCGGCACAGATGGCCGCCACCTTCCAGCGGATCTCCCGCGGCCGGCTGATGCTCAACATCGTCACCGGCAGCGACGCGGCCGAGCAGCAGCGCTTCGGCGACTGGCTGGGCAAGGACGAGCGTTACGCGCGCACCGACGAGTTCCTGACCGTGCTGCGCGGCGCCTGGCAGGGCCCGTTCGACTTCGAGGGCGAACACTTCAAGGTCGCCGGGGCGTACGCACCCCGCCGCTTCGACGCCCCGCCGATCTACTTCGGCGGCTCGTCGAAGGCCGCTCTGGAGGTCGCCACCAATCACGCCGAGGTCTACCTGACCTGGGGCGAGCCGCCCGCCGCCGTGGCCGAGAAGGTCGCCGCCCTGCGCGCGCTCGGTTACACCGGCCGGTTCGGGATCCGGCTGCACGTGATCACCCGGGACACGTCGAAGCAGGCGTGGGCCGAGGCAGACGCGCTGCTGGACGCTCTCACCCCGGAACAGATCGCGAACGCCCAGGCCTCACTACGCCAGGCCGACTCGGTCGGCCAGCAGCGGATGCTAGCCCTGCACGGGGGCACCCGAGACGGCTTACAGATCTACCCCAATCTATGGGCCGGAGTCGGACTCGTCCGTCCCGGCGCGGGAACAGCCCTGGTCGGCAGCCACACCGAGGTCGCCGACCGGATCGCCGAGTACCACGACCTCGGCATCGACGAGTTCATCCTCTCCGGATACCCCCACCTTGAAGAGGCCTACCACGCCGGTGAGGGCCTGCTGCCCGAGTTGCGCCGCCGCGGCCTCCTGTCAGGAGCCTGATCAAAAGTGACCACATACAACCGTCGTAACCTGCTGAAACTCGCCGCCGGCACGGGCGCCGCCGCGTTCCTGGCCGCGTGCGCCGGGCCGGGCGGGGACTCCTCGACTTCGGCCTCGGACAAGGGTGGCGATCTGTCCTTCGCGCATTGGCGTGCCGAGGACAAGGAGGTGTTCGAGCAGATCATCGCCGAATTCACCAAGAGCAAGGGCGTCGCCGTACGGCAGGACATCTCGCCGTCCGCCGACTACCAGAGCACCGCGATCCAGAAGCTGCGCGGCGGTTCGGTCGGTGACGCGTTCACCGCGTTCCGGGGCGCGCAGTTCCTCGACATCGCCAAGGCGGGCGTCTACACCGACCTCACCGGACAGGCGCTGTTGTCGAAGTACGAGCCGACGCTGATCACCGCGGGCAGCAGTGCCGGCAGACAGCTCGGGGTGCCGTACCAGCTGGTGTTCAACACCCCCCTGGCCAACACCGACCTGATCAGCAAAGCCGGCCTGGGTGCGGCCCCGAAGGACTGGCAGGGCTTCCTCGCCCTGGCCGACAAGCTGAAGAGCCAGGGTGTCGCCCCGATCGCATGGCCGGGCGGCGACGCGGCCAACGCCGGACAGCTGCTCAACGTGCTGGTCGTCAACAACGCGCCCGCCGACGACGCGCTCGGCAAGATCGAGACCGGCGAGTACAAGGTGACCGACGACTGGTTCCTCACCGTGCTCAAGCAGTACGCCGAACTGCGGCCGTACTTCCAGGACAATTCCACCGGCACCAGCAGCGACGCCGCGCTCGCCCTGTTCGCCCAGGGTAAGGCGGCACTGCTGGCCACCGGCTCGTTCCAGGTGTCCGGGGTGCGCAAGCTGGGCGCGACCTTCCCGATCGACCTGCTCGCGCCGATCACCACGACCGCGGACAAGGCCAAGTACGAGGGTGTCTTCAACGCCACCTTCATCCTCGGCGTCAACGCCAAGTCGGCAAAGCAGGACAACGCCCGCGCCTGGATCGAGCACCTGTCCGATCCGGCGGTCGCCGGTGTCTACGCCAACGGCACCGCCCAGCACGTCACGGTCAAGGACGTCGAGTACACCAACGCCGACCTGAAGGCGCTCGCGCCCTGGCTGACCAGGAAGACCGCGCTGGCCCCGCGCTTCCAGTTCACCAACCTGGACATCCGCGGCGCCGTGGAGAACGCCGCCGTCGCGGTGGTCGGGGGCAAGAGCCCGGAGCAGGCGGCCGACGAGGCCCAGAAGGTCATCGACCAGAAGAAATGAAGTTCAAGCTCTGGCTCTTCGCGGCACCCGCACTGATCCTGTACGGCGGATTCTTCCTGCTTCCCGCCGTGCAGGGCCTGCGGTACGCGACCACCGACTGGGACGGGTACAGCCCCACCTTCACCGAGGTGGGGCTCGCCAACCTGACCGACGTCGTGTCCGACGACGACCTGTTCCGCAAGGCGCTCACCAACAACCTCAAGTTCCTGCTGGCCGTGGTGATCGGGCAGACCGCCCTGGCACTGCTGCTGGCGGTGCTGCTGGCCGCCCGCAGCCGGGCCTCCACGTTCCTGCGGGCGCTGTTCTTCCTGCCGACCGTGCTGTCGTCGGTGTCGGTGGCGTTCATCTGGAAGTTCGTCTACGACCCCACGTTCGGGCTGGCCAACAACCTGCTCGGCGCGGTCGGACTGGACTCGTGGAAGTCCGCCTACCTGGGTGACGAGACGACCGCGATCCTGTGGGTCGCGGTGGCGCAGGTGTGGTTCCACGCCGGGCAGATGATGGTCGTCTACATCGCCGGGATCAACCAGATCCCCGAGGAGTTGTACGACGCGGCGAAGACCGATGGGGCCGGGCGCTGGCAGCAGTTCCGGCACGTCACCTGGCCGATGGTGGCACCGGCGACCACTCTGGTCATCGCGTACACCACGCTCCAGTCCTTCAAAGCCTTCGATCTGATCCTGGGTCTGGCCGGCAGCCCGCCGCGCGCCGGGCTGGACGTGCTCGCCACCCGGATCTACAGCACGTTCGCGAACTCACAACTCGGCTACGCGGCCGCCGAGTCGATCATCTTCATGGCGGCGATCGCAGTGGTCACCTGGCTGCAGAACCGGGCCGGAAAGGCGGTGCACCGATGATCAGGCGGGCCGTGCTCGGCATCTATTCGCTGCTCATCATCGTGCCGCTGATCGTGATCGCGGGCGGCACCTTCAAGACCACACCGGACCTGTTCGCCGACCCGTTCGGGCCGCCGATGAATCCGACGCTGGACAACTACGTCACGGTGCTGACCAAACAGGACCTGATCGGCGTACTAGGCAACAGTCTTTTCGTGGTGTCGATCTCGGTGCCGGTCACGCTGCTGCTGGGCAGTCTGGTCGCGTTCGCGGTGGCCCGGCTGCCGAAGTGGCCGTCCCGGATCCTGTTCGGCATCTTCGCGCTGGGCCTGGCGGTGCCCGCCCAGGCGATCATGATCCCGCAGTACGTCCAGTTCGAACGCCTCGGCCTGCGCGACAGCCTGACCGGCCTGAGCCTGGTCAACATCGTGGTCACGCTGCCGGTGGCGGTCTTCATCCTGGCCGGTTTCATGCGCACCCTGCCGGGCGAACTCTACGAGGCCGCCGAAATCGACGGGGCCGGCCCGTGGGCGACGTTCTGGCGCATCGCGGTGCCGGTCTCCTACCCGAGCATCGCCGCCACCGCGATCTTCCTGGTCGTCATGCACTGGAACGACCTGCTCTACCCACTGCTGTTCATCGACGACCCGAGCAAACGAACGCTGCCGCTGGCCCTGCTGGACTTCCAGGGCGAATACCTGACCGAATACCCACTGCTCTTCACCGGGGTGGTGGTCGCCTCACTGCCGATGGTCCTGGCCTACGCCTTCCTACAGCGCCACTTCGTGGCCGGCATCACCGCCGGAGCCGTGAAGGGCTGACACGATCTCCTCAGCCAGATCACGACTGCCCGCGGCCACGAACCGCCGCCTCCGGCCCATCGCCTCGACCACCCCCGGCGCTTACCGTCCGCGCCGGCCTCCCCCAGTCAGTGGGGAACCCCAGGTCAAAGCAGCTGACAGAGCCCGCCGTCGGACCCGGGTCGCCCTCACCGGTAACCCGATTCGATGGGACGACCCGGTTCGCGCTCGGCCCGGCTCGGCATCCGAGCGCCGTCGTAACTCAGTGGTTGTCCGCCGGACCAGCGACCGCGCGGACCGGGCGTGTCAGTTAGGGATGGGCGCTGGTCGGGGTACCCGGGACAGTTGCGGCACCACGGTGCGGAAGTACAGTTGCGCCCCTGCCTTGTAGTAGTGCACGCCGTCCCAGCGGTAGTTCAGTTTGGTGGAGATCTGGGGATCGGTGCAGAACTCCTCCGGCGGGTTGATGGTGAAGACCCGATCCGGGTCTCGTTTCGCGAGTTCGGTCAGCAACGTGTTGACATGCTGCGTCCGCACGTCTTTGCCACGCTCCGGCCAGAAACCGGCGCTGCCCCGCACGGGGCGGTAGCAGGGCAGCAGGGAGAGGGCGACCTGCGCCCCCACGGCCCGCAATTCGCCGATGCCTCGGCTGGTCGCGTCCATGAACAGCGCGTCCCACTCCGGGGAGCCGAACGCGATGGTGCCGGTGTCGGTGATCGCGTCGAACACGTCCCACGCGCCGAGCATCACGAGCGCGATCTGCGGGCGGCGTTTCCGCGCCGACTCCGCCCAGTGCTCCTGCCAGTTGGGGCAGCTGTCAGCGAGGTCGGTGCGCTCACCGCTCTTACTGCGGATGCGCGTGAGCATGATCCCGCAGCCCTCGATCGTTTCGTCGGTGATTCTCAGGTACCGGTCGAGGTCGTCCGGCGTGTTGCGCAGCAGCGTCATGCCCTGCGAGTCGCCGAACACCGCCACTCTGATCGGCGCTTTGAACGTCAGGGCCGGCGTCGCGGTGTCCTTGGACGGCTGTGCTGAAGGCAGGATGCCGAGTTGCAGCGCGGGGCCGGCGTCGACCAGGGGATCGGCCGGCGGCGGCGCGTCATTGAGGCGTACCACTGCCACCCCTGCGGCGAGCAGGGGAATCAGCACGGAAGCGGCGATCCGCAGGCGCACCGCACGACGGCTCGCCTGATCACGCTGGCTGAAGTCCTTGGGCAGACCGTGGCGGATCGGTTGCTCGACCAGCCGGTAGGACAGCGCGGCCACGGCGATGGAGATTCCGATCTTGACGACGGCCCAGCACCAGCCGGTGATACCCCCGCCGGCCGGCAGCAGGACGAAGATCGGCCAGTGCCACAGGTAGATACCGTATGACCGTTCGCCCAGCCAGCGGAGCGGGCGCGCATCGAGGGCGGCGCCGAGACGGCTGGACGGGTGGGACACCCCGACAACCAGGGCGCCGGCCGCGATCGCGACGAGCAGAAAACCACCCTGATATAGAAAATCGGCATCGTCGCGCATGAGCGCGATCAGCGTGACCACCGCGGTAACGCCGGCGGCGGCGGTCAGGTTGATGGCTCGCCCACGCGCCGGGGAGTCCGTTTGTCCCCACAGCCAGGGCCGCAGCGCGATCGCCAGGGCCGCGCCCACCAGCGGGGCGGCCGCTCGGGTGTCGGTGCCGAAATACACCCGGGACGGGTCGGTGAACGGGTTGTACAGGTACGTCGCGAGCAGTGTGGATCCGGTGATGAGGGCGAGCGTCACGCCGAGCAGGGTCCACCGTGTGCGCCACAACAGGATCACGAACAGTGGCCAGATGAGGTAGAACTGCTCTTCGACGGCGAGCGACCACAGATGGTTCAGCAGCGGCGCCTTTTCGCTGTCGGTCGCGAAGTACGAGCCGTTCTGGTGCAACAGCCACCAGTTCGTGCCGTAGGCGACCGCCGCCACGATGTCACCCTTGAGCCGCTGCACCTGGTCGGGCACCAGCGTCGGCCCGAGAAGGGCGACGGTGATCAGTAGGAGGTACGACGCGGGAAGTAGCCGGCGTGCCCGGCGAATGTAGAACTGGCGAAGCGAGATCCGGCCGTGTTTGGCCGCCTCACCGAACAACAGCGACGTGATGAGAAACCCGGAGACGACGAAGAAGACATCGACGCCGAGAAACCCGCCCGGCAACACCGTCGGTCCGCCGGCCGTGCCGACGTGGTAGGCGAGAACGGCGGCTACCGAAAGCGCGCGAATGCCGTCGAGGCCCCGGATGCGCCCCAGCCGTCCGTGGTGGTGGTGCTGGTCGGGCCGAGGGCTCTCTCCGCTCGGGGAGGCCGCCGCACTGCGGTAGATGGTCGACACGGCGGCCCGAGGCCCGCTCTGACGCGGCACGACCGCTGCCCGGCCGATGATGTTCTGATCCCGCACTGCCGTTCCTATCGAAAATACCCGTCGAGAAGGGTCCCCTGTGGACCGATGTCTCCGACGGGCTTGATGATCAATTGACGCTTGTCAGCGTAGGGACACCCGCACCCAGTGTGATCACGGTTTTGTGCCACCATGATCGAGATCGCCTCGTCGGCCCGCAAACCCAGCGCCGAGGCACAGCGCGTGTCGAGCACAGTGGAGGAGATCTGCTGGTACGGATTCCGGGGAGGCCGTAGCCGCGGCGAAGGGTTGAGCCGGGGCTGAGCGGGTAGCCGACGGTAATGCTCTTCGCGCCGGTTCCTCAGCTCACCGTGACCATCGAACAGCACTTCGGCTGAGCGGTGGTCACCCGGTGCGCGGAGGCCTTGAGTGCGCACGCCGTCCGGGTGCTGGTGTGGCTGCTGCCGCCGCTGGTCACCGCGGGTCTCGGGGCGTGGCGGCTGGACCGGGCGGCGCTGTGGGCCGACGAGCTGGCGACCTGGGGCGCGGTGCGGCTGGACTGGGACCGGCTGTGGCTGCTGGCGGGGGCCGTCGATGCGGTGATCACGCCGTACTATGCGGCTCTGAAAGTCCTTGATCCTGTCGATCTTCGCCTGCCGTCACTGGTCGCCACCGTCCTCACCAGCGTGGTGATCGTGGCGCTCGGCCGCCGGGTGGGCGGGGATCCGGTCGGGCTGACCGCCGGGATGTTCTATGCGGTGCTTCCGGTGACGTCGCGTTACGCGCAGGAGGCCCGGCCGTACGCCGGCACCGTGCTCTTCGCCGCTCTCGCTCTGCTGGCACTTCTGCGCCTGCTGGACCGCCCCACTCGGTCGCGGGCCGCCGCCTACGCGGCCGCGGTGGCGGTCACCGGTCTGTGCCATCCGCTCAGCGGCCTGCTGATGATCGTCGGGCACGCGCCAGCCGGACGGCGGGCGTGGCGGATGTGGCCGGCCGCCGCACTGATCGGCGCCGTCCCCGCGATCGGGCTGGGGGTGGCGGCCTCCGGGCAGACCGGCCAGGTCGCCTGGATCGGCCGGGTCAGCCTGAACAACCTGTACCTGGTGCCGGACCAGTTCTTCATCTCCGGCGTCACCGGCGGTCTGCTGCTGGCTCTCGCCGTCGCAGGTATTGCCATCGGCATGGCGAAAACGGAAACCGGCCGGGCCCGGCCGGTACTCGCCCTGGCCGGCGCCGGTCTGCTGCCGCCCGCCCTGCTGCTCGCCGCCGGAACCGTCGCCGGCGTGTGGGTGGCCCGATACGTGCTGTTCGTGCTACCCGCTCTGGTGACGCTCGCCGCCGTGGCCGCGATCCGGGCCGGTCGTCTTCCGGCCGCGGCGAGCGTGGCGCTGATCGCGGTGCTCGGCTGGCCGGCCCAAGCCGACATCCGGGAATCGGCCGGCCACGGTCAGGCCTCGGACCGGATCGCCGGGGTGATCGGCCCCCTCCACCGGGACGGTGATGTCGTCGTCTTCCCGGACACACATCCGAGCATGCCGTGGGTGGCCCGCGACATCTACGAGCGGTACGTCCCGCAGCCCCGGCCACCGGACGTCCTGGCGGTGAGCCCGCAACGCGCCGACGGCCGGCTGGCGGCCCGCGAGTGTGCGGACCTGCCCGGTTGCCTGGGTGTCCCGCCCCGGATCTGGATAGTCCGCCCCGACAACAACCCGGACCCGCTGCACGACATGTCCCCGGCGAAGCGGACTCTGATCAGTGCCGGCTACCAGCTCCGCGACCGCTGGGACTTCCGCCAGCTCAGTGTCATCCTGATGGAACGGCGAGCCTAGAAGCGGTACGCCGCGGCCGGGTGGTCGTCACGTACCCGGGTCTGGCCCGGTCCGTAGAAGTTCTCGCGCAGCGTCGTGCCCTCGTAGGAGGTTCGGACCAGACCGCGGCGCTGCAACTCCGGAACCGCCAGGTCGACGAAGTCGCGGAACGTCACCGGGGGAACCGGGTCGGCGATGTTGAAGCCGTCCACACCGGATTCGTCGGCCCAGCGCTCCAGCTCGTCGGCGACCGTCGACGGGCTGCCGACGATCACCGGGCCGCCGCCGCCCACCCCCACGAACTCGCCGATCGCCCGAGGTGTCCAGGTCCGGGACGGGTCGAGGGTGGTGAACAGTTCGACCATGCCGCGGATGCCGTCGGTCTCCACGTACTCCAGGGGTTTGTCCAGGTCCAGCGTGGACAGGTCGATGTGCATCAGGGCGCTCCAGCGGGCCAGGGCGCCCTCGACACTGGCGTACCGCTGATAGTCGGCGAGTTTGGCCTGCGCCTCGGCGTCGGTCTCGGCGACGATCACCGTGGCGATGGCGAAAACCTTCACCGCCGACGGGTCACGGCCGGCCGCGGCGGCTTCGGCCCGGACGCCGGTGACCAGGGTGCGGGCCATCGACGGCAGATAGGCGGAGAGGAAGACACCCTCGGCGTGCCTCCCGGCGAACGCCTGACCGACCCGGGACGTGCCGGCCTGGTAGAGGACCGGGGTGCGCAGGATCCCGGGTTCGGACAGCGCGATGCCCGGAACCTTGTAAAAAATTCCTTCATGGGCGATCGGCCGTACGCGGGACGGGTCGACGAAGACATCCCCAGCCCGGACCACCGCGTCGTCCGCCCAGCTGCCCTCCCACAGCTTGTAGACGACCTCCATGAACTCCTCGGCCTTCGCGTACCGCTGATCGTGCGGCAACTGCCGGTCCAACCCCAGGTTGCGGGCGGCGCTGTCCAGGGCGGAGGTGACGATGTTCCAGCCGATGCGGCCGCCGGTCAGGTGGTCGAGGGTGGTCATCTTGCGGGCGAAGGCGTACGGCAACTCGTAGGTCGACGAGACCGTGACCGCGAAACCCAGATGCTCGGTCGCCGCCGCCATCGCGCTGATCGGCAGCAGCGGATCGTCGGTCGGCGTCTGGATGCCGTCCCGCAGCGCCGCGTCGACACTGCCCTGGTAGACGTCGAGCGGCCCGAGCGCGTCCGCCACGAACAGCGCGTCGAAGTAGCCGCGTTCCAGGATCTTCGCGGTCTCCACCCAGTACGACAGGTCCCGGTACCGGTGGGCCTGACTGTCCGGATGACGCCACAGACCGATCGCGGTGTGGCCGACGGTCGACTGCCGCAGCCCGTTCAGGCGGATCGTCATGTGCCTACTCCCCAGCGTTCTCGATGATCAGGTCCGCGTTCTCACGAACCTGCTCGGCCGCGTAGAACGCGTCCTCATGCCGGGCCCATCGGGCCCAATGCGGGGCATAGGTCTGCCCGTCCCTATCCAGGGCGCGCCGCTTGCGGATCACCGTGGGGCTGTCCAACCAGACGAGCCCGCTTGTGTACGACCGGAGCACCCGCCCGCCGGCCCCCACTCCTTCGACGACCAGCCAGCCGGCGTCCGGCACCCGATGTTCGCCGCGGTACTCCCCGGCCGCCCAGTCCCAGCGCCGCCACACCGCGGGCCGCCCGTCAGCGAGCGGAACCAGCACCCGGTCATGCAGTTCGATCACCGCCTGGTCGAGGCCGTCCCATCCGGCGTACAGATCGTCCATGTGGATCAGCGGAGACACCAGCCGTTCCGCGACCGCCGCGGCGAGCGTCGTCTTCCCCGACCCGGACCGTCCCTCGACGGCCAGCACCCGCCGTGACCCGGCCCGTGCTTCCAGCCCGCCGGCCCAGGCCACCACCCGTTCCGCAGCCGCCTCCAGTTCCCCGCTCACCGTCCAGCCCTTTCCAATGCCATGGTCACGCTTGGAACAGCACTCGCTCGGGGGTGATCCGCAGGACCACCCGGGCGGCTTCCTCGCGTTCGCCGCCCCGCTGGTGCGCGGACCCGGTGTACCGCCGGGCCAGCTCGTCGACCAGGGCATGCGCGTCCTCGCCGGTGATCCGGGCGGTTCCCCGGATCTCGGCGTAGCGGGCCGGCCGCGCCCGGTCGTAGAGCAGCACGGTCACTCGCGGATCACGTTCGATGTTGCGAACCTTGCGCCGGCCGGCCTTGGTGGCCATCACGATCTCGTTGCCGTCCCGCCCGGCCCACATCATCGACAGTTGCGCACTGCCGTCCGGCTGAACCGTCGACAGCACCGCGAACTCCGGCCGATCGATCAGTTCCACCACTTCCTCCGGCAGACGCACGACCCCCGTCCGGGCGGGCGGCTGCACCTCGATGACCGGCAACCCGACCGCCGACAGCTCAGCGCTCATCGGCGCGACCGCTCTCGTCAGCGCGACCCAACACCAGTGGCAGGCTCTCGTCGGCGGACCACTCTTCGAGAGAACCGTCGTAGAGAGACACGTCGTCCCGCCCGAGCGCAGTCAGCGCCAGCCCGAGGGTCGCCGCCGAGATGCCACCACCGCAGTAGAGCCAGATCGGCGCCGGATCGGCCAGCAGGTCGGCGAGGTCGGTGCGCAACTCGTCGAGTGGCCGGAACCGCCCGTCCGGGCCGAGCAGCGACCGCGTCGGAAGGTTCCCGCTACCCGGAATATGCCCGCGCCGAGAGTATCTGGTCGGCACCTCCCCCGCGTAGGCCTCGGGGTTCAGCGCGCACAGCACGGTCGCCTCGATCTCACCGCGAAGCCAGCGTTGCAGGTGCTCACGCCCGATCCAGCGCTCTTCCCGCACCGCGCGAGCGTTGTCCACACCGGCTACTTGTCCACAGCTAGCCTGCGGGAGCCCATGCCCTTCCGTCACACTGGCCGCCGGCGGGGGGACCCCCTGGGAGGGCGGGCTCGTGGTGAGGCCGGGGGTGGTTTCGGCGGCGGAAGCGACTTCGGCGAAAGGGACCTCGGCGGAGACCGGGAGGCCGGCTGCCTGCCAGGCGGCGAAACCGCCGTCCAGCACGGCGGCTTCGATGCCGATGCTGTCAAGGAGCCACCAGAGGCGGGCTGCCCAGATGCCGCCGGAGCGGTCGTAGACGACTACCGGGACGCCGTCGCGGACGCCCAGGTCGGCGAGGCGTGCGGTCAGGATCTCGGGGGTGGGGCGGGCGAAATGGTAGGGCGCGGCCGGGTCGCTCAGGTCGTGGAGCAGGTCGGCGTGCCGGGAGCCGGGGATGTGCGCCTGCTCCCAGCCGGGACGGCCGGACGTGGATCGGTGGTCGCCGTCGTACACGGCCGCGGCCAAGTCGACCGTGGCGTCGAGGACGATGACGTCACCCTGCTCCAGTCGTACCAGCAAATCGTCAGCGGCCAGGATCGGACCGGTCATCGCGGCACCACCGTGACCAGGGCGAACCGTGCGCGGAGGGGCAGCAGCCCGGTCATCGCGGGACCGCCGGGGCCTCCGGAGACGTCGCGGGGGTAACGAAGGAGGACGTCTCGGGGGAAGCGAAGGAAGACGCCGTGGGGGAAGCGAAGGACGTCGGGGTGATCGCCTGGCGCCAGTCGAAGGACGTCGGGAGGATGTCGTTGGTGGCCAGCCAGGACGTGTAGGGGGTCATCAGGTCTTCGCGGATCTCGCCCCAGCGGTCGCCGTCGAACCAGGTCGGGGCGATCAGGTCGAGGGAACGGGCCAGGATGGGCCGGGGGAAGTAGGGGATGACGCGGTCCAGGACGTCCAGGGCCAGGGCCGGGTCGGTGCGGGCAGCCTGATAGCCACGGGCGGTGGCCGTCAGGAACGCCTCGATCAGCGGCTGGTCGGTCAGGGCGGGGCCGGTGCCCAGGAGGTAGGAGTGGTACGGCGGGGCGCCGATCTCGTCGACCGGCCAGGTGATCCGCTGTTCGCCGGGGAGCTGGGCGAACAGGGCGTCCCAGGCCCAGTAACCGCCGAAGGTGGCGTCCACCTCGCCGGCCGCGATGTCGTCGGCGGACAGTTCGCGGTGGCCGCTGTCGACCAGGATCACCGCGTCGGGGTCGCCTCCGTCGGCGGTCACCAGGTGGCGGACCATCGCTACGCCCCGCGGGGTCGGGTTCAGGGCCAGGCGGCGGCCGGCCAGGTCGCGAGGGCGGGTGATGCCCCGGCCGACGACCGTCTGGATGGTCTCCATGCCTCGGTGGTTGATCGACGCCACGCCTTTCAGGGGCTGGCCGGCGGCGCTGCGGACGAGCAGCCGGTTGGTGGGGAAGACGCCCAGGTGGACTTCGCCGCGGGCCAGGTGTTCCAGGGTGTCGCCGCGCAGCGAGTCGAAGACGGTGAGCTCGACGTCCAGGCCGGCGTCGCGGTACCAGCCCTGACGGCTGGCCACGTAGAGACCGGCGGCGTTGGTCCACGGGTGGAAGTACTCGAGCATCACGCGTACGTGGGTGAGGGTCATCGGGGAACACCTGTCAGGAGATCGGTGAGGCGGCGGCGCAACTTGACGAACGAGGGGTCGTCGACGACATCGTCACGGCGGGGACGGTCGAACGGGATGGTGACCTTCTCCAGGATCTTGGCGGGACGCCGGGAGAAGACGTAAACCGTGTCGGAGAGCAGTAGTGCCTCTTCGATGTTGTGGGTGACGAAGAGGACGGCGCGCCGGTTGGCTTCCCAGATGTCCAGCAGCCAGCGGTGCATCTCGATCCGGGTCATCGCGTCGAGGGCGCTGAACGGTTCGTCGAGGCAGAGCAGCGGCTGGTCGGAGAGCAGGGCGCGGAGGAAGGCGACGCGCTGTTGCATGCCGCCGGAGAGCTGATGGGGGTACGACTTGGCGAAGCCCTCCAGCCCGACCCGGGCCAGCCACTCGCGCGCGAGCTTCAGGTCCGCCTTGCCCTTGATCTCCTGGGCCAGGACCACGTTGGCTTCGATGGTCCGCCACGGCATGAGCGCGGGCTGCTGGGGCATGTAGCCGATCGCTCCCCGCTTCACCGCCTGCCCGTTGACCGATATTTTCCCGTTTGTTGGCGAGAGCAGGCCGCCGATCAGGTGGAAGAGCGTGCTCTTGCCACTGCCCGAGGGGCCGACGATGGAGACGAACTCCCCCGCCGCGACATGCAACGAAATGTCAGAAATAACGGGTAGATCGCCGAACGAGTGACTGAGATCGGTCACGGAGAGTGCGTCAGTCACGGCGGCGGCCCTTCACGGTCAGCTTCTCCAGCAGGACGACGATCCCGAAGACCACCAGGGCGAGCGTGATGACGATGCCGATCGCGACGAACATCCGGTCCGCCCGGAACGCCGACTTCTGGATCATCATGTACTGCCCGATCCCCTTCTCGGCGCCCAGCCATTCGGAGATCACCGCCCCGAACACGCTGTAGGTCGCGGCGATCTTCAGCCCGGAGAACACCGTCGGCAGCGCGTGCGGCCACTGCAGTTTGGTGAACAGCTGCCGCCGGCTGGCCCCGCTCATCAGCAGGTAGTCGGTGATCAGCGGGTCGCTGCGCCGCAGCCCGTCCAGGGTGGCGACGGCGATCGGGAAGAAGCAGACCAGGATGATCACCACGAGTTTCGGGGCGAGTCCGAAGCCGAGCCAGACCACCAGCAGTGGGGCGATCGCGATGACCGGCACGTTCTGGCTGATCACCAGGAGCGGGTAGACCGCGGCCCGCAGCAGCGGGATCAGGTGCAGCAGGACGGCGACGAGCAGCCCGGTGGCCACGCCGGCGCCGAACCCGTACAGGGTCAGCTGGGTGGTGGCCAGGGTGTGGGCGAGCAGCGCGTCCTGTTGGAGCAGCGCGGCGTCCCAGATGTCCGCCGGGCTGGGCAGCAGCCATTTGTCGATGCCGGAGACGACGGTGTACGCCTGCCATCCGGCGATCACCAGGATCAGGGTGATCGCCGGGGGCAGGGCCTTGCGGAAGGTCACGCCGCGGGCAGGAAGTCGTTGGTGTACGCCTTCGAGCCGTCCACCTTCGTGGAGAGCACCTTCTTCTCGTACAGCCAGTCGGAGAAGCCGGTCCAGATCTCGGCCTTCTGCTCGCCCCAGCGGGCGGCGTCGTCCTGGTACTTGGGGCTGAGCCATTCCTGGCTCTTCTTCACCAGTTCGGCGTCCAGGTCGGGGGCCGCTTTGAGCAGGATTTCAGCGGACTCAGGGGCATGCGACGCGGCGTACGTGTACCCCTCGGAGACCGCCGCGGTGAACGACTTGACCAGTTCGGCGTCGCCGGAGATCCGCTTCTCGTTGGTGATCAGGATCGGGGTGTAGAAGTCGAGCGCCGGGTCGTAGTCCTTGACGTACTGGATGTTGACCGGCTCACCGCGCAGCTCGGCCTGGACACCGGTCCAGCCGTAGAAGATCCACTCGAAGTCGATCCCCTTCTTGGTGGCGGCGAAGAAGTCGGAGTCGCCGACGTTCACCGTCTTGATCTTGCTGGCGTCACCACCGTCGGCGGCCACCACGGCCTGCAGCAGGGGCGCCTCGACCGGGCCGCCCCAGCCGCCGTAGGTCTTGCCCACGTAGTCGGCCGGCCGGGTCAGGTTGCGGTCCTTGGGCGAGGCGAACCCGGAGGTGTTGTGCTGGATGACCGCGGCGATCGAGACCAGCGGGGCACCCTCGGCGCGGGCCTGGGTGAGCGACTCCTGGGCGCTGATCGCGAACGGGATCTTGTCCGCGGCGACCAGGGCGGACGGGTCGGCGTCCCCGGGCTGGACGATCTCCACGTCCAGGCCGTGCGCGGCGAAGTAGCCCTTCTCCTTGGCCACGTAGAGACCGGTGTGGTTGGTGTTCGGGGTCCAGTCCAGCGCGATCTGGACCTTCGTCAGTCCGGTGGCCGCACCGGCGCTGCCGGAGTCGTCACCCGCACCGCAGCCGGCGAGTACCAGGGAGGCGGCGGCGATGGCGTCGAGCGCCCGGCGGCGGCTGATCAGAGTGTTCATCGAGGATGACTTTCGCGTTGATCTTCAAGTGGGCCGTGTCGGAACGTACGCCCACCTGCGATCTCTTCACCAGAGATCAGTGACCGGCATTACATACAGTTCCCACATATCAGACTGATTGAATAGGAATACTCGGTGCCACTTGTGCAGTTAGCGCCAATTACTCCGGTTCGTGAGCGACAGGTCTCACAGAGTTGCCGTCCCGGAATCGCTAAAACCACAGCTCAACCACAGGAAACTCCGCCACTCTCATGTTCACCCCGCCACTGACCAGCATTTTCACGATCACGTAATGACTTCGCCTTCTCCCCGGACCAGGCTCCCCCGTGTTTGATTCCCACCCGTACCGCACACCGCGCCCCCCACACGCGTCATGCGCCAATGCCCAGGAGCAAGAGGCTTGGAGCCCACCGGAACCGCCGACGTCAGCATCGTCATCCCGACTCACAGCGAGAAGCGCTGGGCCTCACTCACCCGGACCATCGCGTCCGCGCACGCGCAGACGCACCGGGCCACCGAGATCGTGGTCGTGGTCGACCACAACCCGGAGATGGCCGCCCGGGTGAAACTCGAGTTCCCGGGCGTCACCGTGCTGGAGAACGCGTACGCACGCGGCGCCTCCGGCAACCGCAACACCGGTGCCTTCCACACCCGGACGGCGTTCATCGCCTTCCTCGACGACGACACCGTGGCCAGCCCCACCTGGCTCGCCCACCAGCTGGTGCCGTTCAACGACCCGGCCGTGGTCGGCACCGGCGGCGGCATCATCCCGGCCTGGGCCGGCGCCCGGCCCACCTGGATGCCGGACGAGCTGCTCTGGACCGTCGGCGTCTCCTACACCGGGATGCCGACGAGCACCGCCCCGATCCGTAACGTCTGGTCGGCCAACATGATCGTCCGGCGGGACGTGTTCCTGGCGGTCGACGGTTTCCGCATCGGCTTCGGCAAACTCGGCGACCAGAACCGGCCCGAGGACACCGAACTGTGCCTGCGGATGAGCGCGGCGGCCGGCGGCCGCTGGATCTACGTGCCGCACGCGACCATCGACCACGAGGTGCCGGCCGACCGGTCGACGTTCGGGTTCCTGATGCGCCGCTGCTACGCCGAGGGCCGTGGCAAGGTGCAGATGGCCGGGCTGATGCCGAAGGACCAGGAGCTGGGCGCGGAAAAGGACTATCTGCGGCGTACGCTGCCCCGCGCCGTCGTCCGCAACCTGGCCGACGCCGGCAGTGGCCGGGGCATGTTCCACGCGCTGCGGGCCGCGACCGTGGTCGCCGCCGTGGCCGCCGCCGCGTGGGGTGGTGGGGTGGAGACCCTCGCCGGCCTGTTCGAAGGCTCCTCCAGCACCACCACCGTCTCCTAGGCGGTGCGCTCCAGACGGATCTGCACCCACTTGGACGTGGGGGTCCCGCTCTCCTCGGCCTGCGAGTCGAGCGGGACCAGCGGGTTCGTCTCCGGGTAGTAGGCGGCCACACAGCCCTTCGGGGTGTCGTAGGTGACCAGCCGGAACCTGTCGGCCCGGCGCTCGACCCCGTCGTCCCACTCGGAGACCAGGTTGACGATGTCACCGTCGTCGAAGCCCAGGTCGGCCAGGTCGGCCGCGCTGATGAAGACGACCCGGCGGCCCTGTTTGATGCCCCGATACCGGTCGTCGAGCCCGTAGATCGTGGTGTTGAACTGGTCGTGGCTACGCAGACTCTGCAGGATCAGCCGCCCCGGCGGGATCGTCATCACCTGCAGCGGGCTGACCGTGAAGACCGCCTTGCCCTCCAGCGTCGGGAAGGTCCGTGAGTCGCGCGGCGGGTGCGGCATGGTGAACCCGCCGTCCCGGATCTTCGCCGGATAGTCGTCGCACCCCGGCACGACCCGGCCGATCCGCTCCCGGATCTGGTCGTAGTCAGCGGCGAAACCGTCCCACGGGATGTCGTGCCGGTCACCGAACGTGGCCGCCGCGATCCCGCAGACGATGTCCACCTCCGAGCGCAGCAGCGGCCCCGCCGGGGTGGACCGGCCGCGGGAGGCGTGCACCGCCGACATCGAGTCCTCCACGGTGATCCGCTGCACCCGGCCGCCGGTCAGATCCTCCTCGGTCCGGCCCAGCGTGGGCAGGATCAGCGCGGTGTGCCCGGCCTCGACGTGACTGCGGTTGAGTTTCGTGGAGATCTGCACGGTCAGCGCCGCGCCCCGCATCGACGCCGCGGTCACCTCGGTGTCCGGCATCGCGGCCACGAAGTTGCCGCCGAGCGCGACGAACACACTCGCGTGGCCGTCCCGGAACGCCTTGACCGTGTCGACGGCGTCGTGGCCGTGCTCGCGCGGCGGCTCGAAACCGAACTCGTCACGCAGGCGGTCCAGGAAGATCGCCGGCGGTTTCTCCCAGATCCCCATGCTCCGGTCGCCCTGCACGTTGGAGTGCCCGCGAACCGGGCAGAGACCCGCGCCCGGCTTGCCGATCATGCCCTGGAGCAGGGCGACGTTGACGAACTCCTTGATCGTGGCGACCGCGTTGCGGTGCTGGGTGATGCCCATCGCCCAGCAGTGCACGACCCGTTGCGCGGACGCCAGCATGTCGGCGGCCGCCTCGATCTCGGCCCATTCCAGGCCGGTCGCCGCCAGCACCTGGTCCCGGTCGACGCGGGACACGTGCTCGGCCCACGCCTCGAAGCCGACGGTGGACGTACCGATGAAGTCCTTGTCGGCAACGCCCCGCTCCAGCAACAGGTGGCCGATCGCCTGCCAGAGGGCCAGGTCGCCGTTGAAACGGATACGCAGCAGCCGGTCGGCGAGCACGGTGCCGTGCCCGGTCAGGCCCCGCACTTGCTGCGGGTTGTCGAACCGGGTCAGCCCGGCCTCGGAGAGGGGGTTGATCGCCAGGATCTTCGCGCCGTCGCGTTTCGCGATCTCCAGGGCGGTGAGCATGCGCGGGTGGTTGGTGCCCGGGTTCTGCCCGGAGACCACGATCAGGTCGGCCTGCTGCAGGTCCTCCAGGGTGACCGAGCCCTTGCCGACACCGATCGTGCGCATCAGGGCCGAACCGGTCGACTCGTGGCACAGGTTCGAACAGTCCGGCAGGTTGTTGGTGCCGAGCGCCCGGGCCAGCAGCTGATAGACGAACGCCGCCTCGTTGCTGGCCCGCCCGGACGTGTAGAAGGCCGCCTGGTGCGGGCTGTCCAGGCCACGCAGATGCGAGCCGGCCAGGGCGAACGCATCGTCCCAGGAGATCGGCTCGTAGTGGGTGCCGCCGTCGCGCCGCACCATCGGATGCGTCAGCCGGCCCTGCTTCTCCAGCCAGTGGTCGGTCTGCCCGGCCAGGTCGGCGATCGAGTGCCGGGCGAAGAACTCCGGGCCGACGGTGTCACGCTGGCCCTCCCAGGAGACCGCTTTCGCACCGTTCTCACAGAACTCGGCGGTGTGCCGATGCCCCTGCGGGTCGGGCCAGGCGCAGCTCATGCAGTCGACGCCGTCGTGCTGGTTGAGGGCACGCAGGTTGCGGACGGTCTTGCGGACGCCCATCTTCCGCACCGCGTTGGTGAGGCTGAGCCGCACCGCCTGCAGCCCGGCCGCGTGGTCGGCCGGAGGTCCCACCGACAGGCGGGCGTCTTCCTCTTCGAAAGATGTCATCGGCCTCTCCCATCGCGTCACGTACCGGTCCAGTCTCCCCCGCTCACCGTCTTCAATCCAGTTCGTGCTCCCGCAGCGCCGCCAGCACCGATGCCGGCGGCCACGAGTCGACCCGGTAGCGGACCGGTGCCAGCAGCGGCTCCGGGCGCAGTCCCGCCTGTTCCTCGGCGACATTCCAGGGCACCCGGAATTCCACCCCGGCGCCGGTACGGGCGAACGCCACCGTGTCGGCGCGCGGCAGCAGGGTGCTCACGCCCTCGGTCCAGGTGGCGATCGTCTCGGCCGGACCGCCGCCGGGCGGTTCGATCGCGACCAGGTTGCCGACGTGCGTCTCGAAGCCGGCCTTCTCGTACTGTCCGGCCAGCCAGTCGGTCTGGTTCGAATACTCGGTGAGCGCCAGCACGGCACCGGCGCGGCGGGCCGGGATGTGGTGCGGGTGGCCGGGTGGCGGCTGATAGGGCACCGACCGTCCGTCCGGGCCGGCGACGTAACCGACCGGGGACAGGTAGCGCACCGCCTCGCCGAAGACCCGCTCGACCGCGGCGTACAGCTGCTCCCCGCCCTGTTCCGGCAGTGGGGTGAGCAGCAGGGTGTTGTTGTCCGGGACGAACGCGAGCACCGGCCCGCCCATCCGCTCACCCACCTCGGCCAGCCAGCCCGGCGCCAGCAGCAGCGAGGTGAAGTAACCGTCGCCGTCGTCGAGCAGGCTCACCACCGGGCCGTCCCGCCACGACCGCTCCAGGCTCTGCCGGGCGATGGCCGCCAGGTTCTCCCGGGCCACCGCGAACACCTCGTCGACGCCGACACCCCACTCGTCGACCCGGTCCGGCAGCACATAGGCCATCGCGTCGGGGGCGTCGATCACCACCAGCTCCCGCAGGAACGGCATCGCCGGGCGGGACAGCGGCGGGCGCATCCCAGCCGGGCCGGCCACCCCGAACGTCACCGGGCGCAGGACCGGGCGCAGCTTGGCCCGGACGGTCTCCCAGTCGTCCTCGGGCATCGGCGCCATCAGCCCGATCAACCGTTCCAGGCGCTCCCGGCGCTCGGCCGGGGTGGCGTCCTCGGTCTCCCGGAAGACGTTGGCGAGGTAGAGGTGGGCGGGCCGGTCGGCGCCGGTCCGGTGGATCGCGATGGCGAATTCCTCCGGCTGGTAGACCGCCCGCTCGACACCCGGGGTGTGCCGGGCCACCCGGAGCGCGAGCTGCGCGAATCTGCGGCGCGGCGAACCGAACCTGTCCAGCAAACCCATTGGTGGACCTTAACGGACACCCGGCCCGCAGCGGTCCGGGGTCACCCTGAGCAGCGAAGTAAACTAAGTACACTTCGCTTCCGAGACGCTACGAAGGGACCCTCCCCATGACGAACTCCAGGCCGCTGACCGCCGCCAGCACCATCGGTGAATGGCTCGACCACCCGGAGGGCGGACCGGCCCTGGGCGGACTGCTCGCCGCCGGCGGCACGGACCCGGCGGCGCTCGCCCCGATCCGCGGCCTGCCGCTGCAGCAGATGGTCGAGCTGAGCCAGGGCACCATGCCGCAATCCGTCGTCGACGACCTGGTCCTGCGGGTCAACGGCGGAGTGGCACCCGAGGAGGACACCGAGGGCGGCGCCTGGCGGGAGCGGATCACACCGGGCCGGTTCGACGGCAAGACCGTGATCGTCACCGGCGCGGCCTCCGGCATCGGCCGGGCCACCGCCGCCCGCATCGTCCGCGAGGGCGGCCGGGTCATCGGTGTCGACATCACCGACGGCAAGCTCAAGGAGACCGAGGCCGCCCTGGGCGCGGCGTTCACGGCGGTGGCCGCCGACATCACCAAGGCCGACGACATCGACCGGATCGTGGCCGCCGCCGGTGACCGGATCGACGGGCTGGCCAACGTCGCCGGCGTGGTCGACGACTTCAGCCCGGTGCACGAGACCTCCGACGCGATCTGGGCGAAGCTGTTCGCGGTCAACGTCGACGGTGTCTTCCGGCTGACCCGCGCGGTCGTCCCGGTGATGCTGGCCGCCGGGCGCGGCTCGATCGTCAACATCGCCTCCGAGGCGGCGCTGCGCGGCAACGCGGCCGGGGTCGCCTACACCGCCTCCAAACACGCGGTCATCGGCATCACCAAGAACACCGCTTTCATGTACGGGCACCAGGGCATCCGGACCAACGCGGTCGCGCCCGGCGGGGTCGCCACCGGCATGGTCCCGGTCAGCCAGTCCGAGTTCGGCCGCTCCCGCACCGGCCCGTTCCTGCAGCTCATCCCGGGAGTGGCACTGGCCGAGCACCTGGCCGCGTCGATCACCTTCCTGCTCAGTGACGACGGGGTGAACCTCAACGGGGTGGTGCTGCCGTCCGACGGTGGCTGGTCGGTTCAGTAAGGGCCTGCTGGAGCAGCGCGCCGTAACGGGCGATCAGGTCGTCCCGGTCGGCGGTCACCAGGCTCTCGTCCTCGACCACCCAGAGCGAGTAGAGCAGACCGCCGACCACCGCGGCCGCCAGCGAGGCCCGCACGTCGGCGCTCGGGCCGGTGAGCCGGGCCCGCACCGGACCGACGAACGTCTGCTCGTGGATGCGCTGCAGCCGGGCCCGGATCTCCGGCTCGTTGCTGCCCCGGAGCAGAGCCAGATAGACCCCGCGGATGTCGTCGTCGGCGAGCAGCACCTCGACGAACCGCTCACCGAACTCCTCCAGGGGCACGTCGAGCAGCGGCTCGTCGTCGATGGTGAACCGCATGGTGTCGAGGAACAGCAGCTCCTTGGTGCCGAAGTAGCGGATCACCAGTGCCGGGTTCGTCACCGCCTGGGCGGCGATGTCCCGAACCGAGGTTCGTGCAAAACCTCGCTCCCGGAACAGACGGGACGCTGCGGCACGAATCTCCTCACGGGTCGCCTCACCCGTACGCCTGGCCATGCTTCTGATCGTAGGCGGCTGCCCTTCGCACCCACATGGGCGGAGTCGCCCCGGATCGGGCAATTCTCGCGAACCTCACCCGGCCCTCTGGACGTCGTGCTCAGCTATCCGGGACACGGCATTCGTCCCGGAAGGTCTGACATGAGAAAAACCGCACAAGGACTCCTCACCGCCTGCGCCGGGCTGGTGATCGGAGCCACGTTCGGCGCCGGGCCCGCCCTCGCCGGACCGGACTGGATCCCGCCCGGCCGGCTGCTCGGCTACTACGGCTCGCTGAACGACTGCAACTCCTACGCCTCGTCGCTGGTGCTGTGGGACGACGACTACGACTGTGACTACCGGCCGGCGCGGTTCGTGAGCCCCTACGCGCTGATCATCGAGCGGCCGGTGATGATCCGTCCCGGCTTCGACTACTTCGAGCCCGGTTTCGACGACTTCGGTCCGGGATTCGACGACTTCGGTCCGGGTAGCGGCTTCGGCCCGGGCAGCGGCTTCCGGCCGGGATTCGACGACTTCGGTCCGGGCGGCGACTTCGTGCCGGGCGGCGACTTCGTGCCGGGCAGCGGCGACTTCCGGCCGGGCAGCGGCGACATCGCGCCGCCGGTGGCCTCGGCACCGCAGCAGCCCGCACCGGGAGCCGGTGCCCTGCCGGGCACGGGCGCGCTGCCGGGAGCAGGCGATCCCGCGGGAACCGGTGCCCTGCCGGGCACGGGCGCGCTGCCGGGTACAGGCGCGCTGCCGGGAACGGGCGCGCTGCCGGGCACGGGCGCTCTGCCGGGAACCGGTGCCGCGCCGTCCGCCGTCGAGCCCGCGAACGCGGAACCGGTGAAGCCGGCCAAGCCCGCGAAGGCGAACAAGAAGCACAACAAGAAGCACGACAAGGTGACGATCACGGCCGAGGAACCGGTGGACGTGACCGATCCGGGCCCGGGCGACGCACCGCCGCCCGCCACCGCGGACCAGCCGATCACCGACCAGCCGATCACCGGCCAGCCGGTGATTCAGCCGGCGATCCAGCAGGTACCGGTGCTGGTGCTGCCGGTGCGCCAGGTGGGCCCCTGCGGTCCCTGCTCCTGAGACCGGACGGACGATGGCGGCCGGGCCGGTGCCCGGCCGCCTCCGTCCCAGCCACCGACGGCCGGTCGACAGCGCCCCAACCGCGGGCGAAAGGAACCGACGGCGTCTCAGCCTCCGGCCATCGCCCCGACCACCAGGAACGGCTCCTCGCCCGCCGCGACCCGGTCCGGCAGCGGCGCGTCGGGCGGCTCGTTGGAGAGGTCCTCCTCGCAGGCGAAGAAACGCACCAGAGCCCGCCGTTTCCCGGTCCCCCGGTCCCGCATGGTGCCGAGGAGCATCGGGAACCGCTGTTCGACGGCGTCGAGGACGTGCCGCTGGGTCACCTCCCCCGGCACCTCGACCTGAACCTCCCCGGTCACCTTCGCGAGAGTGCGCAGGTGCGGCGGGAGGATCACCCGGATCACGGCAGCACCTGTACTTCCACCGACAGCACCGGCGGCAGGTCACGGACCAGGGTGTTCCAGGTGTCCCCGCTGTCGGCCGACCCGTAGACCTGCCCGGCGCTGGTGCCGAAGTAGATCCCGCACTCGTCGAGGGTGTCCACCGCCATCGCGTCGCGCAGCACGTTGACGTAGCAGTGCTCCTGCGGCAGTCCGGTGGTGAGCGCCTCCCACTCGTCGCCGCCGGTGCGGCTGCGGTAGACCCGCAACTTCCCGTCCATCACGTAGTGCAGTTGGTCACTGGTGATCGGCACGACGTAGATCGTCTCCGGTTCGTGCGCGTGCACCGCAATCGGGAAGCCGAAGTCGGTCGGCAGGTTTCCGCTGATCTCCCGCCAGTTGGCTCCGGCGTCGTCGGTGCGCATGACGTCCCAGTGTTTCTGCATGAAGAGGGTGTCCGGCCGGGTCGGGTGCATGGCGAGCCGGTGCACGCAGTGGCCGACGTCGGCGTCCGGGTCGGGGATGCCCTCGCTCTGCAGGCCGTGGTTGACCGGCTGCCAGGTGGCCCCGCCGTCGTCGGTGCGGAACACTCCGGCGGCCGAGATCGCCACGAACATCCGGTCCGGGTCCACCGGGTCCAGCAGGATCGTGTGCAGGCACAGGCCACCGGCACCGGGCTGCCAGAGCGGTGCGGACGTGTGGGTCCGCAGCCCGGTCAGTTCCACCCATTTGTGGCCGCCGTCGGTGCTCTTGTAGAGGGCGGCGTCCTCACCGCCCGCGTAGACCACGTCGGCCTCGGTCCGCGACGGTTCCAGGTGCCAGATGCGTTTGAACTCCCACGGGCGCGGAGTGCCGTCGTACCAGAGGTGGTCGCCGACGTCCCCGGCGTAGGCGAAGTCGTGGTCGACCTGCGCCCAGGTGGCCCCGCCGTCGTCGGAGCGCTGGATCACCTGGCCGAACCAGCCGCCGGACTGCGACACGTAGATCCGGTTCGGGTCCACCGGTGAGCCGTTGGCGTGGTAGATCTCCCAGCCGGCGAAGTGCGGGCCGTCCACCGTCCAGTCCGCGCGCCGGCCGTCCGAGGTCAGGACGAACAGGCCTTTCCGGGTACCGACCAGCAATCGAACACCGCTCATGTTCCGCTCCCCTCGTAGACACTATGGACGCATGATGCTGTGCTCCAGGTCACTCTAGGGGCTCTAGGACGAATGTTCGACCGGAAGAGGTCAACCCTGCAAGGCGCGGGCCATCTCGGCCTGCTCGGCCAGTACGTCGTTCATCCGCGCCTGGACCGCGTCCATCTTGCCGATCGTCTCGCTGGTGGTGTGGATGCCGTTGGCGACGGTCTCCGCGCTGGCCTGGATGCCGGCGATCTGGTCGGCGACCTTCTGGGTGGCCTCGGCGGTCTCCCGGGCCAGCTCCTTGACCTCACCGGCGACCACCGCGAAGCCCTTGCCGGACTCACCGGCCCGGGCCGCCTCGATGGTGGCGTTGAGCGCGAGCAGGTTGGTCTGCTCGGCGATCGAGGAAATGATCTTGATGACGTCGCCGATCGCGTTGGACGCCTGGCCCAGGGCCGCCACCTCGGCGGTCATCGCCGACGCGCGGGTCACCGCCTGCTCGGCCACCGAGGTCGCGTCCTGGCTGGCGTTGCGCAGCCGGTCGACGGTGTCCAGCAGGTCCCGGGCGTTACCGGCGGCCCGTTCGGTGCCGCGGACCACGTCGAGGCGCTGCGACACCAGCTGCTGCACGTTGCGCAGCGCGGCGGCCCGCGACTCGGACAGGTCGATGTACTCGGTGGTGAAGAAGTCCATCGTGCCGGCCACCCGGTCCCCGCTCATGATCGGGAAGCAGACGCCGGACCGCACCCCGGCCCGCTGGGCCGCCGGAGCCCGGACGCAGTCGGTCAGTTCCGCCAGGTCACGGACGAAGACCAGGTCCCGGGCCCGCCAGGCACGGCCGGAGAGACCGACCCCCTCGGCGAACGTGGCAGCGAGGGTGACCCGGCGGAACTCGTCACCGGCCGAACCCGATTCGACCTGGAACTTCAGCACGTGCAGCTCCGGGTCGATCGCCCAGAACGAGCCGTACGCCCAGCCGAACGCGGTGCGCACCGCGTCCAGCGCGGCCTTGATCGTGGTCTGACTGTCCGAGGCCTGCCCGAGCCGGGTGACGACGGTGGTCACCGCTTCCCGGTCATTGGCCACCTGGCGCAGTTCGGCGGCGGCGATCGCGCTGGTCCGGGCCCGCTCGCCCATCCGGACGATGGCCGCGAACTTCTCCTTGCGGGCCTCGTCGGCGTAGAACAGGGTCGGCGAGTAGTACTCCAGGACCCCGGTCACCTCGCTACCCTTGAGCACCGGAAGCACCGCCGCGGCGATCATCCCGGACCGGGCTGCCGCCTGCCACCGCCGGCAGCCGTTGACGGCCTCCGGGTCCTCGTCGAAGACCGGCACCCGGCTCCGGAGCGCCCGGTTCACCAGCTCGCCCGGGTCGTTGCGGCCCGCCGCCTGGATCTGTGCCACCAGCGGACCGCACTCGTGCCGCACCTGCAGCCGGCCGGCGTTGTCCAGGACCCAGACCGCGCCGTACCCGAATTTGTAGAACCCGACCGTGCTCTCCACCGTGATCCGCCAGGCGCCGTCCTCGTCGCCGGCGCCGGCGTCCAGCTTGCGGACCAGTTCCTCCAGCGCCTCCACGTCCCGTGGGATGGGGCGCACCGTCTCCGGGCTCGCTGCCCGGGAACCGAACAACCGCACGTTTTCGCCTCCTACACCGGCACCGGGAACCCGCAGTCCCATCTTCGGCCCATACGAGACGTATTGCAGCGGTTATGCCCAAGGCACCCAGGCGGCATCGGCCAGCGGCGGCTGCCGGGACTCCAGTTCCCGCAGCAGGATGCCCTCGCGCAGCCCCCACGGGCAGATCCGCAGCGAGCTGATGCCGAGGCGGCGCATCACCTCGTACGCGACGATCGCCCCGGCCAGGATCTGCCGGGCCCGGTGCGGGGAGACGCCTTTGAGCCGGGCCCGATGCGGGCTGGGCATCACCGCCAGCCTCTTGATCCACGGGCGCAGAGCACGAGCTTCGACAGTTCGCGGTACGAACGGGCCGAGGCGCTGTGGCGGTGCCCCGGTCAGGCGGGCGAGCTGCTGGAAGGTCTTCGAGGCGGCCACCGACGTGTGCGGTTCCTCCCACGACGTCCGGGCCGCGACCTCGCCGAACCGCTCCCGCACGTACCTGCTCAGCCGGCGCACCGCCCGTGGTGACGGCGGGTCGGAGTCGAGGAACTCCCGGGTCAGCCGCCCGGCGCCCAGCGGCAGCGACATCGCCGACTCGGGCAGCCGGTCCCGGCCGAACGCCACCTCCAGGCAGCCGCCGCCGATGTCGACCATCAGCATCGGGCCGGCCTGCCAGCCCAGCCAGCGGCGCGCCGCCAGGAAGGTGAGCCGGGCGTCCTCGACTCCGGTGATCGTGCCCAGGCGCACCCCGGTGGCCTTGCGCACCTGCGCGAGGACCGCGTCGCGGTTGGGGGCGTCCCGGACCACCGCCGTGGTGTAGGCGAACATCCGGTTCACTCCGGCCCGGTGGGCTTCGGCCGCCGCCTCCCGCACCGAGACGATCATGCGGTCCAGGGCGTCCGGGCCGATCGTGCCGTCGGCCGGCAGCCGGTGCGCGAGCCGGGGCCGCTGCTCCCAGGCGTGTACCGGCAGCGGCAGTCCCGAGTCGGCCTCGGCGACCACCAGGTTGACTGTGTTGGAGCCCACGTCCAGGACTCCCAGGCGGATCGGATCGGTCACGGCCGGAACCGGTAACCCATGCCGGGCTCGGTCAGCAGATGCCGCGGCCGGGCCGGATCGGTCTCCAGCTTGCGGCGCAACCGGGCCATGTACTGCCGCAGGTAATTGGTCTCGGTCTGGTACTGCGGGCCCCACACGTCGTGCAACAGCTCCTTCTGGGTGATCAGTTTTCCGGGATGGCGCAGCAGGTGTTCCAGCAGCTGCCATTCGGTCGGGGTGAGCCGGACGCCGTCACTGATCGAGTGCTCGGCCAGGTCCACCTCGAACGAGCCGATCATCACGACCGGGTTCTCCTGGTCGGCGGGCCGGCCCCGGCGGGTGACCGCCCGGATCCGGGCCAGCAGTTCGTCGACCCCGAACGGTTTCGTCACGTAGTCGTCGGCGCCCGCGTCCAGGGCGGCCACCTTGTCGGCGCTGTCGGCCCGGCCGGAGAGCACGATGATCGGCACCGCGGTCCAGCCGCGCAGGCCGGCGATCACCTCGGCACCCTCCATGTCGGGCAGGCCCAGATCGAGCACGACCAGGTCGGGATGGGTGTGGGCGGCGGTGTGCAGGGCACTCGCGCCGTCCGGGGCGGTGTCCACCTCGTACCCGCGGGCCTTGAGGTTGATCCGCAGCGCACGGGTGATCTGGGCGTCGTCGTCGACGACGAGGATCCGGGTCACGGCACGGCCACCGGCAGCGCGAGGATCATGGTGAGGCCGCCTCCGGGAGTCTCGTCGGGAGTGAGCGTGCCGCCCATCGCCTCGGTCAGACCGCGCGACAGGGCCAGGCCCAGACCCACCCCGGTGTGGTTGTCGCGGTCGCCGAGCCGCTGGAACGGCAGGAACACATCGTCCCATCGATCCGCCGGGATCCCCGGACCGTGATCGATCACACGCAGCTCGACCACCTCCCCGTGACTGCTGCCGGTGATCATCGGCGGGCGGTCCGGCGGACTGTAGCGAAGTGCGTTGCCGATCAGGTTGACCAGGACCCGTTCCAGCAGGCCCGGATCGGCGCGCAGCAGCGGCAGGTCGTCCGGGACCCGCAGCGCCACCTGCCGGGCCTGCGGCCCGAGATCTTCCAGAGCCATCGGTACGACGTCCTCGGCGCCCATCTCGATCGCGGTCACGCCCAGCGCGCCGGTCTGCAGGCGGCTCATGTCGAGCAGGTTCGCCACCAGCCGGCTCAGCTTGTCCAGGGACTCGTCGGCGGTGGCCAGCAACTCCACCCGGTCCTCGTCGTCGAACTGTACGTCCGGGCTGCGCAGGCTGGCGACCGCGGCCTTCGCCGAAGCCAATGGTGTCCGCAGATCGTGGCTCACCGCGGCGAGCAGCGCGGTCCGCATCCGGTTCGCCTCGGCCAGCGGTTTCGCGGTGGCCGCCTCGGCCGCCAGCCGCTCCTGCCGCAACGCGACAGCGGCCTGCGCGGCGAACGCCTCCACCACCCTTCGATCAGAGGCTTCGAGCGTACGACCGGAGAGCAGCACCGTCTCCGTCTCGCCGGCGTGCACCGTCATGTGCGCGTCGGCCGGCCGCAGGTTCGGCACCCCCACCTCGGCGACCGTCGTCCCGTTCTCCAGCAGCGCCACCGAGTCCAGGCCGAACGTCTCCCGCAGCCGGTCCAGCAACGCGAGCAGGGGCCGTTGCCCGCGCAACACCCCACCGGCGACCGTGGCCAGGGTCTGCGCCTCGGCGGACGCCTCCGCCGCCTGCCGGGTGGTCCGGGCGGCCTTGTCCACCACCCAGCTCACCGACACCGCCACCACCACGAAGATGCCCAGGGCCAGCAGGTTCTCCTCGCGAGCGATCGCGAACGCACCGTACGGCGGGGTGAAGAACCAGTTCAGCAGCATCGACCCGAGAACCGCCGCGACCAGTGCCGGCCACAGCCCGCCGATCAGTGCCACCCCCACCACCGAGACCAGGAACAGCAGGATGTCGTTGATCAGCGGCGGGTCGGGCAGGGCCAGCAGCACCCCGGTGAGCAGCGGCAACCCGGTCAGCGCCACCCCGAACCCGGCGATCCGGCGGCCCCGCGACAACGCCGGCGGCACCCGGCCCGGACGACCGGCCCGACCGGCCCGCTCGTGGGTGACCAGGTGCACGTCGATGCTGCCGGACAGGATCGTGGTCGTCACCCCGACCCCGGCACTGAACAGTTGCTCGAACCGGCCCCGGCTGGAGACCCCCAGCACGATCTGGGTGGCGTTCACCCCGCGGGCGAACTCCAGCAGCGCCCGCGGCACATCCGCCCCCGACACCTGGTGGTAACTGCCGCCCAGGCTCTCCACCAGCACCCGCTGCCGGGCCAGCACCGCCGGATCCGACCCGGCCAGGCCGTCGCTGCGGGTCACGTGCACGGCCAGCACGTCGGCGCTCCCGCTGCGGGCCGCGATCCGGGACGCCCGGCGGATCAGGGTCTCCCCTTCCGGCCCGCCGGCCAGCGCCACCACCACCCGTTCCCGGGTCTCCCAGGTCGCGTCGATGCCGTGGTCGGCGCGGTACCGGCCCAGTTCCTCGTCGACCCGGTCGGCCAGCCACAACAGGGCCAGCTCGCGCAGGGCGGTCAGGTTGCCGGTCCGGAACCAGTTGCCCAGCGCCGCATCGATCTTCTCCGGCGGGTAGACGTTGCCGTGCGCCATCCGCCGCCGCAGCGCCTCCGGAGTCATGTCGACCAGCTCGACCTGCTCGGCGGCGCGCACCACGGCGTCCGGCACGGTCTCCCGCTGTTCCACCCCGGTGATGCCGGCGACCACGTCGTTCAGCGACTCCAGATGCTGCACGTTCACCGTGGTCAGCACGCTGATCCCGGCGTCCAGCAGGGCCCGCACGTCCTGGTGGCGTTTCTCGTGCCGGCTGCCCGGCACGTTGGTGTGCGCCAGCTCGTCGACCACCGCCACCTCGGGTTTACGGGCCAGCACCGCGTCCAGGTCCATCTCGGTGAACCCGCTGCCCCGGTACGTCATCTCCCGCCGCGGCACCGTCTCCAGCTCACCGATCATGGCGGCGGTGTGCTTGCGCCCGTGCGTCTCCACCAGAGCGACGACGACGTCGGTGCCCCGCTCGGCCCGGCGGTGCGCCTCCTCCAACATGGCGTACGTCTTACCGACGCCCGGAGCAGCCCCCAGATAGATCCGCAATTCCCCCTGCACAGCCCCCACTCAACCTCGCCGCCTGAACCCCGGCAAGCGCGTTAACGCGATCTTGACGACGTGCCCTCGGTCACTCACCAGTACCCGCCGAGCGCGGTGTGACCGAGTCCGATCAGCGCGCCGGCGCCGATGAACCAGGCGCTGTTCCACCGGGTCCGCCACATCGCCACCAGTGTGCCGACCGTGATCGCCGCGGTCAGCGGATCGACGACAGCGGTCCGGGCCAGCTGGACACCGACGCCGGCCATCAGGGCCAACGATGTCGCGTTGACGCCGTCCAGCATCACCGACGTCCAGGGTGAGGCTCGCAGACGGCCGGTCAGGCGGGTGAGCAGGCCCACGAACAGGAACGACGGCAGAAAGATCGCCACGGTGGCCAGGAACGCCCCGGGGAGGCCGGCCACCACGTATCCGATGAAGGTGGCGGTGGTGAAGACCGGGCCCGGAGTGACCTGGCCGATCGAGATCGCGTCGAGCAACTGCTGTTCGGTGATCCAGTGCAGGCGGTCCACGAAGTCGCCGCGCAGGAAGGCCAGCAGCACGTACCCGCTGCCGTAGAGCACCGAGCCGATCTTGAGCATGGTGAGGAACAGCTGCCCGAGGTCACCGGCGCCGTCGGTCATCGGGAGCGCCAGCACCGGGAACGAGCCACGCGGCGCCCGGCGGGCCAGGCGCACCACGGCCGGCAGCGCCGCCCCGGCCGCCAGGATCAGCAGCTCGTCGACGCCCGCCAGGTACGCGGCCAGGGCGGTGGCGGCCAGGGCTCCGAGCCACACCGTCTTGAGCACCGCTCGCAGCAGGCCGGTGAGAGCGTGCACGATGATCGCCACGACGGCGGGGACGATCCCGTAGAGCAGCCCCTCGGCCGCGGGCGTCTCCCCGAACCGGACATAGGCCGCGGCGAGCCCGGTGACGATCAGCGCGGCCGGCAGGATGAAACAGATCCCGGCGGTGAGCAGGCCCCGCCAGCGGGCGCGGTCGTGGCCGAGGTGAACGGCGAGTTCGGTGGAGTTCGGGCCGGGGATGAGGTTGGTGGCACCCATCAGGTCGGCGAACCGTTCATCGGTGATCCAGCCGCGGCGCCGGACCACCTCGTCCCGCATCATCGCGATGTGTGCGACCGGGCCGCCGAACGCGATCGTGCCGAGACGCAGGAACACCCACGCCACCTCGCGAACCCGCCCGGTCTCCGTCATGATCCGCCGAACGTAGCGGCCGGAGATGAACGCCGGGCTGCGCGGACGCGTATCTGCTGGATTCGCTGAGTCCGGTGACGGGACCGCGTGCCCGTTTGCGGCTGCCCCGCCCGGCGGTCGCGCGGCGGCCCGGTGGCGGGCCGCGGTCGCGCGGACTCACGGGTTCGTCCTGGATCTACGAGGAGGGGCTGATCGTACGAGATAAGGGGTTCAGGCCAGGTGTAGTCCGGCCCAGAGGGCTGTCACGCCTGCCACCAGGGTCAACGGGACGGTGGCGGCGCCCAGTTTGAGGAAGTCGGCGGTTCGGGGGGCCGCGTCGCGGGCGTGCAGGATGCGGCGCCACAGCAGGGTGGCCAGCGAGCCAGCGTAGGTGAGGTTGGGGCCTACGTTCACGCCGATCAGGACGGCCAGCAGCAGGCCCGGTTTGTCGGCTACCGCCGGGAGCAGGACCAGGGTGGCCGGGAGGTTGTTGAGGACGTTCGCCAGGATCGCGGCCAAGGTCGCGGCACCGAGCAGGCTCAGCAGGTCGGTGTGCTGGGGGACCCAGGCGTCGATCCAGGTGCCGAGGCCGTTGTCACGGACCGCCAGGACCACCACGCCCAAGGCCAGGACGAAGGCGCAGAACGCCGGGTTGGTCTCGATGATCAGGTCGCGGGGGCGCAGGGTCCGGGCGCGGAGCAGCGGTACGGCCAGGGCCAGCGCTCCGGCCGCGGCCACCAGGGCGGGCTCGACGCCGAACGGCTGCAGGGCGGCGAAACCGATCAGGGTCACCGCCAGGATCGACAGCGCGTAACGGGGTGGCGGGCCGGGTTCGCCGGGGTCGGCGGTCGCTGGTTCGGCCAGGTCACGGGCGAAGAAGAGCCGGAACACCAGGTATTCGACGGCGATCACGGCCAGCCACGGGGCGGCCATCAGGGCGGCGAAACCGGCGAAGGTCAGGCCGCTGGCGGCGAAGGCGAGCAGGTTCGTCAAGTTGGAGACCGGCAGCAGCAGCGACGCCGAGTTGGCCAGGTGGTTGCAGGCGTAGGCGTGCGGGCGGTGGCCGACTCCGGCTCGGGCGGCGACCGCGAAGACGACCGGGGTCAGCAGGACCACCGTGGCGTCGAGGCTGAGGACCGCGGTGGTCAGGGCGGCCGCGGCGAAGACGGCACCGAGCAGACGGCGCGGGCGGCCCCGGCCGGATCGGGCCACCAGGGCGCCCATGTACTCGAAGACGCCGTGTTTCTCGGCCGTGTGCGCCAGGACCAGGATCGCGGCCAGGAACGCCACCGTCGGCGCCAGTTCGCGCACCTCGGTCCACGCTCCGGCCGGGGTCACCAGGCCGAGGGCCACGGCAGCCAGCGCGGCGGGCACGGCCGCCGTGGCCTCGGGAAGGCCACGGGGCCGCGCCACCGCGAAAGCAAGCACCGCCGCGAGCAGCGCCAACGCCATGATCAGAAGCACCGGCGCAGCTTAGAGGTCAGTCGCCGTCGTCGTCCTCGGCGGGCTCCGGGGTCACCTTGCGCAACCGCAGTTTGGTGATCGCCCGGCCGGTGATCTCGACGACCTCACCGGTGTGCCCGTCGATGGCGACAGTCTCGCCGGGGACCGTCGGGATGTGGCCGAGCCGGGCCAGGACCAGGCCCGCGACCGTGGTGTAGTCGCCGGCGTCGATCTCCTCGATGTCGACGCCGATGTCCGGCAGGTCGTGGATCGGGAACGTGCCGGGCAGCAGCATGGCCCCGTCCTCCTCCCGGATGACCGACTGCACGTCCCGGTCGGTCTCGTCGTAGATCTCGCCGACGATCTCCTCGACCAGGTCCTCCATCGTCACGATGCCGTCGATGGCACCGCGCTCGTCGACGACCAGCGAGAACTGCTGGCGCTGGGTCCGGAGCTGGCGCATCGCGTCGGAGACCTTGAGGGTCTCCGGCAGGAACAGCGGCTCGAACATGTGATCGCGGACCAGGCCGTCGGCGGTGATCAGGTCCCGCAGGTGGACGACGCCGAGCACGTCGTCCAGCCCCATCGGGCCGGTCACCGGAGCCCGCGAGTGACCGCCCTTGACCAGCCGGGCCAGGCCCTCGGCGGCGGACAGGTCGGCGGGCAGGACGAGCACGTCACGACGGGGGACCAGGATCTCGCGCAGGATCCGGTCGGCGATCTCGAAGGCGCCGGAGATGATCTCCCGTTGCTCGGCGGTGAAGTCCTGCTGGGCGGCGACCATGTCGCGGATCTCCTCGGTGGAGACCTCCTCCCGGCCCGCGTTCGGGTCGCCGCCGGCCAGCCGGACCACCCCGTCGGTGGCTTTGCCGAGCAGCCAGATGACCGGGCGGGACAGCGTGCCCAGGATGTCGAGCGGCCGGGCGACCAGCAGGGCCCAGCCTTCGGCGCGCTGCATGGCGATCCGTTTCGGGGCCAGCTCACCGACGACCAGGGTGAAGAAGGTCAGCACGATGGTGACCAGGACGATCGAGGCGGGCTCCGCGGCGGTGCCGAGGAAGCTCAAGGGTTCGATCAGCGGTTTCGCCAGGGAGACCGCTGCGGCAGCCGAGGCGAGGAAACCCGCCAGGGTGATGCCGATCTGAATGGTGGCGAGAAACCGGTTCGGGTCCCGCGCCAACTTGGCGAGGGTCCGTCCGGTGCGCGACTGCCGTTCGAGACGCTGCAACTGGCTCTCCCGCAGTGAGATGAGCGCCATCTCACTGCCTGAGAACGCCGCGTTGAGCAGCACCAGCACCACGACCAGGACGACTTGCCAGCCGTATCCGCCCACGGCGGACATCAACTCCTTCACGAAGAGACGAGGCTCCAGGCTACCGAACCTCGCTGGGAACATCCCCAGGACGATCCGGGCCTATGCCCGCCATTCGTGTGCTACTAACCCTCCGATGCCGTCTCGCACTCGAGGATGAAGACCGAGCCGCCGGTGGGGTGCGGCTCGTGCCGTACCTCGCCGTGGTTGGCGCGGGCCAGGCTGCGCACGATGTAGAGGCCGAGGCCGGTGCCGCGGACCGAGCCCGCGTCCCGGTCGGCGCGGCTCAGGCGGTCGAAGAGCCGGGACCGGAATTCGCCGGGTACGCCGGGGCCATGGTCCTCGACCCGGATGAGGACCCGGTCGCCCGCCGGTACGACACTGATCGCGGTGGCGCCGCCGGCGTACTTGGCCGCGTTGGAGAGCAGGTTGACCACCGCCTGCTGCAGGTGGCCGGGGTTGAACAGAATGGCGACGTCGGGACCGAGGACCGGCACCACCCGGTCGCTGAAACTCTCCAGGGCCTTGGTGAGAGCGGCCCGCAGCGGCACCGGGCGGCGGGCCGCGCGGAAGTTCCCGGCGTCGATGCTGACCATGGCGAGGACCTCGCCGACGATCTCGTCGAGGCGCCGCGCCTGCCGGGCGATCACGGCGGCGGCGAGGGCGGCCGGAGAACCGGGTTCCAGGTCCTCGGCGAGTTCGTCGGCATGACCGAGGATGGCGGCGAGCGGGTTGCTGATCTCGTGGCCGAGCATCCCGATGATGTCGAGCTTGAGCCGGTTGGCCTCCTCCAGCTCGGTGTTGCGCTCGGCGAGGGCCGCGGACGCCTGGTCGCGAGCCTGTTCGGCGAGGCGGCGCTGGGAGATGTCGACGGCCACCACGATCAGGTGCTCGGGGCGGTCATCGGCGTCACGGACCAGGGAGACCGTGGCCTCGACGTCGACCCAGTGGCCGTCGGCGTGCCGGATCCGGGCCTCGTGGGTGTAGTAGCCGGCGTCCCCGGCGAAGAGCCCGGCGATCTGCTGGTGCACACGCGGGGCGTCGACCGGGTGCATCAGGTCGTGTTCGACCAGGCGGCCGACCAGTTCCTCGGGGTGCCGGCCGACGATCCGGGCGAAGGCCTTGTTCACCGCGAGCAGCGAACCGTCCAGGCCACGGATCGCCTGGCCGACCGCGGACTGGGTGAACTGGGCCCGGAACCGCTGCTCGTTGAGGGCGAGCGACACCTCGGCGGCCCGTACCGCGGTGACGTCGGTGTTGACCTCCAGCACCTCGATGTCGTCGTCGGAGCCGTGCACCGGCCGATAGACGACCTGCCGGCTGAGTACGGTGACGGTCCGGCCGGACGCGGTGAGGTGCCGCAGCCGCCCCTCCCAGGTCCCGTCGGCCTCCAGATCGGCCTGCTGGGTGAGGATCGAGCCCTCCTCGAAGGCGGTGCTGAGCAGCCGGTGGGTACGCCGGCCGAGAGCCGCGTCGGCGGACCAGCCGTACAGGTCGTGGGCGCCCTCGTTCCACCACAGGACGGTGCCGTCGAGGCGGCGCACGACGACCGCGGCGGGGATCAGCCGGAGCAGGGCGGCCTGGGTCTCGCTGGCTTCGAGGGCTTCCACCCGGGTCGGCCGGGCAGGCCGTCCCCCGGTCCGCACACCGATCACGCTGATCTCGTCAAGCCGCACAGCGCACTCACCACCATTCCCCCGGGTCACCGACAGGCAGGCAGATCGGCACCGCGACGGGCGACCTGAGGACGCGCCGTCGGCGGGCCCCGTCAGGCGGGCCGGAAGACGCCGTCCAGCACCAGGTCGACGGCGCGGTCCGCGGCGGCGCGGGCGGCCCGGACGTCGTCGGTCGCCTCGGCCACGCCCTGGACCATGGTGAAGAGCAGGGACAGGTCCTCGGGGACCAGGTCGGCGCGGACGTGACCGTGTTCGATCGCCCGGCTCAGCGGGACCGCGAAGGCGTTGATCGCCCGGCGCCGGAAACGCTCCTGGAGCCCGGCGTCGAACCGGCGCACCAGCTTGACCAGTCCACACAGCTCGATCTGGGAGTGCAGAACCGCACGCAGCAGGGCCCGGAACCCGGCCGGGTCGCCTGCGTACCCGGCCACCCGGGTCTCCAGGATCTCCAGCTGGTAGGTGACCACGGCGGCGGTCAGGGCCAGCCGGTCCGGGAAGTGGCGGTAGAGGGTGGCCTGGCCGATGCCGGCGCGGCGGGCGATCTCCGGCATCAGGGCGACGGTCTCGCCCTCGGCCAGCACCTCGCTCGCGGCTTCCAGGATGGCCGCGCGGTTGCGCTGGGCGTCGCGCCGACGTGCGATCGGGGTTCCGTAGAGCACCTGCACCCCCTCTTGCTACCGACGGGTCACGTTACTAGCCGGTAACGAGAATGTCACCATATTCAAATTTCCGGAATCGGCTTCGTACGGCCGTCAACAGTGCCCGATTCGTCCCATCACCCGCGATGCGCGGAAAGGCAATTCCGGACCGCCCGCGTGACACATGGGTGACAGTGGACTCGCTGGTCACAGTGGATAATCAGACGACTCCACAGAGTCATCTCACTCGACATCCGGTGGCCGTCGCCGAGTAGCGTCATGAATGCACCTGACCTGCGTTAACACACTTTGAACCAGGGGTTACGGCATGGCTGTGGTGGGAGAGGTGATCGCCGGGCGGTACCGGCTGGCCCGCCCGCTCGCCTCCGGCGGCATGAGCCGGATCTGGCTCGCCACCGACGAGACGACCACCCGGATCGGCACCACCAACAGCCCGGCCGGTGAGATCCCGCCCGCGTTCGTCGTCCTCAAGCACTGCGCCATCCCGACCGGCCTGCCGTCCGGCCAGCACGAGCTGGTCCGCCACTGGTCCCTGCCGGAAGCCACCGCCGCCGCCCGGGTCCGCCACCCGAACGTGATCCACACCCACGCGGTGCTGCCCTCCTGGGACGGCCCGTGGATCATCATGGAGCACCTGCCGTCGCGCACCCTGCATCAGGTCGTCGACGAGTCCGGCCCGCTGCCGGCCGCCCGCGCCGCCGCCATCGGCCTGGCCGTCCTCGCCGGACTGCGGGCCGCCTGGTCGACCGGCATCCTGCACCTCGACGTCAAACCCGGCAACGTGCTGATCGCCGCCGACGGGCAGGCCGTCCTGACCGATTTCGGGCCCGCCGTCACCCCCGGCGGCGTCCGCACCCTCGCCGACGCCGGCATCGTCCTCGGCTCCCCCAAATGGATCGCCCCCGAGCGCATCTTCGACCACAGCTCCACCGAGGCGTCCGACCTGTGGTCCCTGGGCGCCACCCTCTACCACGCCGTCGAAGGCCGCCCACCGCTCCTCCGCGCCACCACCGCCCAGCTCCTGCACGCCCTGGCCGACCCGCATCCCACGCAGCCCCGCCGGGCCGGTCCCCTCACCCCCGTGCTGGCCGGGCTGCTCCGCCGCTCCCCCGCCGACCGGCTGACCGCCGCCGAAGTCGAACAGCATCTCCGCGACATCGTCACCCCCGCCCGCCGCAGACGCGGCTCCTTCTTCAGCGGCGCGTCTTCTGCCCACACCTCCCCCTTTCCCGCCTCCGCGGGCGCCTCTTCGCCGGGGCGTCGTGAGCCGCGCCCGGCGGCTCGCCGTCGCCGGATCCCGGCCATCATCGCGGCGTTCGCCCTCGCCGTCGGGCTCACCGCGGTGGCGGCGACGGCCGAGGGCATGACCCGATCAGCGGAGTCCGGCACCCCTCGGGCGCCCGGTCCGGCCACCACCGTCCCGGCTCCGATCCCGTCCCGGTCGCCCTCTTCGCCGGTTCCGTTGCCGGAAGGTTTCACCTGGTGGGCGGATCCGATCGGCTATCGGGTAGCGGTCCCGTCCGGCTGGCGGCGGCGACCCGTCCCACCGACCGGCGGCCTGACCTTCACCGCCGCACGGGCCCGGGTGGCCATGGGCATCACCCCTCTCGCCGAGTCACCGTCCGATGTGGTCGCGACCCTGGCCGCAGCCGAACGGGCGTCCTCCCTCACCGGCTACCAGCGGGTCCGGATCGAGGCGCTGCCCGAACCCGCGTCGGCGGTCTGGGAGTACACCTTCCAGGACCCAGACGGCACCGGTATGCGCGCCGTCCAGCGCATCATCGGCACCGCCACCCGCAGCTACGTCCTGGAGTGGCGCACCACCCGCGACGACTGGTCCACCGAGCTGAATCGCTTCACCGTGGTCCTGGCCTCCTTCACCCCGGGCCCTTGACCCCACTCGTCCCGGCATGGCACGGGCGGCTGGGGTCGCGTACCGGCGCTAGGGGGTCTTGGTCTTGGCGGGGTGGACCTCGGCGATCTTGTGCAGGAGGTCGTGGGCGGTGAAGGGCTTCTCGATGAACGCGATGTCGCCGTCCAGGACGTGGGTGGTGCCGAGCAGGCCGTTGCTGTAGCCGGACATGTAGAGGACCGGCAGGGTGGGTACCGCCTCGTGCAGGAGTTCAGCCAGACGGCGACCGGACATCTCGGGCATGATCACGTCGGTCAGGAGGACGTCGCAGTCGTGCTGGGTGAACAGGTGCAGGGCTTCGGGTCCGCCGGTGGCGGTCAGCACGTGGTAGCCGGCGTTGGACAGGATGCGGGTGACGACACGGGCCAGGGCCGGTTCGTCCTCGACCACCAGGACGGTGCGGCCGTCGCCGGGTGGCGGGGCGTCCCGGCGGAGGGTGGCGGGCAGTCCGGCGCCGGTGGTGGTCACCAGCGGCAGGTAGATGCGGAACGTGGTGCCGACGCCGGGCTCGGAGTAGACGTTGAGGCTGCCGCCGGATTCGGCGACGATGCCGTAGACCGTGGCCAGGCCCAGTCCGGTGCCCTGACCACGGGGTTTCGTGGTGTAGAACGGCTCGAAGATCCGGGCCACCACGTCCGCGGTCATGCCTTCGCCGGTGTCGCTGACGAGCAGCCGGGCGTAGGTTCCGGCGGGTAACGGCGGCTGCATGTCGAGCTCGCCGCCGTCCAGGTCGGTGATGTCGGCTTCCAGGACCAGGGTGCCGCCGTCCGGCATCGCGTCCCGGGCGTTGATCGCCAGGTTGAGCAGCACCTGCTGGATCTGGCCGGGGTCGGCGTGCACGACGACCGGATGCCCGGACGGGACCTCGATCAGGTTGATGTGTTCGCCGATGGTGCGGGCGAGCATGGCGTGGACTTCGCCGATGCCCGCGTTCAGGTCGACGTCCTGCGGCTGGATGGTGTCGCCGCGGGTGAAGGTGAGCAGCTGGCGGGTCAGGTTGATGGCCCGGTCGGCGGCGATGCGCACGTGTTTGAGGTCGGATTCCAGGGCCTCGTTGCCGGCGGCCTCCTCAGCGGCGAAGTCGGTGTAGTTCACGATGATCGCAAGGATGTTGTTGAAGTCGTGGGCGACACCACCGGCGAGCCGGCCCAGGCTCTCCATCCGTTGCGCCTGGTTCGTCCGCTCCTCGACGGCCCGCTGCCGTTCGGCCGCTTCTTTGGCCGCGGTGACGTCCCGGGCGACCGCGGACAGCCCGGTGAGCCGGCCGGCCCGGTCCCGGATCGCGGACACGTTGAGCGAGATGTCGATCGGGCTGCCGTCCTTGGTCCAGCGCCGGGCCTCGTACGACAGCCCGCGTTCACCCAGCCCGACCCGCTCGATGACCCGACGCTGCTCCTCGGCTCCGGCCGGGTCGGCGAGGATCGACTCGGGCTGCCCGATGATCTCGGCGGCCGGGTAGCCGAAGAGACGTTCGGCACCCCCGTTCCAGGCGGTGATGACGCCGTCCAGGTCGACGCCGATGATCGCGTCGTCGGTGTGCTCGACCACGGCTTCGAGGGTGGCCCGGTGGTTGTCCGCCTCGTCGAGGGCCTGCTGCCGATGCGGGTCGGCGTAGATCAGCCCGGGTACGGTCCGGCTGCGCTGCCGCACCGACCAGTAGTAGACGCCGGTCAGCCCGGTGACCAGGTTCCACCAGGCCAGCACCCACACCCAGCCGGGCACGACGGAGCGCCCGAGGAGACCGGGGTTGGCCAGGATGAGCCACGTGTACAGGCCGTGCCCGACGGCGGCGGTCGCGAAGATCAGGGCGGTGGCGACGGCCAGCCGGTTGCTGCGAAGCTGCCCGGCCCGGGCGACCGGCACCACGACGGCCACCGTGATCGCCGCGTACGTGATCATGGTGCCCAGGTTGCCCAGCATGAAGAGCTGTTCCGGCACGATCGTCCTATCGGACGGCATCGCCTCATGCTGAGGTCCCGACCTGCTGAGCGACCTTTCTCGAAGGCTGCGGACCCCGGCTACTGTCGCTGCGACGACGAGGGGGGAACGTGCGGGTCGGAATCACCGGAGTGGGCGCTCATCTGCCGGAACGCGAGGTCACCACGGCCGAACTGCAGGACGGGATCGGGCGGCTGCCCCGCGGGCTGCTGGCCCGCCTGACCGGCATCGAACGGCGGCGGATCGCGGCCGGCGACGAGTACGCCTCCACCCTCGGCCTGCACGCCGCCCGCGCCGCCCTGGCGAGCGCCGACCTGGACCCGCTCGACGTGGACCTGCTGCTGTTCGCCTCAGCCAGCCGGGACATGGTCGAACCGGCGACCGCGCACATCCTGCAGGACGCCCTGGGCAGCCGGGCGCACGCGCTCGACGTCACCAACGCCTGCAACAGTTTCGTCAACGGCATCGACCTGGCCCGGTCGATGGTGCTGGCCGGGCGGGCGCGGCGGGCGCTGGTCGTCACCGGCGAGACGCCCAGCCGGGTGATGCGGCCACGGGTGGCGAGTCTGGCGGAGGCTCGGAAGTCGTTCGCGGGTTATACGTTCGGGGACGCCGGGGCGGCGGTGGTCGTGGAGCCGGTGGAGCGGGGCGGGATCCTGGACGTCGACACCGAGACGTTCTCCGAGCACTGGACGGTCGGTGGCATCCCGGGTGGCGGGTCACGGCATCCGCGCGGGGACGAGCACAGCTATTTCGTCGGGGACGGGCACCGGTTGCGCGGGGTGTTCGAGAAGATCGGGGCGAGCATCCTGGACCGGGTGCGGGCGCGGACCGGGTTCGAGTTCACCGACTACCAGCGGATTCTGGTCCATCAGGTGACGTTGCCGTATCTGGAGCGATTCATCGAGGTCACCGGGGTTCCGCGTGATCGGCTCGAAGTGACGGTCACCGAGCTGGGCAACATGGCGAGCGCGACGCTCGGCGTGCAACTCGACCGGGCGTTTCCACACTTGTCGACCGGTGACAAGGTGCTGTTCGTCGGCCTCGGCGGCGGCGTCAGCATGATGACCATGGTCTGGGAGCGGTCGTGACCGACCTGTGGGTGGTGGTTCCCGCGTACAACGAATCCGCCCGGATCAAACAGACTCTGGACGCCCTGACCGCCCAGACCGACCTCGACTTCACCCTGCTGGTGGTGGACAACGGATCCACCGACGACACGGTGGCCGTGGTGGAATCGGTGACCGCCCCGTTTCCGGTGCATGTGCTGATCGAGACCGAGAAAGGCGTCGGCAGCGCGGTCGACACCGGTTTCCGGCACGCCATCGGTGCGGGCGCCACCATGATCGCCCGCACCGACGCCGACTGCCTTCCACGGCCCGGCTGGGTGGCGGCGGCCCGGGCGGCCCTCACCGGCGGCGCCGGGCTGGCCTGCGGCCGGATCACCGCGAGGCATGACGAGCACGGACCGGCCGGGCGGGCGTTCTTCGCGCTGCTGGTGTCACTCGCGGCGGCTTTCGGGCGGGTACGGCCGGCGCACCGCGACCGTGGCTACCTGGCCCCGTACCGCATGCACGCCGGTAACAACATGGCGGTGACCGCGGCCCTGTATGAAGCGTGCGGCGGCATGCCCCGGCGACCGTCCCCGACCGACCGGCTGTTCCTCAACCGGGTCCGCGGCACCACCTCGGCGATCGTGCACAGCCGGTCGATGGTGGTGGAGAACTCGACCCGGCGGTTGCGCGCGTACGGGGTGCTGCGGACCGCCCGCTGGTACCTGGACCGTGGCAGCGCCGACCTGACTCCGGACCCGCGCTGATGCTCGACGAACTGAACTCCGGACTGCGGGCCGGCGACGGCGCCCCGGCCCTGATCCGTGGCCGGCGCACGGTCAGCCGGGGCGAACTGGCCGTGCTGCGCGACCGGTACGCGACCGCCCTGCACGCCCGTGGCATCCGTGCCGGTGACACTCTGGGACTGGCGATCCGCCCCGGAGCACGGGCCCTGGCGATGGTGCTCGCCGCGTACCGGCTCGGTGTCCGGGTGGCGCTGCTCGACCCGACCGCCGGACCGGACGTCCTCATCGCCCGGCTGGCACTCGCCCGGCCCGCTCTGATCGTCGCCGACGCGGCCGCGCAGGCGGTGGCCGGCTGGGCCGCCCCACTGGCGCGCCGGGCCGGGCTGGCCCTGCCCGACTTCACGAAGCTCGGCCCGACCGTCACGCTGGGCCCGCGCCTGCCCGGCAACGCACCGGCTCTGTCCCTGATCAGCGGCCCGGCGCCGGCCGCCTTCGACGGTGACGGCGACGCGGTCGTCATCTTCACCTCGGGCACCACCAGCAGCCCACGGGCCGTGGTGCACACCCGCGCCGGTCTGGCGGCGGGTCTGCGGGCGGTCGCCGATCTGGTCCGGCCCCAGGCGGGAGTCCCGGTGCTGGGCGGTACGTTCTTCGTGATGGTCCCGTCCCTGGCGGCCGGCGCACCGGTGGCCGCCCCGGCCCGGCGCCCTCGCGCGCTGGCCCGGCAGGTCACCGGGTTGCGCCCGCAGGCCACCTACCTGACGCCGCCGCAGATCCGGGCCGCCCTGGACGCCGGCACACCGTTCACCGGTCGTGTCTACAGTGGGTCGGCGCCGGTCTCGGCGAACCTGCTCGACCGGGTCCGGGCCGCCGGAGCCGACGAGGCGTGGGGTGTCTACGCGCTCACCGAGGTCTTCCCGGCCGCGGCCGTCGAATCCCGGGAGAAGTCCACTTTCGACGGCGACGGTGACCTGGTCGGCGAACTGCTCCCCGGCGTCCGGGCCCGCCTCGACGACACCGGCCAGCTGCTGCTCTCCGGCGCCGGGGTCTGCGACCGTTATCTGGGCGCCGGCCCGCACGAGTGGGTCGCCACCGGCGACGTCGCCACCCTGCCCGCCGGCACCCGGCGGGTCGTTCTCGCCGGACGCTGCAAGGACATGATCCTGCGCGGGGCGGAGAACATCTATCCGGGCCTCTACGAGCCGGCCCTGCACGTACCCGGCGTGGCCCTCGCGGTCCTGGTCGGTGTCCCCGCCGGGGACGGTGACGAGCAGGTGGTGGCGGTGGTCGAGACGGCTCCCGGCGCCGACCGGGCCACGGTCGAGGCCGCGCTCCGCGAGCCGCTGCGCCGGATGGGTTCGGCCCACCCCGACCGGCTGATCTTCGCCCCGGTCCCGCTCGCCGGGCGTTCCCGCAAGCCCGACCGCGCGGCAGCCGCGTCCCTGGCGTCCACCAACCCCGACCCAGCGGCGGTACGCCGATGAACAGCGCCGCCGGCCTTCACCCCACGGCGGTACGGTCGTGAACAGCCCCGTCCACCGCGGCCCGCCCGGTCCGGAACTCGCCGTCGTGGTGCCCGCCTTCAACGAGGCGGCGTCGATCGGGGCGACCCTGGCGGCTCTGGCGGCCCAGACCGACCGGGACTTCCGGCTGGTCGTGGTGGACAACGCGTCGACCGACGGGACCGCCGCAGTGGTGCGCCGGTTCGCCGAGACGGCACCGTTCCCGGTCGAGGTCGTCACCGAGACCGAACCCGGAGCGGGCACCGCCGCCGACACCGGTTTCCGGCACGCGATCGCCGGCGGGGCCACCCTGCTGGCCCGCACCGACGCGGACTGCCTGCCCGCCCCGGATTGGATCGGGACGCTCCGGTCGTACCTCGATCGCGGTGTTGATCTGGTCTGTGGCCGCAGTGTGCCGCGCCGCGACGAGCAGCCGACCTGGGCCGAACGCAACGTCTTCCCGGCGGCCGTGCGGCTGGCGGCGGTCTACGGGCGCTACCGGAGATCACATCGCCGGCCGGAGTTCCGCAGCCCGTACGTCCTGGTCCACGGCCACAACCTGGCCCTGACCGCCGACCTGTACCAGCGTTGCGGCGGCACCCCCCGGGAGGCGCTGGAGGAGGGTTCCGAGGACGTGACCCTGCTGAACCGGGCCCGCCGGGTGACGTCCCGGATCGTCCGCGCCGAGGACGTGGTGGTCGAGTCCAGCCTGCGCCGCCTGCGTGCTTGGGGCGGCCGGCGCACGCTGCTCTGGTACTGGGATCGCCGCTGGCGCCCACCCACCACCACCCAGGTCCATGTCCGCTGACCACCGGTCCTCATCCGGTCACCGGCCCTCATCCGGTCGCCGGCCTGAACCGAGAGCTGGTAGGAGCCGATGAACGTCTGGGGTGGGGACCACGGAACGGCGCAAGGGCGGGCCCGGCGCCGGGATCGGCAGGTCTATCTGCGCAGCCATCCGGTGCTGTTCCTGCTGCTCGCGGCCGTCCGGAGCCGTCCCGTGGTCCGGCTGGGCAGAACGGTGATGGCGCATTCGCCGGAGGCGTTCGTCGACGGGCTGACGCGGGTACCGCTGGACCGGACCGCGGACGGCACCACCGGCGGGGCGGCCGGTCGGCTGACCAGCGGTGACCTGCTCTTCGACCAGGAGGGTGCCGGTCACCGCGGGTCCCGCCGGGAGGTGGCCGAGTCACTGGGCGCCGACGGGGTGACCCGGTTGCGGCCGATCTGGCGCGAAGTCCTGAACCGCCGGTTGGCGCCACTGGCCGAAGGCCGCCCGATCGACCTGGTGGACGTCGCCGCGGAACTCTCCGGTGCCACTGCGGCCGCCCTCCTGAAACTGAACGTCGCCCCTCTCGAACTGGCAGCCGCGGCCCGGGAGGCGGCGGCCACCGGTGCCCGCGAACACGTTCCGGGTCTGACGCTCCCCCGCCACCGGCGGGCCGCACAGCAGGCCGCCGACCGCCTGAACACCCTGGTCACACCGGCTGGCGACGGCGATTCCGCGGCACCCGGCGGGGCCGGGCTCGCGGCGATGATGGCGGTGGCCGCGATCAACACGACGGTCGCCGGGCTGCCGCGGGCCGTGGCCTGGTGCGCGGACGCGGACCTTTGGGGGTATGCCGAGACCACCCCCGACGCGCTCACCGCCGAGTTGCTACGGGTGACCGCCCCGACCCCGTTGCTGCCGCGGGTCGCCGCCGCCGCGGGCACCATCGCCGGCCTACCGGTTCGCGCCGGTGACCGGCTGATTCTGATCGCCCGGCACGCGGTCGGCGCCCACCAGCGTGACCCGACCCCGGACGATCCGGCACCGCAGCGGGTGTCCCAACTGGTGTTCGGGCTGGGCTCACACGCCTGCCCCGGCGCCCGGCTGGCCCGGATGCAGTTCACCGACACGCTGACAGCGCTGGCACCGTACCGTCCGGTCGTGCTCTCGGCCCGGGCCGACCGGCGCAGCGCCCTACCCGGCTGGTCCAGCCTGATCCTGGCCCCCGGAGACCGGCGGACCGCCCGGTGACGATGCGAATAGCGGTGACCGGAGCGAGTGGATTCTGCGGTGGGATGGTGGCCCGCGCCGCCGCTGAGGCGGGAGCGGCTGTCGTCTGCCTCGGACGGACACCCGGGCCGGTCGGCGAGCACCGGTTCTGGGACGCCACCCGTACCGAACCCGACCTGACCGGAACCGACATCGTGCTGCATCTCGCCGCGGCCGTCGGTGACCCACCGCCCGGCCGCGCGTCCGAGGCCACTTTCCGGGCGGTCAATGTGGACGGCACCGCCCGCCTGCTCTCAGCCACCGGCAGCCGCCCGGTCGTGTGGGTGAGCAGCGCCAGCGTCTACGCACCACCGATCCTCTATGAATACCGGCAGCCGGGCCGGTCCGGATACCTTCTTCCGAGTCCGGAACCGATCACCGAGGACCATCCGCTCGCGGGGCTGACCGCCTACGGTCGAACGAAAGCGGCCGGGGAACGCCTAGCGCTGGCGGCCGGGGCGGTGGTGCTGCGGCCCCGGGCCGTCTACGGCCCCGGCGACCCGCACTTGCTGCCCCGGTTACGGCGAGTGGTGCGCGGCGGCCGGGCTCTGCTACCCGGTCCGGACATCGAGCTGAGCCTGACCGCGGTGGAGAACCTCGCGGACGCCTGCCTGGCGGCGGCACACTGGCCGGCCGGCGCCTACAACATCGCCGATGCGCAGCCCTACCGTCGCGACGCGGTGGTCCAGGCGGTCTGCGGCGTCCCGGTAGCGCACTTACCGATCCCCCTGGTCAGCGCGATCGCCACGGCGGCGACAGCCACGGCGAGGCTGACTGGTCGCTCACCCCTGCTCTCCCGGTACGCGGTGGACCAGCTCACCACCGGCGTCGTCCTGAACATCACCCGAGCCCGAGCCCAGGGCTGGACACCCCGACGAACCTTCGCCGACTTCCGGTCCGAGCACATCGCATGAGTCGGTCCGCCGGCCCTTACCCAAGACGCAAGATCCAATTTTGGTAGTTCGATACCCTCCAATTTTGGTAGTTCAGGTCCTCCGCTTTTGGTAATTTACGGTTCGAAGATTTGGTACTTCGCACCCCAGGAGCAAGCATGACGGGACCACTCGCCGGGATCGCGGATCGGCGTGTCTCTGCGTTGGTCAACGACCTACTGCAGGTCGAGCCGGTCATTGCTCTGCACGGCCCGCGCTCCGTCGGCAAGTCGACGGTGCTGAGGGCGTTGGCCGATGATCGAGGGGTAGCCGTTCTGGATCTTGACGATCTCGGCACTCGAGATGCCGTGGTGGCCAACCCGCAGACAGCCGTGGCGGCACAGGGTCTGCTATGCGTGGACGAGTATCAGTATGCCCCGCAGATCCTCGACGCGTTGAAGGCTCGGCTCAATCGCGAAGGCACCCTGCCGGGCACTGCTGTGCTTACCGGGTCGACTCGTCAGGACGCGCTGCCCCGCACGGCACAGTCACTCACCGGCCGACTGCACAGCTTGACAATCTGGCCACTGTCACAAGGGGAGATCGGTGGCGTCAACGAGGACTTCCTTCCGGCACTTCGAGTTGAGCCCGACACGACAGTCGCAGCCCAACCGTCGTCGAAGACCACCCGGAGGGAGTACGTCGACAGGCTCTGTGCCGGAGGCTTTCCACTGGCCCTGCGACGTACCGGCACCGCACGGGATCGGTGGTTCGACGACTACATCCGCCAGTCCTTGGAACGCGACGCCATCGAACTCGTCCGGATACGTCAGCGCAACATGCTGCGTGAGCTGCTGGAGCGACTCGCCGGGCGAACCGGACAGGTACTGAACTTGACCACCGCGTCCCAGGGGCTCGCGGGCGACCGCAAAACCATCGAGGACTATGCCCGCCTCCTCGAAGACCTGTTCCTCATCGACCGGCTTCCAGCTTGGGGAAAGACGCTACGCGCGCGCGCCGCGGCGTCACCGAAAGTACACGTCACCGACACCGGGGTAGCCGCTCGGCTCATGCGGATCACACCCGCCAAGCTCGCCACCCTGGACCCGACCGCCTTAGCGGAATTCGGGCACCTGCTCGAGACCTTCGTCGTCGGCGAGCTCCGCAAACAGGTCTCCTGGCTGGACGAACAGGTCTCCACAGGGCATTGGCGAACACATGACGGCGACGAGGTCGACTATGTCATCGAGTTCGATGACGGCCGGGTCCTGGCGTTCGAAGTCAAGGCAAACGAACGCGTCACCGGTGCCGACCTCAAAGGGCTCCGAACCTTACGAGATGCGCTCGGTGACAGGTTCATCGCCGGGGTGGCGCTGAGCACCGGGCTGCGCTCGTTCACCTATGAAGACCGCATCCACATCATGCCCGTCGACCGGCTCTGGACACCCGTCAACGGATAGACGACGAGCAGGACCGACGCTGCTTCAAGGATGTCCGGGTGTCCACGGCCGAGTTGGTCGGAGGACAGACTAGGACCGGCGGGCTTGGTGGTGGGCTTTGTAGGTTTCTCGGTGCGGGGCGTCGGCGGCCAACGTGGTCGCCGTGCGGGCCAGGAGTTTTGCGGCGTGCAGTAGGGCCTCGTCGGCCGGTGGGGTGGCGGTGTGGGCGGCGAACTCGTGGGTGTGGGGCATGGCGGTCACGCCTCGGAGGGCGATCATCGGGTGGATCGACGGGAGCACGTGGCTCACGTTGCCCATGTCGGTGGAGGCCGTGGTCAGGCCGCCAGGTAGCGGGAGTGCGGAGCGGCCGAAAGCGGGCAGGTGGGCGGCGTAGGTTTCGAGCAGCCACTGATCGTTGCGTAGGTCCAGGTAGTCGGGTTCGGTGCGGCGGAACTCGACGGTCGAACCGGTGGCCAGGGCGCCCGCCTCGAAACAGGCCCACACCCGGCTTCTCAGTTCGGTGAGTCCGGCGGCGGCGGGGGTTCGTACCTCGTACTCGAGAACGCTCTGCTCGGGAATGATGTTGGTCGTCGCCCCGCCGGAACGGACGAAGCCGGCGATCCGGTGGTCCGGGGGGATCTGCTGGCGGAGCAGGCCGACCGCGACCTGCGCGACCACCGCCGCGTCGGCCGCGTTCACCCCGTCCCAGGGGGCACCGGCCGCGTGTGCCGGCCTGCCGCGGAACGTCACCTCGAAACGGGTGCACGCCTGGGTGCTCTCGCCCACGCTCGCCCGGTCGGCGGCGGGGCCGGGGTGCGCCATCATCGCCACGGTCACGTCGTCGAACGCGCCACGCTCCAGCATCAGCTGTTTGCCGCCGCCGCTCTCCTCGGCGGGAGTGCCGAGCAGTTTGACCCGGAACCCGAACCGGTCGGCGGCCGACCGCAACGCGATGGCCGCACCCGCCGAGGAGGCGCAGATGATGTTGTGGCCGCAGGCATGCCCGAGGCCGGGCAGGGCGTCGTACTCCGCGCACAGGCCGACGGTCAGATCACCCGCGCCGTACGTGGCGGTCAGCGCGGTCGGCAGGCCACAGACGCCTTCCTCGACGGTGAATCCGGCGGACCGCATCAGCGCGGCCAGTTTCGCCGCCGACGCGTGCTCGGCGAACGCCACCTCGGGCTCGGCGTGCAGGCTGTGGCTGAGACCGAGAAGCCGGGCCTGCCACTCGTCCACCACGGCGTCGGTATCGGAATCCACGAGATCGAACGTAGCAGCGCCCAGCGTCGTGACGCTGGGCGCTGAACGGGGATCAGTGCTTCGAGACGCTACGGTGCCGGGTCAGTTTCAGTGCTTCGCAGTGCGACGGCGCCGGGTCAGCAGCAGCGCGAGAAGGCCGGCCAGGACCAGGGCACCGCCCGCGTAGCCGTAGGCCGTCACGTCCGAACCGGTCAGGGCGAGCGTGTCACGGCCCGGAGCGGGAGCCGGGACCAGCGCGGGCGTGTCGGACCGGCTGGCCGACGGCGAAGGCGACGATGACGGCGAGGGCGAGGGCGAGGTGACACCCGGGGAGTCATCCGTGGAATCGCCATCCGGTGAGTCCGGGGAGTCCGAGTCCGAGTCGGAGTCGGAGTCGGAGTCGGAGTCCGGAGAATCCGAGTCGTCGTCCGGGGAATCGCCCGGGAAAGGCTTGGGCCGGTCGTCACCAGGCCCTGGCCCCGGCCGCGGCCGATCGCCGCCGCCGGAAGCCGGCCGATCGCCGCCACCGGAAACCGGCCGAGCGCCGCCGCCCTGCCGGATCTGGTCCGGCGCGCACGCCTCGACCGTCAGGTGCCCCAGGGCCACGTCGAGCAGCCGCGTCGCACCGAGCCGCACCTCGATCCGCAGCGCCGCCGCCTGCGCCTGAACCTGCCGGCTGCCGACCTTCTGCCGGACCTGGCCGAGCGAGATCCGAGTCTCGAGCTCTGCCGGATTCCCCGGTTCGAATCCGCCGAGGAGCCCGACCGAGACGGCCGCACCGGAGTCCTTGAGCAGGTGCCGGGGCTTCCCGAGAGCTTTCACCTCGACGATCGCCGGACGGTAGGTGACCCCGGAGTGCGCCCGGTCCCCGGCGGAGATCGCCTCCAGAGTCGGCTGGGTGACCACCTTGATCGAGACCTGCTGCGGGGTGCCGGCGAAGAGGGTCAGGTCGCTGAGGGCGACCCCGGCACTGGCGCGTACGCCGATCCGGCCCCGTCCGAGTTCGAGCAGGTCGGTGGCGCTCTGTGCGGAGCCGGCCGGCCCGACGGTGAGCAGGCTGCTCCGGTGCGGTCCGGCGTGCATGCCGTCGAGCACGGACAGTCCGCCGAGCGCGGTCGCGGCCCTGGTCAGCGGCCCGGTCCGACCGCAGCGGTAGTCGTCGTCCCAGGTGGCGTGGGCGGTGGCCCGGCCGGCGCCGACGGTGGCGAGTCCGGCGACCTGGAATCGGGCGAGGTCCTTCGTGGACGGCGCGTTCCGGCTGGGCTCGGCGTGGAAGGCGCCACCGGCGGGCAGGCCGGGAACCCGAGAGCCGGTGTGCCGGCCGGTGGCGACGCTGCGGTACGGCTGGGCCGCGCTGTCCACGGTGCCGGTGGCCGTCGCGAGCCCGAGGTCGGCGAGCGCCGGTTGTCCCTTGGCGTGCGGTCCCGGGTTGAGGATCGCGATCCGGGCGAGGTCGGCCTGGGAGTGTGCGGTGAAGTTCCCGAGGGCGCAGTCTCGTGGCGTGGCGGCGGCCGGCATCGCGGGTGCGGCGGGGATCGCTAACGCAGCGGCCAGTAGGCCGTGTAGGACGGTCGACATGAGGTCCCTTCCGGGGCGTGGAATGTCCGACCTTTCATCGCAACGCACGCTTTATGAGCTACGGCCGCCCAGAATCTCGTTCGCGATGAGCATCTACGCGCAAAGCCGACAACCAACGCTTTAACCTCAGACCTCAACGATCGGAACTATCCTCCGGATAGCTCGCACCGCCGGTGGATTCGCTGGTGAGTGGCCGGGCCCCACCCTCCGGCGGGCCGGCCACCGACTGCCCACCGGCCGCGAGCTGCGGAAACCGGTGATCGAAAGCGGGCCGCTCGGACCGGATCCGCGGCATCCGGTCGAAATTGCGCAGCGGCGGCGGGCTGGACGTCGCCCACTCGAGCGAGTTGCCGTGCCCCCACGGGTCATCGGCGGCCACCGGCTCCCCCACCCGGTACGACCTCCACACGTTGTAGAGGAACGGCAGCGTGGCGGCTCCGAGCACGAACGAGCCGATGGTGGAGAACGTGTTCAGGAAGGTGAACCCGTCGGAGGGGAGGTAGTCCGCGTACCGCCGGGGCATGCCCTTGTTGCCGACCCAGTGCTGCACCAGGAACGTCGCGTGGAACCCGAGGAAGGTCAGCCAGAAATGCACCCGGCCGAGCCGTTCGTCGAGCATCCGCCCGAACATCTTCGGGAACCAGAAGTAGACACCGGCGAAGACCGCGAACACGATCGTCCCGAACAGCACGTAGTGGAAGTGGGCCACCACGAAGTAGCTGTCGTGCACGTGGAAGTCGACCGGCGGTGACGCAAGCAGCACCCCGGTCAGGCCGCCGAGCAGGAACGTCACCATGAACCCGATCGCGAACAGCATCGGCGTCTCGAACGTGAGCTGCCCCCGCCACATGGTGCCGATCCAGACGAAGAACTTCATCCCGGTCGGGATCGCGATCAGGTAGCTGAGCAGGCTGAAGAACGGCAGCAGCACCTGCCCGGTAGCGAACATGTGGTGCGCCCACACGCTCATCGACAACATAGTGATCAGGATCGTGGCCGCAACGAGGGTCTTGTAGCCGAAGACCGGTTTGCGACTGAAGACCGGAATGACCTCGGTGATAATCCCGAAGAACGGCAACGCGATGATGTAGACCTCGGGATGGCCGAAGAACCAGAACAGGTGCTGCCAGAGCATCGGCCCGCCGGTATCCACATTGAAGACTTGAGCGTCCAGCACCCGGTCCGCGGCCAGCGCGAAGAGGGCGGCGGCCAGGAATGGGAAGACCAGGATCACCAGTACGCTGGTCAGCAGGATGTTCCAGGTCATGATCGGCATCCGGAACATGGTCATCCCCGGCGCCCGCAGGCACAGGACCGTGGTGATCATGTTGACCGCGCCGAGGATCGTGCCGACACCCGACAGCGCCAGCCCGATCACCCACATGTTGCCGCCGACCCCCGGCGAGTGCTGCCAGGTGCTCAGCGGCGTGTAGGCGGTCCAGCCGAAGTCCGCGGCCCCGCCCGGCACCAGGAAACCGCCGAAAGCGATCAGACCCCCGAAGAAGTACAGCCAGTACGCGAACGCGTTGAGCCGTGGAAACGCCACGTCGGGCGCGCCGATCTGGATCGGCACCACGTAGTTGGCGAACGCGAACACGATCGGCGTCGCGAAGAACAGCAGCATGATCGTGCCATGCATGGTGAACAGCTGGTTGTACTGCTCCGGCGACAGCATCTGCATCCCCGGCCGGGCCAGTTCGGCCCGCATCAGCAGCGCCATCGCGCCACCGAGCACGAACCACACGAAGGCCGTGGCCAGGTACATGATCCCGATCTGCTTCGCGTCCGTGGTCCGGATCGTCCGGGCCAGCCACGAGCCCCGGACCGGCTGCCGCACCGGCCACGTCCGGGCCCGCACGGGGCGAGTCGTCAGCGCCATCACAAGTCTTTCGCGGATGTTCCGGCCTTCAGGCCGGGGAGGAAACGGAATGCCCAGCGGAGCAGCTCAGGGATAACCGATCCGTCGTCAAGGCGGATCGGCGTGTGCACCGGATCCCCGGCAGGACCACTATCGAACAGCCGTGTCATCCATTGTGGATGAGCACCCCCGTGAAGCGGGCCTTCCGGTTTCGTTTCTATCCGACGTCCGAGCAGGTCGGCCTGCTGGTGCGGACGTTCGGGTGTGTGCGCAAGGTCTACAACCTGGCCCTGCAGGCCCGCACCGCAGCCTGGCAGGAACGCCACGAACGGGTGAACTACGCCGCCACCAGCGCGATGCTGACCATGTGGAAGAAGTCGGAGGAACTGGCGTTCTTGAACGAGGTGTCGTGTGTGCCGTTGCAGCAGTGCCTGCGACATCTGCAGGGCGGATTCACCGCGTTCTTCGGGAAGCGGGCCGGGTTTCCGCGGTTCAAGTCCAAGCGCCGGTCGAAGGCGTCGGCGGAGTTCACCGCCTCGGCCTTCCGGTGGCGTGACGGTGAACCGACCCTGGCCAAGATGACCCAGCCTTTGCCCATCGTGTGGTCGCGGCCGGTGCCGCAAGACGGCGTGCCGTCGACCGTGACGGTGACCCGCGACAGCGCCGGCCGCTGGTTCGTGTCGATGCTGTTCGACGACACCATCACCACCCTGCCCGCCACCGACACGGCGGTAGGACTGGACGCCGGCCTGAACCACCTGATCACCCTGTCCACCGGGGAGAAGATCGACAACCCCCGCCACGAACACGCCGACCGTAAGAGACTGGCCCGCGCCCAGCGAGCGCCGGCCCGCAAGGAGAAAGGCTCCCGGAACAGGGACAAAGCCCGGCTCAAGGTCGCCCGTATCCATGCCCGGACAGCCGACCGGCGCCGTGACCACCTGCATCAACTGACGACTCGGCTCGTGCGTGAGACTCAAACGCTCGTGATCGAGGACCTGGCCGTCCGCAACATGGTCAAGAACCACCGTCTGGCCCGAGGAATCTCCGACGCCGCATGGTCGCAGTTGCGCCAACTGCTCACCTACAAATGCGCCTGGTACGGGCGGAACCTGATCGTCATCGACCGCTGGCACCCCTCGACGAAACTCTGCTCCCACTGCGGACACCTCCTCGACACACTGCCGCTGGGCGTACGGACGTGGGTGTGTCCCGGCTGCGGCACCCTCCACGACCGCGACGTCAACGCAGCGAGAAACATCTTGGCCGCCGGGCCGGCGGTGTCTGCCTGTGGAACTGGCGTAAGACCTCAACGGGGAAACCTCCGTCCGGGGCGGCAGGCTGTGAAGCAGGAAACCCGGCGGGCGACCACCGGAACTCCCGTCCCTTGAGGACGGGAGGATGTCAACGAAAGTCCTCCCTGGACCGTTCGTACCGCTATCCGGCGAGGTTCGCAGGCCGGGCCCGGGGTCGTGCATCATCCGCACAACCCCGCCGGTGTCCTTGCGCCCCCGCCGGGACTATGCGCCTGAGGTCACGGTGCGGCCGGAGCGGGGATCGTCCAGTCGGGTGGGTCGGCGGGCTGCAGGTGCGGGTCGTTGACGAAGAAGGTGCGGACCCGGCCGATCGGCGTGGTCGGACCCTCGAAACGGATCGTGACCCGGCCGATGCCGCTGCCGTGGACCCAGCCCGGGCCGTGCTCGTCGTGGCACACATCCTGCCCCGGCCGCCACACCCGCATCTCCTCGACCGCCACCGGCGAAGACGCGGCGAAGGGCGAAGAAGGCGCGGACGAAGACCCGACGAGGGGCGAAGAAGGCGCGGACGAAGAAGCCGAGGGAGAAGCCAAGGAGGAGGAAGAAGAGGAAGAGGGAGACGAGGGGAAGGCAGGTGCGGCGGGTAAGGGCTGGTCGGGGAAGTCGAGGGTGGGCGGGTCCTCGCCGGCGGCGGAGAACAGGTCGTCCTGGGCGAAGTCGTAGAGAGTGGAGACGCCGACGCCCAGCAGGCGGATGCCGCCGAAGGTGGTGATCTCGGCGAGCAGGCGCCGGGCCAGACCGGCGATCAACTGGCCGTCGTCGGTGGGCTGGTCTCTGGTCACCGCCCTGGTGACCGTGGTGAAGTCGGGGTGCCGGACCTTGATGTTGACGGTGCGGCCGGTCAGGCCCGAGCGGCGCAGCCGGGCCGCGACCCGGGTGGCGAGCAGGTCCAGCTCGTGCAGCAGGCGGGCGGGGTCGGTCACGTCCACGTCGAAGGTCTCCTCGGCGGACACCGATTTGGTCTCGCGCTCGCTGACCACCGGCCGGGGATCGTCGGCGCGGGCCAGCCGGAACAGGCCGTGCCCGTGGGCGGTGCCGAACCAGTCGACCAGGTCTTCGAGGGGGGCCGCGGCCAGGTCGCCGACCGTGCGGATCCGGGAGCGGTGCAGGCGCTGCTCGGTGGCCGGTCCGACGCCGCCGAGGCGCCGGACCGGCAGCGGGTGCAGGACCGCCAGCTCGTCACCGGGCGCGACGACCGTGAGGCCGTCGGGTTTGTGCAGGTCGGAGCCGATCTTGGCGAGGAGTTTGCTGGAGGCGGCGCCGATCGAGCCGGTGACACCACCGGTCGCGATGGCGATCTCCGCTTTCAGCCGGTGGGCTAGGGCGGTGACCCCGGCCACGCTGAGATCGTGGTCGGTGGCGGCGAGGTCGACGAAGGCCTCGTCGATGGAGACCTGCTCGACCAGCGGGGAGACACCGGCCAGCAACTCCATGACGACGGCGCTGGTCCTCTGGTAGGCCACGAACCGGGGGGACAGGTAGGCGGTGTTGGGTGGGCAGAGCCGCCGGGCCTGGGCCATCGGCATCGCCGAGTGCGCCCCGAAGACCCGGGCCTGGTACGACGCGGTGGACACCACGCCCCGCCCGGCCACCCCGCCGACGATCACCGGCTTGCCGCGCAGGGAGGGTTTGTCGCGCTGCTCGACGGCGGCGAACATCGCGTCCAGGTCGACATGCAGAATGCTGGCTCTCCCCCTCACGATCCGCAGCGTAGGCGCCGGGTATGACAAAAGGTGAGGATGGGAGCGCTACCAAAAGCCGAATCGCTGTGCCACCATCGGTCGACCGCCCAGCAGGCGGGCAGATCAGACGGGGAGAGGCCAGGACACGGAGGCGGCAGGACGGTGACGGAGAGTCAGATCGCGGTGGTGGGTGACCTCTCGGAGCTGGTCCGGGACGCCCAGCGGGGCCGCACCGGAGCGCGGGACCAGTTGTTCTCCGGCCATCTCCCGCTGATCTACAACATCATCGGCCGGGCGCTGCGCGGTCATCCGGACGTCGACGACCTGGTGCAGGACACCATGCTCCAGGCCATCAACGGGCTCCCCGGCCTGCGTGACCCGGATCGTTTCCGGTCCTGGCTGGTGGCGATCGCGTACCGCCGGGTACAGGGCCATCTGCGGGCCCGCAAGATGACCCTGCGGCGGCACCTTCCGGAGCCGGTGGACGTACCCGACCCGGCCGGTGACTTCGCCGAGCGGACCACCGCCGAGATGGTCGTCACCGATCAGCGGCGGGAGCTGGCCGAGGCGAGTCGCTGGCTGGACGACGCCGACCGGGAGTTGCTGGGGCTCTGGTGGCAGGAGGCCCGTGGCGACCTGACCCGGGCCGATCTGGCCGCCGCCCTCGATCTGCGGCCGAAACACGCGGCGGTCAAGGTCCAGCGGATGAAGACGCAGCTGGAACTGGCCCGTGCGGTGGTCCGGGCGCTGCGGGCGAAGCCGGTCTGCCCGGAGTTGTCGAGCACGATCCGGTTCTGGGACGGCACCGTCGACTCGGTGTGGCGCAAGCGTCTCGCCCGGCACGTGCGGGACTGCCCGAAGTGTCACGTCTACCAGGCCGGGATGGTCTCGCCGGAGCGGCTCCTGCTGGGCATCGCGGCGCTGCCGGTGCCGGTCGCGCTCTGGGCCGGGATCCAGTCGGCGGCTAGCGGCGGGGCCACCACTCCAGTTCTGGTAGCGAGCGCGCACACGGTCGTGCTGCACAAGAGCCTGGTCGCGACGGTCGCCGTGACGGCCGTCGCGGGCGGCGGGCTGAGCTGGGCGGTGTACTACGAACCGGCGGTCCCCCAACGGCCCCCGGCCGCGGTGGCGACGCCGGCCACCACACCACCGGCCGCGACGAACACCGCACCGCCGGCGAACAGCCCCAGCGCGAGCGGCACACCCGTGCAGAAAGCCGTGAGCGGTCTCGGTGTCACTCGCGCCGACATCTTCGTCGCGCCCGGCGGTTCGGACGACGGCGACGGCAGCCGGGCCCGCCCGTACGCCTCGATCGCCAAAGCCGTCGCCACCGTGAAACCGGGCCAGACGATCGCTCTGCGCGCCGGCACCTACCGCCCGCCCGCCCCGATCGAGATCGGCACGAGCGGAGAACAGGAAAAACGGATCACGATCAGCGGGTACGCCGGGGAGAAGGCGACCATCGACGCCTCGGCAATCCCCGCCGACCAGTGGGCGATCACTCAGCGGGCCTCCTGGTGGACGGTCCGCGACCTGGAGGTGACCGGCGCCCGTAACGCCGCCTGGACCTGTCTGTCCTGCGTGGACAACCTCTACCAGCGGTTGCGGGTGCACGACGGCGCGGGTGCCGGGCTGATGCTGCGTGACGACGGCACGGCCGGCAACCGGGTGCTGGACAGCGACTTCTGGGCCAACCAGGGCTCCGGGCTGTCGGTGCAGTTCGGTCGCGGGGACGGCAACCTGGTCCGGGGCAACCGGGCCTGGGGCAACCAGCGGGACGGTTTCGATCTGGGTTCGTTCACCAGCCCGGTGACGGTCGAGTACAACTGGTCGTACCGCAACGGGTCGAACGGTTTCGCCCTGGGCGGTGGCAGTCCCGCGGTGAACGCCGCGCACACGGTCCGGCACAACGCGGCGTGGGCCAACGACGGGCACGGTTTTGTCGACGAGGGCAACACGGCCCCGATCGAACTGGGCAACAACACCGCGTACGACAACAAGGGTCTGGGTTTCGCTCTGACCACCGCCCCGGCGGTGCTGCGCCGCAACGTGGCGATCGACAACGGACAGGGTGACCAGGCGCTGGCGGCGGCCGCGAAGCCGAGCAGCAACAGCTGGCAGGAACCGGGCGTGACGCTGCGGTCCACCGATCCGGCCGTCGCCGAGGGCCCCCGGACCGCGCTGGCCGGGCTGCCCGGCACCGCCTTCCTGCAGACCGGCAACGGGACGGGAGCCTCGATGGCCGGGTCATAAACGGATGGCCGGGGAATCAACGAGAAGCCACACTGTCGTACGTGCACTCAGCGATCACCGTGTCCCCGGCCCAGCTTCCCGACCTGCTGCTTCATGTGGCGGTCGTGCGGCCGGTGTTCCTGTGGGGCGCTCCCGGCATCGGCAAGAGTTCGCTGGTCCGGGATTTCGCGGCGTCGCTCGGCCTGGAGTGTGTGACCCTGGTCGGCACCCAGCTGGCGCCGGAGGACCTGATCGGGGTGCCGGAGTTGCGGGACGGTCGCAGCCGGTTCGCGCCGCCCGAGTCGATCGCCCGCGACGAGCCGTATTGCCTGTTCCTGGACGAGCTGAACTCGTCCGGTCCCGATGTGCAGAAGGCGTTCTACTCGCTGATCCTGGACCGCCGGATCGGGGCTTATGAATTGCCCGCCGGATCCATCGTGATCGGTGCCGGCAACCGGTCCAGCGACAACGCACTCGCCCGCCCGATGGCGTCGGCCCTGGTCAACCGTCTGATCCACGTGCATCTGCGAGCGTCCTGGAACGACTGGCGGGAGTGGGCCGAGCGCAGTGGCATCCACCGCTGGGTGCTCGGCTATCTGACCGAGCGCCCGGATCACCTGTGGTCGGCGCCGCCGAAGGTGGAGGAGTCGTTCTCCACCCCGCGCAGCTGGCACATGCTCTCCGACGCGCTGCACTCCTACGGTGACGAGATCGACGCGGAGACGCTCGGGCTGCTGGCCGCGGGCACGCTGGGTCCCGCGCACGCGACCGCCTTCGGCGGCTACGTCAAGATCGTCCGCCATCGGTACGGGCTGGACGCGGTCGTCCGCGGTGAGGCCGGGTGGCCGTCGCGCCCCGACGACCGGGATCTGCTCTACTTCCTCGCCGAGGCGTTCCGGGCCCGGCTGATCAAGGAACTGCCGGCGGGCAAGAACCACGCCTCGCCGTCGGTGCGCCAGTTCGCGCACCGGGCCAAGGCGATGCTCGTCGAGCTGGCCGAACTGTCCCTGGAGTGCGGCCGTCTGGTGATCGCCCCGGACGGCGACGGCAGCCCGGTGCTGCCCGCGTGGTTCCTGGTCGAGGTGAGCCGCGACCTGCCGCGCCTGGTGGCGGCGCGGACGTGAGCCAGTGAGCCGGAACCGTAAGAAGGAGGTCGCCGACCCGAACACGCTCGCCTTCCAGGAGGCGTGGCGTGATCTGGCCTCGCACCCGCTGTTCATGCCGATGACCGAGCGGGCCATGCAGCGCCCGAAGGCGGCCGCCGAGATCGTGGACCGGCCACTGCCCGCCCTGGCCCGGGTGACGGTCGACGGCCGGATCACGGTGAGCCGTCTCCGGCGGCTGGAACCGGACGAGTGGCGCTGGGTGCTGGCGCACTGCCTGCTGCACCTCGGGTTCGGGCACCTGGAGCCGGACGGCGAGCCGGACGAGGCCTACTTCGCGGCGTCCTGCCTGGCGGTGGCCCGGTTCCAGCGCGCGGTGAAACTGGGCCGTGAGCCGGACGCGTACCCGGACCTGCTGCCCTCGGCCGACGAGACGGATCTGGCCGCCCGCTGGCGCCGCCAGGGTGTGCCGGCCGACCTGCCGGTCCGGCCCGACCTGGACCTGGAACCGGTCCGGTGTCGTCCCGGACAGGAACCGGCCTGGCCGGAGCGCTTCGCCCGGGGCCTGTCGGCGGCCGCGGTCGCCGGGGTCGAGGTGGCCGGTGGCGCCCGCGAGTCGGTGACCGGCGCGGCGCCGGTACGCAAGCCGTGGGATCGGGCGATGAGCTGGTTCATCGGGTCGTACCCGCTGCTCGGTGGTTTGGCCGCCGGGTTCAAGGTGGTCGCGGACGGCACGCTGGCCCAGACCTGGGACATCGCGATCGCGGCGGTGTCGGCGGAGGCCGGCGAGATCTACGTGAACCCGTGGCGGTCGCTGCGCGAGGACGAGTGGCGGTTCGTGCTGGCGCACGAGATGTTGCACGTCGCGCTGCGGCACGCGGACCGGGCCGGTTCCCGGGACCCGTACCTGTGGAACGTCGCCTGCGACTACGTGATCAACGGCTGGCTGGTGGAGATGGGGGTCGGGCTGCTGCCGGACGGCACGCTGCACGATCCGGAGCTGGCCGGGTCGTCGGCCGAGGAGGTCTACGACCGGATCGCCGGTGACCTGCGCCGGATGCGCAAGCTGTCCACGCTGCGCGGCCAGGGTGCCGGTGACATGCTCGGCGAGGCGCTGCCGTGGGCCGGGCGGCGGAGCGGCGGGGTCGACCTGGACGAGTACTGCCGCCGGTCCCTGCTGACCGGTTTCGCCTATCACCAGAGCAGTGGACGGGGTCTGCTGCCGTCCGGGCTGGTCGCCGAGATCCGGGTGCTGGAACAGCCGCCGCTGCCGTGGGACGTGCGGCTGGCCCGCTGGTTCGACGAGCACGTGCCGATGACCGAGCCGGTCCGGTCGTACGCCCGGCCGTCGCGCCGTCAGGCCGCCACCCCGGACATCCCGCGGCCCGGCCGGTACCGCCCCGAGGAGGCGATCCCGCGCAGCACCTTCGGCGTGGTGGTGGACACCTCGGGGTCGATGAACCACGAACTGATGGGCAAGGCCCTCGGAGCGATCGCGTCGTACGCGACGGCCCGGGAGGTGCCGGCCGCACGGGTGGTGTTCTGCGACGCCGCCGCCTATGACGCGGGTTACCTGCCGGTCAGTGACATCGCCGGCCGGGTGCGGGTGCGCGGCCGGGGCGGCACGGTCCTGCAGCCCGGCATCGACCTGCTGGAACGCGCACCGGACTTCCCGGCGGGCGGGCCGATCCTGGTGATCACCGACGGCTGGTGCGACGTGCTGCGGATCCGCCGTACCCACGCCTATCTGATGCCGCGCGGCGCCCGCCTGCCGTTCACGCCGCGCGGCGCGGTCTTCAGTCTGCGCTGACTTCGGTCCGCGCTGACTGACGACCGCGCTGACTGACGACCGCGCTGGCTTCAGTCCGCGCTGACCCGCCAGTCCGGCCAGGGGTCCTCGGTGGCGGCGCGGTCCGGCCCACCGGCCGCTGTGGTGCGCAGCAGCAGGGACGTGCCGTCGGCGCCGACGATCCGGACGCCGCGAGGTGCCTTGCCCCGGTCGCCGGGCGGTCCCAGGTTCGCCAGGGCGACCAGTTGCCAGCCGTGGAAGGCGGCCGGGCGGTGGGCGTCGAGCAGGTGCACGGTCAGGATCGCGAGCCGGTCCGGGCGGCGGCCGGCCGGTGGGGGCAGCCGCTCCGGCACCGGCAGGTCGGTCTCGCCGGGCCAGATCGCGCCCCACAGGTAGGCCAGTGCCCCGTCGACGTACCGGACCCGGATCCCGGCGGGGGACGGCCCACCGGGCGCGGTGTCCGCCCCGTACCGTTCCACCGCTTCGATCTCCGGGTGTCCCGAAGCGTTCAGGAGCGCTTCGACGACGTCGAGAACCTGGGCTAATCGCACCGAACCGCTCCGATCACTCTCCGTGAAACACAGTGAGTCAATCGTCATTCGGAGTGTGCCTGCCGCCCCCGCTGTGCGACGCACGGTAAGTTCTCGGTCATGGCTCGTGTACGCGCCGCACTGTACCTGGACTTCGACAACGTGTTCAGTGCGTTGATCAGGCAGGACCCGGATGTGGCCATCCAGTTCGCCGAGGAACCGGGAGCCTGGCTGTCCCGGTTGAGCACGTCGCTGACCGTGGACGGTCCGCGCCGGTGGCTCATCCTGCGCTGCTACATGAATCCGGGTGGCTGGGTGCCGCATCCGGATCCGTCGAGCGGCCAGCAGCGGCTGTACTACTCCCGTTTCCGGCCGTACTTCGTGAACGCCGGTTTCGAGGTGATCGACTGCCCGCGGCTGACCCATACGAAGAACGCCGCGGACATCCGGATGGTGGTGGACGCGGTCGACGCGCTCGCCGATCCGGTGACGCACGAGGAGTTCGTGATCGCCTCCGGCGACTCGGACATGACCCCCTTGCTGGTACGTCTGCGGCGTGCCGACCGCCGCACCACGATCGTCTCCCCGGCCGACGCGGCTCTCGCGTTCACCTCGGTCGCCGACCGGCTCATCGTCAGCCAGGAGCTGCTCGAGCTGGTGCAGGGCGAGCCGGTGGAGAGCGAGGAGGACCAGGTCGTCGTCACGCCGCCGGGCGAACCCCGGACCGAGGCGTCGTACGACCAGTTCCGTGATCTGGTGACGTGGCGGTTCACCGCCGCGCCCAGCCCGCTGAACCTGGCGTCGCTGGCCCACGATCTGCGGCGTCAGCTCGGCAGCGGGGTGGACGAGTCGAACTGGTTCGGTTTCGGTGGTTTCGTGCGCGCGCTGGAGAGCCTTCGCCTGCCGTACGCCAAGTTCTCGAATCATTTCGTCTGGGACGACAGCCGCCATGGCCCGCCGGAGGCGACCGGCACCACCGGTCCGGCCCCGGAGGCGATCGTGCGGCTCAGTGCACCGCTGGGCCTGCCGCGGCTGCCGCGGGAGATGTGGCCGCCGGTCTACCGGGCGCTCGCCGACTATGCCGCGTCGCACCACTTCAACCTGACCGAGGCGACCCGCTGGGCGCGGGACAAGCTGGCCGAGGAGGGCGTGGACGTGAGCCGTTCGGCGATCGCGTTCGTCACCCGCGGCACGGCGTTCGGTGGGGCCCCGCTGTACCGGCAGCCGTCGCCGGACGCCGAGGAGATCGCCGCCGCGTTCGCCGACAACGTGCTGAACCGGGCGGACGCCGCAGCGATCGCCCTCACCGACGACGAGTGTGCCGAGGTGCGGTTCTGGCTGGGCGCGGACGACCCGAAGGGCTAGCCGAACAGTCGCGCGGCGGCTGACTCCCAGGCCCGGACCAGGTCGACCGTCTCGGGTTCGCGCAGCCATTGGATCTGCAGGCCGTCCATCATCGCGACGACCTGTGCGGCCAGTTCGCGCGGGTCGGCCACCGCCGGGTCGGCGAGCCCGGCGAACTGGCTCAGTGTGTTGCTCTGCCGCACCCGGAAGTAGGCGTGTGCCGGGTGTCCGGGGGCCAGTGATTCCGCCTCCAGCACGGCGAACAGCCGGACGATCTCCGGCTGTTCGGCGTTGCGCGCGACGACGGCGGTGCAGACTTCGGCGAGGCTGATCCGCCCGTCGCTCCACAGTTGCTGCACCGGCCGGCCCAGCTTGTCGGCGAGGGACTGCGCGTCCTGTTCGTCGCGGTATTCCAGGACCGCCACCAACAGGCTGTCCTTCGAGCCGACGTGGTGCAGCATGCCCGGCACGGTGAGTCCGCAGCCGTCCGCCACGTCCTGCATCGACAGCCCCCAGAAGCCACGTTCGGCGATCAGCTTCGTGGTCATCTCGAGGATCTGCCGGCGCCTCTCGGCGGCCGGCAGCCGGGATCTTTCACGTCTCTGCACAGCTTCTTCCTACCAGCAGGCCCTTGCGATACCGCTTCTGACCTGGCTATGTTTCAGGGTAGTTAATACCTAGTAGGTACTCAGTAAGGGCGGGACCATGGCACTCGACACCTCACAGCAAGCGGCGATCACCTCCGGCAGCGACATGTGGCACACCGAGGCCGTCGAGTCCGCGGGCCTGCCCGCCGTCATCGTCACCGACGGCCCGCACGGCGTGCGCATGCAGGCCGAGGGCGACGATCTGCTGGCCGGCGTCCCGGCCACCTGCTTCCCGCCGGCCGTGGCGAGCGCCTCCACCTGGGACCCGGAGCTGCTGCACCGGATGGGCGAGGCGCTCGGTGACGAGTGCCGCGCGCAGGACGTGGCGGTGCTGCTCGGCCCGGGGGTCAACCTCAAGCGCAGCCCGCTCGGCGGCCGCAACTTCGAGTACTTCTCCGAGGACCCGATCCTGACCGGCCGGCTCGCCACCGAGTGGGTCCGTGGCCTGCAGAGCAAGGGTGTCGGCGCGTCCCTGAAGCACTTCGCGGTCAACAGCCAGGAGACCGACCGGATGCGGATCAGCGCCGACATCGACGAGCGCACGCTCCGCGAGGTCTACCTGCGCGCGTTCCACAAGGTGGTCACCCGGGCCCAGCCGTGGACCGTGATGTGCGCCTACAACAAGATCAACGGGGTGTACGCCAGCGAGCACCACTGGCTGCTCACCGACGTGCTGCGCGGCGAGTGGGGCTTCGAGGGCCTGGTCGTCTCCGACTGGGGTGCCGTCGTCGACCGGGTGAAGGCGATCGCGGCCGGTCTCGACCTGACCATGCCCGGCCCGGACCTCGCCGGTGACCAGGCGCTGGTGGCGGCGGTCTCCTCCGGTGCCCTCGACCCCGCTCTGCTCGCCACGAGCGCGGAACGCGTACGCCGCATGATCGCCAAGACCGGGGACCGGCCGGCCGGGACCTATGACGCCGACGCCCACCACGCGCTCGCCCGGGAGATCGCCGGACGGGCGATCGTCCTGCTGAAGAACGACGGTGACCTGCTGCCGCTCACCCCCGGCACCGAGAAGGTCGCGGTGCTCGGCGAGTTCGCGTGGACCCCGCGTTACCAGGGTGGCGGCAGCTCGCAGATCACCCCGACCAGGCTCGACGACGCGCTGACGGCGATCCGGGCGACCGGCGCCGAGGTGAGCTTCGCGGCCGGTTACACCGTCGAGGGCGACTCCGACGAGGCTCTGCTGGCCGAGGCCGCGGCGGTGGCCCGGGAGGCGGACGTGGCGATCGTGTTCGCCGGCAGTGTGCACGAGACCGAGGGCGCCGACCGGGAGTCGATCGACCTGCCGGCCGTTCAGATCGCGCTGATCGAGCGGGTCGCCGCCGCCAACCCGAAGACGGTCGTGGTGCTCTCCAACGGCGCGGTCCTCGCCACCAAGCCGTGGGACGAGAAGGTTCCGGCGCTGGTCGAGGGCTGGCTGCTCGGGCAGGCCGGTGGCAGCGCCGTCGCCGACGTGCTGTTCGGCCGGGTCAACCCGTCCGGGCGGCTCGCCGAGACCATCCCGGTCAAGCTCGCCGATCACCCGTCCTACCTGGACTTCCCCGGCGAGCACGGCCACGTCCGGTACGGCGAGGGCCTGCACGTCGGCTACCGCGGTTTCGACGCGCGTGGGACCGCGGTGGCGTACCCGTTCGGTTTCGGCCTGTCGTACACCACGTTCGGTTACGGCGCGGCACGCGCGACGGCGTCCCCGGCCGGAGTCGAGGTGCGGGTCCCGGTGACCAACACCGGTTCCTGGGACGGCCGTGAGGTGGTGCAGGTCTATGTGAGCCGGCCCGGTTCGGCGGTGCGGCGGGCCCCGCGGGAGCTGAAGGCGTTCGCCAGCGTGCCGATCACGGCCGGTGACACCACCGAGGTGACAGTGACCGTCGAGCGCGAGGACCTGGCGTACTGGGACACCCGGCTCGGCAGGTGGATCGTCGAGGACGGTGAGTACACGATCGAGGTCGGCGCGTCGTCCCGCGACATCCGGGCCACGGTGACCGTGCACGTCGCCGGTGACCCGGCCCGGGTGCCGCTGACCGCCGAGTCCAGCATCGGCGAGTGGTTCGCGGACCCGCGCGGCGCCGAGGTCCTGACGGCCGCGTTCGCCGCGGGATCCGCCGACGGCCCGATGTCGGCGATGGTCGAGACCCCGGAGATGCTGATGATGCTCGGCAGCCTGCCGCTGAGCCGGATGTCGGCGTTCCCGGGCAGCCCGATCGACGCCGGCGACCTGGACAAGCTGGTCGAAGCCGCGAACTGAGTCAGGTTCTGGCCCGGGTGAGCAGTGCCTGAATGCGGGACACCAGCTCACGCGGGCTGAACGGCTTGGTCACGTAGTCGTCGGCGCCGGCACTGAACCCGCCCTCGACGTCCTGTTCCTGCACCCGCGCGGTCAGCATGATGATCAGCATGCCGGCCGTGCTCGGGTCGGAACGCAACATCCGGCACACGTCGATTCCCGACAGACCCGGCATCGAGACGTCCAGGACGGCCAGCGTGGGCAGGCGGAGCCGTGCCGTCTCGATCGCGGTCTGACCGTCGCCGACCGCCAGCACTTCGAGACCGGCCTGCTCCAGCTTGAAGGCCACCAGGTCTCGAATGTCGGCGTCGTCGTCAGCCACCAGGACGGTCGTCACGCGGCTTCCCCCGATCCGTAGCTATCTGTATTCGGACCATATCCTGACAAACACGGTGTGTGGGGGCTCTTGGAAAAGTGGGCTCGCAACGCTGGCGGTCCGGCGTCCACCGGGTAGGATTCCGGCCATGCGCGCACAATTGACCATGTGGTGGCCCGCCTGACCGGCGGCCCCATCTCCCGCGCGCACCAACCGCGGCCGCCTCCTGTCGAGGCGGCCGTTCTGCGTTCTCGGTGGGCGGCCCTCTTCCTCATCCGAGAGAGGGACCCATGCCATTCGCCCTGCTGCACCGTGCCGGCACCGACCACGTCGAAGTACTCACCGGCGACGTCATCACCGTCGCCCGACTCGACGACATCCCGCTCCAGCCGGGCACTCCGGTGCTCGCCGTCATCCCGTACCGGCAGATCACCGAACGCGGCTTCGACTGCGTCGACGACGGGGCGCCGCTGGAATGCCTGCTGGTCCGGTCGATCAGCCGGGAACCCCGGGACGCCTTCCCGCCCGGTGAGCTGACCCTGCGCGACGGCGGTTTCGACCTGTCCGACGACGAGTACGGCGCCGTGGTCGAGGATGTGCTCCGCGACGAGATCGGCCACGGGGCCGGCGCCAACTTCGTCATCCACCGCACCTACCGGGCCACCGTCGACGGTGATCCGCTGACCGCCGCCCGCGCCGCGTTCGGGCGGCTGCTCACCGGCGAACAGGGCACCTACTGGACGTTCCTGGTCGACACCGGCAACCGGATCCTGGTCGGTGCCACCCCGGAACGGCACGTCAGCGTGCAGGACGGGATCACCATGATGAACCCGATCAGCGGCACGTTCCGCAACGGCTCCGGCGATCTCCTGGACTTCCACGCCTTTCTGCGCGATCCCAAGGAGATCGAAGAGCTGTACATGGTGCTCGACGAGGAACTCAAGATGATGGCCGTCATCGCCGAACACGGTGGTCAGGTCGCCGGGCCGTACCTGAAGGAGATGGCCCACCTCACCCACACCGAATACCTGCTCGCCGGGCGTGGTTCGCTCGACGTGCGGGAGGTGCTGCGGGAGACCATGTTCGCGCCCACCGTCACCGGCAGCCCGATCGAGAACGCCTGCCGGGTCATCGCCCGCCACGAGCGCCGGGGCCGCCGCTACTACGCCGGCGTCCTCGCCCTGCTCGATCACGACGCCGACGGCCGGCAGACCCTGGACGCGCCGATCCTGATCCGCACCGCCGAGATCACCCCCGACGGCTACCTGCGCGTTCCGGTCGGGGCCACCCTGGTCCGGCACTCCACGGCGGCGGGCGAGATCGCCGAGACCCACACCAAGGCGGCCGGCGTGCTGTCCGCGCTGGGCGCGGTTGCTTCCAGACCAGCGGCGGTACGGGGGACCGCGCTCACCCCCGAGGTGCAGTCCCTGCTGTCGGCCCGCAACGACGACCTGGCCCGGTTCTGGCTCGACTCCCGCTCCCCCGGAGCCCTGACGGTCCCCGCCCTGGCCGGGAAGCATGCCCTGATCGTGGACGCCGAGGACACCTTCACCGCGATGCTGGCCCACCAGCTCAAAGCCCTGGGCCTGTCGGTGACCACCGTCGCGTGGTCCGCGGAGTCGCTGCCGGAGGCTGACCTGACCGTCTTCGGGCCGGGTCCCGGCAACCCGTCGGATCGCACCGACCCGAAGATGGCACGCCTGCACACCCTGGTCGAAGCCGCTCTCGACGCGGGCCGGCCGCTGTTCGCCGTCTGCCTCGGCCAGCAGATCCTGGCCTCGGTGCTGGGTTTGGCGCTGGTCCGGCGAGACTCCCCGTACCAGGGCCTGGCCCGCGAGGTGAACCTGTTCGGCACCGTCCGCCGGGTCGGTTTCTACTCCAGTTTCTCCGCGACCGCCACGACCCCGGCGGTGGACACCCCGCACGGCCCGGCCGAGGTGGCCGTGGACCCCGCCGACCACACCGTCCACGCCCTGCGGGGACGGGGTTTCGCCGGCGTGCAGTTCCACCCCGAGTCGGTGCTGAGCCGCGACGGCGTGGACGTCCTCCGTGAACTTCTGCCACCTTTACTGTCCGGCGTGGTTAGCCCGGCGATCAGCGGGTAGCCAGATGGTGTCGGTGGTCCAAGGTGATCGAGAGCCTCACCTTGGACCACCGGCCCGCGTTCAGGGCTGAGGGAACTCCCGGATGATGCTCGGATCGTCGACGATCATGTGCGCGACGTCGCTGAGCCGCCGGTTCCGGGCCCGCGCGAACGAGCGCATCACCTCGAACCCCTCGTCGACACTGATCCGCCGGGCCTGGGCGATCGCGCCCTTGGCCTGCTCGATGACGATCCGGCTGTTGAGGGCGCCCTGCAACTGCTCGGTGAGTTCCTCACCACGACGGATCGCGCGTTCCTGGAGCAGGGCGATCGTCGCCACGTCCGCCAGCGCCTGCATGATCGGCACCTCGCTGCGGGCGAGTTCACCGTTACCGTGGCCGAACACGTTCAGGGCGCCGATCACGTGATCCCGCAGGCGCATCGGGAACGCGTGCACCGACCGGAACCCGGCCGCGGTCGCCTGCGGCGCGAAGCGGGGCCAGCGGTCACCGGCGGCCCGCAGGTCCACGTTGATCACCGGCACCCCGCTGCGGAAGGCGTCCAGGCAGGGACCTTCGAGGTTCTGCATCTGGAACAGTTCGATCAGGCGCACGTTCTCGTCGGAGCCGGCCATGAACTCCATCCGGCCGCGCTGGTCGGCCATCATCAGCCCGACCGCCGCGGCGTCCACCAGAGCGGCCGCCCGTTCGGAGAGCATGTGCAGGAAGTCGAGCAGATCGAAGTCGTCGACGAGCGTGTCGGCGACCTCCACGAAGATCGTCGCCAGGCGCTCGGCCGAAACGGTGGTCATGGATGCCTCCCGGCGTAGGTGGCCCGCTGCTGGCTCACGGTGTGTCACTGTCGAATCGAAGGGCCCGGTCCACCACGTCACGGGCGACATCGGCGAGGCGGCGGTCGTTGGCGTACGCGTACGCGCGCATCCGGGTCAGCGCCTCGTGAAGCGGCACCCCTAGCTGGACCATGACCATTCCCTGCGCCTGGAACAACTGTGCGCGATTGCCGACGTCCCCGACAAGCCCGGAGCCGTCCCCGGAGTCGTCTTCCTGGCCGGCGAGCAGGACATCGACGCTGATGTCTGCGATCAGGAGGGCGGTCTCGATCTCCCCGGCGCGGAGCGGCCCGGCGCGATCGCGCAGGACGTCCATGGTGCCGAGGCGGGCGGCCCCGATCTGAAGCGGGAAGGCGAACACCGCGTGGATGCCGGCTTCCCGGACCATCGGGGTGTAGACCGGCCAGCGGTTCGGGTCCTGCCCGGCCAGATCGCCGCAGAGCACCGGGCGCCGGGTGGCGTACGCGTCGATGCACGGGCCCTCACCCAGCACGAACTGGAGTTCCTCGAGACGCTCACCGAGATCGTCGGACGCGACACAGAGGCCGCGCACGCCTTTCTCGGCCATCAGGCTGATCCCCACACCGGTGGCCGGCAGCTCGCGGGCTGCCACCCGGCACAGATGGGTCAGGAAGGTCACGGCTCCGGCCGAGGCCGCCGGGCCGTCCGCGACGAGGCGGCGAATGGCAGCTGCCCGGCCGGTGGCATCGCCACCCAGCACCGCGACCACCGGCCCTCTCGCTGTCGTCAGCACGACTGATCTCCGGTTGCCGCACGTCGCCCGTGGACGCGGCGCCAGATGACGGGCGGGATCGGGACGGACGTACTGATCGGCTCATCCTACTCACGGATGTCGTTGTCTCCGGCCGTCGGCTGATACCGGTCCGTCCGCGCGTTTCCACTGATCTGCTCCGGGGCCCGGCCGAGCAGGTCGGCGAGTTCCCGTTCCTGACTGCTCAGCAGGCGGGACCGGGTGGGGCGCGGCGGCAGTGCCCGATCATCAGCGCGGCGCCGCAGGATCTCCCCGATCCAGGCCCGGACATCGCCGTCGTGGCCGGTCCAGCAGCCGGCCAGCCACCACACCTCGACATAGACGGACCCGCACACACGGCTCACCTCGCGCGGGTCGGAGAAGCGGCATGCCAGCTCGGCCCGGGTCTCGGCGAAGGTCGCGTCGAACAGTTCGGCGAACGCGTCCCGGTCGCCCCGGGAGATCAACGGCATCAGGATCTCGAGGCGTCCCGGGCGCTCCGGTTCGCTCGGACCCGAACAACGGCGACTGAACCATCGCATGGTCTCTTCTCCAGAAAAGGCGGCTCTTCGCAGCCGCCGAAGTCTGGAGCGACAGAACGAACGATACCCGGTCACCGAACCGCCGAGCCAGCTATCGGATCACCTACGAGGGACAGCATTCCGACGTTCGAGGGGAATCCCGGACGAGGGTGACGCCGGAGGGTTTACTGACGGCCGAAGTTCGGGTACCGGGCTCCCGTCACCGGACCACGACCAGCCGGTGGCGCCGTCGCGTCGCTGATCTTCGGAGGCGAACCTTGTCCGAACCACACGTCACCCTGGACCCGCAAACGCTCACCCCGGTCGAGCAGAAGCTGCGCGGCCCGCTGGAGGAGCAGCTCAGCTCCGCACTGCAGGCCGCGACCGTCAAGGTCGAGCAGCACTACGCCGGGGAGAACCTGGAGCAGGTCACCGCGATGCTCCTGGACGAGGCGAAGGCCGGCCTGCACCCGGACATCGCCGCCGGTTTCCACCCCGACCACGAACAGCTGCGCCAGGTCGCCGAGGTGATCGTCGCCCGCGCTGACATCCCGACCCGGGCTAACTAGGCCGGCGCAGGTTGAAGATCAGATCGACGACCAGGGCGGTCCAGCCGGTCTGGTGCCAGGCGCCGAGCCCGGCCCCGTTGTCGCCGTTGAAATACTCCGGGAAGGCGACGAGGTCCTTCCAGTCCGGATGGGACTGGAACAACTCGGTGGCACCGTAGATCGGCCGCCGCCCTGACTCGTCCGGCACGAACAGGCCGATCAGGCGGCGGGACAGGTCGTCGGCGATCTCGGACAGCCCGGCCTTGTGCTGCGAACCGGTCGGGTACTCGGCCTGCAGGTCGTCACCGTAGAACTCGGCGAACTCCCGCAACGCCTGAACCAGCAGGTAGTTGACCGGCATCCAGACCGGGCCCCGCCAGTTGGAGTTGCCGCCGAACAGGCCGCTGGTGCTCTCGGCCGGCTCGTAGCCGACGGTGAAGTCCGAGCCGCCGAGCGACACGGTGAACGGCTTCTCCAGGTGCGCCCGGGAGAGCGTTCGCAACCCGTACGGCGAAAGGAACTCCTCGGGGTCCAGCAACCGGGCCAGGATCCGCAGCAGTTGGTCCTGGCCCACCATGGACAGCAGGCGCTGCTGGCGCCGGTCGGCGCCGCCGAGCCGCCGGGCACTGATCACGTCACCGAACTCGCCCTGGTGGTGCAGCATCCACCGGACCCGGGCGTTGATCTCCGGCAGCCGGTTCAGGGTCTCCGAGGTGAGCCGGGTGGTGGCGGCCAGCGGCAGCAGCCCGACGATCGAGCGGGCCTTGAGCGGCACCTTGTGACCGTCGGGCAGGCGCAGCACGTCGTAGAAGAAGCTGTCCTCCTCGTCCCACAGCCCCTGCCGGTACGCGGCCTCCGCGATGTACGTGAAGTGCTCGAAGAACTTGGTGGCCATGTCCTCGTAGGCCCGGTCGTGCAGGGCCAGCAGGATCGACATGTCGAGCATGTTGAGGGCGTACATCGCCATCCAGCCCGTGCCGTCGGACTGTTCCAGCACCCCCGCGACCGGCAGCGCCGCCGACCGGTCGAACGGGCCGACGTTGTCCAGCCCGAGGAAACCGCCCTCGAAGACGTTGTTGCCGCCGACGTCCTTGCGGTTGACCCACCAGGTGAAGTTGAGCAGCAGCTTGTGCATCACCCGGGACAGGAAACCGAAGTCCCGCCCGCCGTCGATCTGAAAGACCTGAAGAGCGGCCCACGCGTGTACGGGTGGGTTCACATCCGAGAACGACCACTCGTACGCCGGGATCTGCCCGTTGGGGTGCATGTACCACTCGCGGAGCAGCAGCAGGAGCTGTGACTTGGCGAAACCCGGATCGACCCGGGCGATGCTGACACAGTGGAACGCCAGGTCCCAGGCCGCGTACCAGGGGTACTCCCACGAGTCGGGCATGCTGATCACGTCGAAGCTGTTCATGTGCCACCAGGCGTTGTTACGCCCGTACCGGCGGCCCGGTGGTGGCGGCGCGTTACCCGGATCGCCGTGCAGCCACTGCTTCACGTCGAAGTGATAGAACTGCTTGCCCCACATCAGCCCGGCCACCGCCTGCCGGGCCACGTCCTTCTCCGCGGCGGTCGCGGCGTCCGGCAGCACGTCGTCGAAGAACTCGTCGGCCTCCGCCCGGCGGGCCCGCATCACCTCGGCCCAGCCGTCCCCCAGGTCCGCGGCGGGCGCCGGGCGGTCACTCTGGGTCAACCGCAACCGGATGGTACGAGTCTCACCCGCCCCCATCCACAGCCGGTAGTGCAGCGCCCCCTTGGTGCCGGTGCCGGCCGGGTTGACGGTCGGTGACCGGTGGATCAGGTGGTCGTTGATCCCGTCCTTCGGGTACGGGCTGCGCCCCGGCAGACCCCACAGACGCTGCGAGTTCGTCTCGTTGTCACACATCAGCGCGACCGGCGCGCCCTGCCCGTCGAGAGTGATGTGACCGAGTGACCGGTGCCGGCCGTCGAGCCGACCCGGAGTGCCGGTCATCGCCGGTGCCTGCCGGTTCGGCAGCCCCCACGCCCAGGTGTTGCGGAACCACAGCGTCGGCAGCAGATGCAGGACCGCCGGATCGGGGCCCCGGTTGCTGACGGTGATCGCGATGCAGACGTCGGTCGGGCTCGCCTTGGCGTAGTCGACGGTGACCGCCCAGAACCGGTCCTGGTCGAAGATCCCGGTGTCGACGAGTTCGTACTCGCCCTCCTCCCGGGACCGCTGCCCGTTCACCCGGACCAACTGGTCGTACGGGAACGCGGCCTGCGGATAGTGGTACCGCCAGCGCATCCAGGAGTGGGTGGGGGTGGAGTCCTGGTACCACCAGTAGTCCTTGGCGTCCTCGCCGTGGTTGCCGTGGTTACCGCCGAGCCCGAACATCCGCTCCTTCAGGATCGGATCCTCGCCGTTCCACAGGGCCAGCGCGAAGGCGAACGTCTGCCGGTCGTCGCAGAGGCCGCCCATGCCGTCCTCGTTCCAGCGGTACGCCCGGGAACGCGCGTGGTCGTGCGGGAAGTAGTCCCAGGCGGTGCCGTGCTCGCTGTAGTCCTCCCGGACCGTCCCCCAGGCACGTTCGGCTAGGTAGGGTCCCCACGCCCGCCACGGTTGCTCCCCGGAATCGGCCTGGTCCAGCCGCACACGCTCCGACAAGTCCCCTCTCACCTCCAGCATCCCGCACGTCCGATGAGTCGATCACCTGCAGACTGTCACGCTGATGTGTCGAACGTGTAAGCCTCCCCCATTCCCCGCAACCGGGCTATCCCCCGATCCGCACCCGTTCCGCACCCCGGGGCAGGCAAGCTGCGACGATGCGAAGTCTGCGGCCGGGGATCGTCTGGCTCATCGTGCTGACGATCGGTGTCCTGTTCCGCGTGCTCCTGCGTGATCACCTATACCTGGTCGCTGTGATCCCCTACATGCTGGTCAGCGTCGCCACGCCGTTCGTCATCCTGGCCGGCGTCCGGTTGCACCGGCCGGCGCACCGGGCCGGCTGGCTGTTCCTCGCCGCCGGGCAGCTGCTCTACGCCGTCGCCGACGGGATGACCGTGGCCGACGACTACCTCTCCGGGGAATTCCTGGAGCCCACCCCCGCCGATCTGCTGTACTTCGGGTACTACCTGCTGGTGGCCGCTGCGGTACTGCTGTTCATCCGTCGGCGCACCCCCGGCTGGGACCTGCCGAGCGCCATCGATGCCCTCGTGGTGGCGTTCAGCGCCGGACTTCTCAGCTGGATCTACGTCCTCGAGCCGCTGACCAGTGACTCGGAACTGCCGCTCAACGCGAAACTCACCCAGTCGGCGTACCCGGTCCTGGATCTGATGCTGTTGATCCTCGCCGTCCGTCTGGTGATGGGCGCCGGCACCCGCGGCCCGGTGCTCTACCTGGTGCTGGGCAGCCTGGCACTGATGCTCGGCGTCGACTCGGCCTATCTGGCGACCACCATTGCCGAAGGAGGCGCGGTCATCGAGACCTCCCTCGACTGCCTCTGGATGATCTCGATCGCCCTGCTCGGCTCGGCCGCCCTGCACCCCGGCATCAGCAACTTCGACAGGCGCACCGACACCGCAGTGCCGGACGCGTCCCCGATCCGGCTGGCCGTGCTGGCCGTCGCCGTGCTGATGGCACCCGGTGTGCAGTTCCTCGAATGGCTGCGCGGCGACCCGGTCGGCGTGCCCCTGATCAGCGGGGCGTGCGCGGTCATGTTCCTGCTGGTGCTGGCCCGGATGTCCGGCCTGGTGGCGGCCCAGCGCCGGGCCGCGGTCACCGACGGCCTGACCGGCCTGCACACCCGGCGGTACCTGGCCGAGGCCCTGACCACCGAATGCCGGCGGGCCGCCCGCTCCGGACACGCCGTGGGCCTGCTGATGATCGACGTGGACCACTTCAAAAGGATCAACGACGGGTACGGCCACCCGGCCGGCGACCAGGTCCTCCGCGAGGTGTCCCGCCGCCTGAAGGCCGCCACCCGGGCCGGCACGGTGGTGGCCCGCTACGGCGGCGAGGAGTTCGCCGTCCTCTGCCCGCACACCGCACCCCGCGAACTGCAGTCCCTGGCCGAACGCCTGCGCGCCGAAACCGCCGGCCTCCCCGTCGAAATCGGCGGCGAACTGCTGTCGGTGACCGTCTCGGTGGGCGCCGCGGTATTGACCGGCCCCGACCCGGAAACCCTGATCCACCAAGCCGACAAGGCCCTCTACCAGGCAAAGACCGACGGCCGGAACCGCTGCGTCCTGTCTACCCCCGACCAGGTGAGCCACTGAACGCCGACGGCACTCGTCGCCATGAAGCACTGCGTGCCTATCGTCCCGGTTCAGGCCGCTCGTTCAGGTCGACTCCGTAGGTCTGCCGGACGGTCTCTGCCAGTTCCTGGCGGCCCTCCGGGCTGAGTTCGGATTCCCACCTCTGGTACTTCTCGATCCCTTCGAAAAGCGCATCGCCGTAAACCGGGCTTTTGGCGAGGCTGCGTAACTCGATGCTGCCGTTCAGCAGGTCGCGTGCCATCTCGGCCATCTCCTGACCGGCCACGCCCGACCGCAGCCGTTCCAGGCTCTCCCTGACCACGTTGCTGAGCCTCGGGTCACCCGCCATAGCATCGAGATCGCGGTCGAGGGGAGACTGCTTCTCCTCCATCTCGCCGCTCACGCGCCGGGCCCGGCGTACGGCGCCGGCGGGAGGGGGATTCTGTCCAGGCTTCCGCCCTGGTACGCGATGTCCATCCCCATGCCGAAGGAGCCGAAGATGGTCATCATCCCGGTGCTGATGATTGCCGAGATGCTGCTCGCCAGGTTCACCATATCGGCCACGATCAGAGCCAGCGCAGCGTAGCCGGCGAGGCCGGCCCCTGTAGTCATCAGCGCGCTGCTACCGACGGCGATGACGCCGGCGACGATCGCCTTGTCGACAAGTGCCTGGATCAGGTTGCCTAGCTGAGTGGACAGGCCCCAGGCCCCGTTCGCTGCCTTGTGATAGTTCTTCCCGAGGTCCGTCAGCGCGAACCTCAGCTCACTGATCGCACTCGACAGCGAGGTGAAATACCTGGCAGCCGCGTCGTTGGCATTGCCGTCCCAGTCCGCGTCCAAGGCCAGGAATCCTTGCTGAACGTTCACGGCGACCTGGTCCACACACCTGCCCAGGTTTCCCAGCGCGTCGCCGAACTTGTAGATGGCCGCCCAATCTCCGGCCACCCAGTCCGTGCAGTAGCCGAGGGCGTCAAAGCCGCTCAGGCTCTCGATCGCCGCGTTGATCCATGCGGTCGGCGACACATAGTTGAAGTACACCCCAGGGTCGGGAAAGCCGCTGGCCACGGAGTCCTCGGGCTCCTCAACGGGAACCAGCGCCAGAGTCGGGTCCTGCATCCGTCGACCTCGCTAACTTCCGGCGGTCGTGATCGGCCGCTGTACAGACGGGTAGGAGTCATCGAGCTCAGTCGCCGACTGATAGTCGGTCCGCTCGAAGTACCGGGCAGACGCCGACAGATTCATGGAGGACGCGTCGGCGCTCCTGCTCAGCCGCTCCAGCACCTCGTTCAGCTCCGTCATGAAGCTGCCGTGCTTGCCGTGCAGCATTCCCAGGATCCCCTTGCCGTGGGCACTGAACGTGCCCCACTTGTTGGCGTAGCTACGAGCTGCCTCGACGGCCTGAGCAAGCTCGGCCAACTGCCTCGAGTACAGATCCACCGACTCGGGCTCGACCCGGAACGTCATGAGTTGATCCCCTCTGCAGCGAAGGCGACGACCACCAGCAACACCATCCCGGCGACAGCAAGCAGGCCGCATCGCCGCCAGAGCGTCCTCAGCCGGGCCTGGTCAGCCGTGCGGTGAAGGCCGACGGCGTCCACGACCGCAGGGAAGAAGGCGATTCCGGGCAGAACCAGCAGCAGCCACGTACTGACGGGCACCTGATCGCCTTGAGCGACTCTGACGAATCCGGCGGCCACCATCAGGACATAGATGAACGCGAAGAGCAGGGCAAACTTGCCGATCAACCGCTGAAGCGTCAACTTGGCTTCCTCAACGCCGCTGTTCATGTCACTCCCCAACACACCCGATGGCGATCCCGACATAGGAATCAACACCCATCCATGCTGCACGGTTCATTTGCTTGCTGTCACAAAGCTGACGAGGCCTCGTACGCAGGGAGGCAGGTGACGGCAGTTCTGCTCGTTGGAGCAGGCCTGCAGATTCGAGGGCAACAGGCTGCGGACACGGCGGGTCGGGAACGGCATGCCGGGTGCCGCCTTAATGCGAGGGGCCGGGACGACCGGGGTCTTCGCCAGCGTGCATAGCGCGGTCACCAGTGACCGCGAGGCGGATCGATGATCATCGGGCCGACCGAGCTGGCAGTGGTGGAACGAAAGCTCTCGCCCGAGCGCCTGGCCGTACCGGAAAGCGGCGAACGGCGACGCCGGACTCGCCGTCCGGCTCTACCCTGAACTCCACGACTACCGGCAGGTCCGGCTCGACTCGATCCTCCTGATGAGCCGTCGTCTCGGCCTCGGATGCCTCTTCGTGGTAGTCAATGAGCGAAAAAAGCCGAGAAATATTCGGTACGCCCAAAACTGCCCCTGACCAGCAACATCCCGCCTGGTGCAACCCGTCCCGGTGCACCGCCGACCCGTCAACACAGGCCGACGGCTACCGATCCGGGGTCGGTGGCGAACACCGGTCGGCCGATGTGCCGCTGAACATCGGCGCGGGCAGTTGGCCGATCCCGCCGACCGGCGTGGCGTTCCTGACCGAGTCGGTAGCGCCGTGGCGCTGCTCCACCTTCCTACGGATCCTCGTCGACGGCGGCGCGGAACTATCCATGGCGATCGAGTCGGCAGGTCCACTATTTGCCGCTCTCACCGATCTGGTCACGTCCGGACTGGCGGGTCAAGAGGCGAACTGGCGATAAGGGGGTGAATTCGATGATCTGGCGGCGTCGTTCTGCCGCCGCCAGATCATCGCTTCGCTTGGATGCGATCCGTTGTCTGATCCTTTGACACGTCCCACGCGGGTTGTGTTACTCCTATAACACCGCGACACCCAGCAGCCTCAAATTGTCTGCTCCACCGTCGAGGGCGTCGCCGGCCGTCGGCTGTAGGCCTGCTCCGATGACGCCTGTGGCGTCGCGGCGGAGCCATAGACGTCCGACTCCGGCTTTTCCGTCGCGACTTGCCAGGATGACACGCCCTTCGTAGAGGTCGAGCTGGCCGGAGACCACGGATTCGAAAACCTCTCCCGGTGCTTCCGTCACCAGGAAGCGCCGGGTCGAGGCCTGGACCGGTGTGAGGTCGGAGAGGCTCACGCGGTGGGCGCCGACTGGCGATGGGTGGGCCTTCCCGAGAAGGCGGCTGAGTACATCGGCGGCTACACCGCGGCGTAGCTGCTCGTGGTAGCGCTCGTTGCGAAAGACGCGTAGGCATCGATAGCAACTGGTCTCCGGGCCGCACTCGCAGTCGCGGACCCGTTGCGCTGCTCGATCGAGCACGTCGCGCAGTCGTTCGGCGATGCGTTGGACGTGTCCAGCGCCGCCGGGCACTGTGTCGTACAGCATGATGACGCTGCGCCCGGCCTCGGTCTGGTACATCGTTGCGTCGACGTCGTCGCGGCTGATCTCCAGTGCAAGAACCGCACCCTCCACCACGGCGTACGCGATCGACCGCCAGGCGCTGTCGTCGAGGCCGACTACGGTCGCCCCCTCGAAGTGCAGTTCCAGAACGTCCGTCTGGTATTTGTGGGCCAGTGACAAGTTCTCCAGTCGGCCGCGGCAGTCCCGGCCGCTGAGCGGGCTTTGGTGACCGGCGAGTCCGCCGATGGTCGGCCGGCCGAAACCGCAGCTTGAGCAGATGAAGTATCCGCGGCCGAGCGGCCCGTCGCTGATGGCGATCAGCTCGCCTCTGGCACCGGCCCGAACGGCGACAGCGCCGCCGGTGAGGTCCAGCTTGTCTTCGTAGACTTCAGCACCGGGCGACACGACATGGGTGGCGCCGTGCCAGGCGCGACGTGGGGCGCGGGTGGGTCGACTGCCGCCGGCGCGGGCGGCCACGAATCCGAAGACGGGAATGGCATATTGGCGAGGAGCGCCGGCGAGCGCGGTGCCGCATGCGGGGCACGCCTGGTCGAGGCGGTCGATCGTTTCGCGGTAGTGGCCGCAGCCATCGCAGGTGGCGTAGTAGCGGCGTTCGAGGTCACGGCCGGGTAGCCGATAGACGCCGGCGGACTGCCAGGTGAGTCCGCCGGCGACGATTTCGGCTCCGGGGGCGTACTCGTAGATTGCTGACGAGAGGTCCCTGGACAGTTCCAGTTGTTTGGCCTGCTGGGCGTCGGCGAACGCCAGGCGTAGTTCGACGGTGTCGACGGGGAAGCCGTACTTGGGCAGGATGTTGCGGTTTGCCAACAGGCCGAGCAGTTCACGGCTGGTGATGGTTTTCATGACCCGGTTGTAGCGGGCGGCCTTGTCGTCCTGGCGGGCGTCGAAGGCTTCCTGTCGCTTCTGCTCATAGATATCGACATCTTGCTGCAGTTCGGCGCGCACGGATTCCAGCAGATCGGCCAGATGCTCGACCCAGGCCGCAGAATCCACTCCGATGCTGTCCTGTACCTCGCCGGGCAGGATCTTCCGCAGCGAGGCGGTGATGTCTGCGGGTACGGGTGTGAGGAAGTCCTTGACCAGGGTGGCCGGCGCGATTCCGTCGTCGCCGGGCAGGAAGAAGTCCGCCGCAGTACGCCATGCAGCGCCGAAGGTGCGGAAGTGGTGCCGGAAGAACGCGGCCAAAGCCACGGAGTGTGCGTGCCGTTGGTCGATCCGAACATTGTCGAGAGGTATGTACGGTGCCCGCACCTCGCCGGCGATCATCCGACCGGGTTCGGCGAAACGGGAGAGGTCGTGGGAACGCCGCTGGGCGTAGGTCACGACAAGCGCGGCGGCGTCGGCGCGACGACCGGCCCTTCCGGCACGCTGGACATAGTTGGCCGTGGTTGGTGGCATGTTGCGGAGCATGACGGCTTGAAGCTCGCCGACGTCGACGCCGAGTTCAAAGGTCGTGGAGCAGGAGAGTGCGTTGATCTCACCCCGGACGAACTGCTGCTGGATCTCCGCTGCTCGCTCGCTGGTCCACTGCGCGGTGTGCTCGAGGACGCGCAGCGGAACCGGATTCATTTCCCGGTAGACAGCTCGGTAGTGGTCGGAGTCCGCGTCGCCGACGGGTCGGGTCCAGCGTTCGAGGGTACCGCCGCAGGCCATGGTGGGACAGGTGCCGCGAACGCTGAACGGGGTGAGCTTGCGGCAGGTTGAGCACTGCCAGAGGGCGGCGTCATCACTGATCGCCGTGCAGACAATCAAGCCAGGGTCGAGCTGGTAGACCTGGCCGATCCCGCGCTCGGTGGTCGCGGTCAGCCATTCGGCCTGCGGTCCAGCCGTCAACAGTCGCCATATCCCGTTGAGAAGTTCGATCGGATCCTCGGCAAGCCCGATCCGGTCGAGCAGTCGGCGTACATAGTCGAGCCTACGGTTGATCCCTTTGGTGGGAATCCAGCTGAGAACCTTGCGACGAGCATCGGATCCATATTGGCGAACATAGATGGGTCCCAGCCTTGGGGCGAATGCCTCGTCGCGGGGGTCGACACCATCGAGTGCGGCGACGGCACCTTGTAGGCGAATGGATCGGACGAGCTCTCCGATCAGCGCCCAGGCTTCGTCGGCCGAGAGACCGAGGCCTGTCAGGGGACGGGGCGCTGACCAGGCGGGGTCGCGGGACATGTCCCAGGCGAGCAGGCCCCGACCTTCGAGAGAGTTGCGTTCGTCTACGCCGACGACCTCCGATTGCGCCCAGAGTGCGACCTGCCGTTCGCGCGCTTGTCGGGACTGTCGGCGCTCGAAGATGCCGTACCGGTCTGCGGCCCGGTTGGTGTGGTAGACGACGTCTTCCAGCCGGACTTCGTCGCCGGAGGCGCTGGCATCGACGGCGCCTTCGTGGAGTAGTCGTCGGCGCTGCATGCGCTGATAGGAGTCCTCCAGGTAGGGCGCGAAGTAGGCAGCGGACTGTCGGCTGTCGCTGAACAGTAGGAGCTTTCGTCCCTCCCCGCGTAGGCCTTGCTGAACGGGGTCGGATGCCACGGGCAGTTTCTGGTACAGGGCGGTGGCGAGGACCGAGGCGGTGGCTTCGTTTCCGCTGGAGAGACGGCGGATGAGGCCGTCGCCGCGTCCGCCACAGGCCAGGCACGCTGTAAGTTCGTCGCTACGTTGCTTCAGGAAGCGCACCTGACGCAGCGGCGCAGCGGCGCAACGAGGGCAGGCGGTCGCTGGCCCCACCTGGAAGATGCCACATCGTGTGCACATCGCTCCGGTCTCGCCGGCTGCGGGTGCGGGGCCGGCTGCAGCTTCCTCGTCTTCGTCAGTGGCGACTTGGTCGACGAGCGCCATCCACACTTGCGGTTCGTCCCGGGAGCGTCGTGAGCGAAAAACGGAGTGGCTGCCGACCCGTTCCAGGGTTCCCGAGAGGTAGACGGTGCCGCAGCGGCGGCAGGTACCGAACTCGAAGGTGGCGTCGCCGCAGTGCTCGCATCGTTCGTGTCGCGTCAGGCTGACGTGCGGCCCATCGGGTCCGAGACAGGTGAAGGCACCCTCGGTGGCACGTGCAAACAAGTGGTAGCGGGCGGAGAGCACCGGCGCACCGTCAGTGCCGTGGATGCTATTGGCCAGCGCCACCATCGCGGCGCAAGCCGCTTGGTCGCCGGTCGCGAAGAGTGCCTCCGCAGCTTGATGTAGTGGCACCGGCCCGTGGAAGAGGAGCGCCCTGAGCCGTCGGACGCGTTGCTCATGGGCCAGTGCATCGGCCGGGTTGTCGGTGACGTATCCGTGCTGTTCGGCCTGGGTCACGACAGCTGCGGTGGAATCGTCTGCGTGCAGAATCTCTGCGTAGGCCTCGGCTGGAAGTGGTCCCCATTCCGGCCCGGGTGGGAGTTCCACTCGGTCGGCGGTGACGATGTCCTGCCTGGTCTCGTCCGCCGGGTCGTACTCGAACGGGGCCGGGAACAGTGAGCTGGCGAAGCTGGCGACGGCCAACATTTCGTTGCCGACGGTCGCGCTCGTCGCGATGCACTGCAGCGGGTGGTCCGTGCTGACCCGGTCGATCAATCGGCGTAGCAGCATGGCGAGTTCCGCCCCGCGGGCGCCGTCGTAGACGTGCGCCTCGTCGACGACGATGAACTGCCAGTGCCCGGCGTGGTCTCCTTCGAAAAGGTCCATGTCGAGAGGCCGGAGCAGCAGGTATTCAAGCATCGCGTAGTTGGTGAGTAGGAGGTGCGGGGGTCGCTGCCGCATTTCCTCGCGGCTGAGCAGTTCGTTGTGGAGTGGACGCTCGCCCGGGTTCTGTTGAAGAAAGACCTCAGCGGCTTCCTGGCGAGTCTGCCGAGTCTCGCCTGTGTAGCGGCCGAAGGTGATGTCAGGGGCTTCGGCCAGCAGGCCGCGGAGGCGTTTCATCTGGTCGTTGGCGAGCGCGTTCATCGGGTAGAGCAGCAGCGCTCGGACGCCAGGGCCGAGGGTTCCGGCCGCCCGTTCGGCCATGATGCGATTGAGGATCGGCAGCAGGAAGCTCTCGGTCTTGCCAGAACCTGTGCCGGTGGCGACGACAAGGTTGCGACCGGCGGCAGCCTTGCGGATCGCCCGTTCCTGGTGCCGGTAAAGCGGCCGATCGAGGCTGAGTCCGGCGCCGAGGGTGGCGATAGCCGGATCGAGGACCCCGGCGTCGATGAGCTGGCGCGGTGTGCTGGAGGTGAGGTAGGGCGGTGTCGCTTCGAGGAGAGGGCCCTTGGTTATCTCCTGCCTGATCGCGTCGTTGATCGCAGTGTTCAGGGCCGCGGCCAGCGTGGGATCCTTCGGCTCCACCAGGGTGCGCAGATAGCGCTGGTAGGTGGCCACGATGGCATCGCTGGCGGCAATGGGGTCAAGGATCATCGGGCGGCTCCGGATCCGATCAAGGTGAGCTCGGCGAGGAGAAGGTCAATGGTGACAAGCCGTGGTGCGCTGCGGGCGAGCGTCGCATGATAAGGCAGGATGCGCGGCAGTAGCTGGTCACAGCCAGTGTGTCCGCGGGCGGCCAGTCGTGCCACGAATGCCAGAGCGAGCGAGAGCGCGGGGAGCGCCCGCCAACCCGTTGTCGGATTGCGCGCCCGAACTGCGTCCATCACACGCGGAATGTCGACGGCGTGAAGCTGTTGCTGTGTGATCAGGAGTAGGTCCCTGGCCGCAATGGAGACTCTGGCGATGCCCGGTTGGAGCCGCACGTCGAACAGTTGCCGTGCTGCCGTCAACCGCTCGTCGGCGTCGAGCAGACCACCCGGCACGACAGGCACCGCTTTCCAGAACCGATCGCGCGCCTCGATCGGTATCTGGGCCAAGCGAGCAGCGGAATCGTCGAATCGGCCGACAGCCCGGTGAGAATCAATCTCACCGCGGAGAAGGTCGAGCGCTACATCTCCGCAAACGGCTATCACTTGCTCGCTCAACTCTTCGGTCCGGTCTTCGTCGCCAAGTCGGTGAGCTGCAGCGAGCATGCCGGCCAGTGGGCTGATCTTCCACAGCTTGATCTCGTCACGGTCGCTGACGTACACGTTCGAGGGCAGAGCGGCCAGGCCGGAGTGCACCAGCGGGGCGGCCAGCCGGTCTGCCGATACCCTGGTCCGCGTCAGCCCGGCGAGCGTTTGCGAGGGATAGCGTCGAAGGATCGTGGACATTCCGCGGACATCACGGTCCACTCTCCCGCGTAGGTCGTCCTTGCGGTGGTAAAGGTCGATCAGCAGCGGTGTGATGTCGGGGCGGTCGGGTAGGTCGCCGACTCCGGCCAGGAAGCCCGACATCGCGTCGGCGGCGGTGTCTTCCCCGCTCGACTTCCACTCGCGATCGGGGATGTCGAAGACGTTGTCCGCCCCAGGCCAATCGGGCCACCCCGCCGGTACCCACGGGTCCTCGATGCGAAGGACCGCCACCAGCGGGCCTGCAGCAGCGATCTCCATCGGTAGTGGTTCGCTCACCAGATTCGGGTCGAAGCTCATCACGTGGGGCGGTAGCCACGGAGCGAATACGCGGTACAAACCAGCGACCAGCCCGCTCGCGGGCACGCCTTCGTCGAGGACCAGCCGGTCATTGTCGATGCGTACCGCACTGGCAAGGCGCCGTGGTGTGCAACGAGCCACGAGAAAATCCTGCTCGCCGATCCGCACCTCGAGGTGCGCGATGCCATATACCCCGATGGTGCCGGCTACGGCGGCGAGGGGGAACCGGGCCAATGGCTGCCCGTATGTGGCACCGGAAGAAACGGTCTGCAGTTCACGACCGGCGGCCTTGACGACGAGTACCGCGTCGCTCGCCTCGGCGAGCCGAACCACGAGTTCTCCCTCGCCGATCGTCTCGGTGTCCAAACGCAGTGGTTGCAGGGACCAGTCGGCGCATCCGCCGGCGCCGAGGCGCTGCACCGCCATGTGTGGCGGTGTCACCCGCACGGTCGTCACGCCGGCATTGCTGTCGATCTGCAACTCGGCGGCAACATCCTTGGGTCCCAACTGGACCAACGCCGGGGCGACGGTCAGGCCGGGCAGGCTCGGGCCGGCGCGCACGGTTGCGGGTTCGAGACCGTCGGCTCCAATCTCCCGCCAGGAGGGGCTGGACCTGGCATTCAGGCCCTCCGCCAACTCCAGGGTGCGGGACAGTCCTCGGCCGAGAGGCCCGCGGACGATGAGTTCGTACGCGCCGACGAGGGGTCGAGGCAGCCGTCGCCAGGGGTCGACGATGGTGTCACTGGTGACGGTGACCGTTTCGGCGCTCAGCTGCACGGACCCTGGTCTGCGAAGTCGGATGGACCATTCGGTCGGTACACCAGGCTCGGTCGGCAGGGTCAATAGCGGTGCCGTTGCGACGACCGGGACGCCGGTGAGGCCGCACACACCAGGCAGCGGCTGGTCGAGGTTCAGCCGCGCACGCCGTGCACCCTTGACCCGCCGAGGCGAGCCGTTACCGAGCCACAGCTCAGAAACATCCCGGAGGTCGACGCGGCGCAGCCTCCATCCGAGCCAGCCGTATGGGGCTGGGCCGTCGCCCAGATCCTGCAACTCGCCCGTAACATTCAACTCGAGTGGTGCTCCCGCGTTGGTTTCTAGGGGATAGAGCAGCCAGACGGGTTCCGGCGCCAGGCTGGAAGTCGCCGGCGCGCGGCGACCGTCTTCGGTGAATACCAACAGCGGATCCCGCGGGTCGACGATCTCGATCTCGAATTCCTGATCGTGGGCGGCGAGTTCGACAATGAGCCGACGGGCGGGACGGGCAAGGGTCATCGCCGTCGCGGGCGCGGTTTCACGCCCGCCCGGCCACATCGATCGGCTGACGACATTCTGCGCGTCACCGTCAACACGTACCTGCCACACCACCTGGCCGTCGGCGGCGTCGGGCACCGCCGGCAGACTCACCACGAGCCCTCGCCCAAACGGCTCAAGCTCCAGATAGGGGCGGGAGAAGCTGGACCGCGGCCCATAGTCCACGCGTTCGGTGACGCCGCTCCAGTCGAGCCAGCCCAACTCAGCGAGTTGCTGCGCCTTGGCGACCAGGTGCACCGGAAGGCCGAGCCCGTCGGTGTGGAACACCGGCTGGCGCAGGCGTTCCAGCAAGTCGATACAGCGGTCGACAAGATCTTCGGCGTAGTCACCACCGTACTGGAGGAATCGCTGGACGGGTTTGTCCAGCTCGAACAGGCGGGACTCGCGCCCGGGAGTCAGCGCCCACGCCAGGAACTGCTCCGCGGACATACCAGGGTCGCGGGCCAGTCGTTGAAGCAGCAGGTTCAGCAAATCGCCGATGCAGTACGCGGGCACACCGGCGTGCATCAGAATCTCGCCGACGTTCACTTGCGGCAGCCCCGGGAATCGGGCCAGGCTGAACCGGTCGAGGTTGGCGCGAAACAGCCCGCCCCACTGGGCCTGGTCGACCCAGCCCGGCGCCATCTCGTGAACGGCGCCCCAGTAGTTGCCGTGTTCGTAGCCGACAGCGCCGATGCCGGCAAGACCGACCACCAGGCATGCGGGGTACCGATAGGAAAGCAGCCGACGGCGGTCGTACGACGCACTGTCCGCCAAGACCCGGCCGAGCGCGCGTATGACGCCCTTGACCTCGTCCTCGGACGTGTCGAGTTCGGAGGCAAGTGATACGGCGCGCAAGGCAGGTGCCCAGGCGTCTTCCCTGTCTCGGAGGAACTCTGAAGCTTGCGACACTCTCATCCCCTCCGAATTCGGCCAAAGCCGTAGAGCGACTATGCAACTGGACGGTGACCGGCACAAGGCGAAAATCACATCGCTGCATAGCCTTGAGCCGATCGGACGACCACTGCACCGAGGAGTTCTCCGTATCGGCCCGGTCGGAGGAGCGACAAAGCGGTCTGGCCCGCACAATGTCCACATGCGACGGCACCTGTATTGCAGGCTACGGACCTTCACCACAGCGCTACCGGCTTGCGCGCCTGGGTGGGCACGCAAGCCGGTTCTACACTGCCGTCCTCGTGGCGCCCCCGTGGCGAGTGACGCGCGGGCGTAGCGAGATCTTGACAGCGCCATGGCTGAAAGACGCGTCGGTGGACTTGTTGGACCAGAGATACGCCTCGCCCCGACCGAGTGCGGCGAGTTTGGCCGGAGTCAGGCTGGCGAACGCCGCGTTGGCTTTCTGTAGATGCTTCAGCCAGGCCGGGGAGGTGAATCGGTGCAGGATTACGTGGTTGGAGAGTTCGATGAGCGGGATGGGCACTGACGGTGGATCCTGGCTGGCCACGAGGATGCTCATGCCCTTGTGGCGCATCTCCCGAACGCTTTCGATCAGTCCGTGTACCAGGTCTGGGCTTTCGATGTACTTGTGCGCCTCGTCGAAGACGACGAGCTTGTTGAATCGCTCGCCCTCGTTGGTCGCTTCGGAGAAGAGTTCCATGAGGACGACGAACAGGCCGAGCGCTTCGTCCTTCTCGATGAGCTCGTCGCGGAGGTCGACGATGATCAAGCGACCCGGCTGTACGAGATCCTGAATATGGACGTCGTCGTCAATGTAGTCGGCCGCCAGGTCGAGCCGCTGATGGGCGAGTTGCTTGATCTGATCGCTCAGCGAGGACTGGTCGATGCCGTCGCGAAGGACTTCCAGGGTCAGTCCAGAACGGTTGGTACGCATGATCCGGTTGAGCTGGCGGATGTAGGTCGACTGATTGCCGAGAGCTCCCATGAGGAAGCGCCAGTGGCTGGCCCGCAATTCGTCGGAGCTGAACTTCAGCGGGTGGACCTCGATGGCGGGATACTCGGTCCTACGTGCATCGACCTGGTCGGCGGGCACCAACATGACGACGTCGGTAAGGGCTGCGGGCTCGGCTCCATACCGTTGCCGCAGGCGTTCCAACATTTCGGTGTCGTCGTTGGGTTCCACCATGCTGGCGAACTCGGGGGTGTACGTCATCGTCGGGCTGTAGTGGAAGACGATGGTGGCCAGCGGCTTGGGTAACCGGTTGAGTTCTGGGACCGGCAACGACACTGCTTCGATGACGGAACCGAGCGTGTAGCTCTTTCCACTGCCCTGAACCCCGAAGAGACTGATCGTGTGCGTCTCGTTGAGGTCCAGGGCGATCCGCCGACCCGCGGCCTCGCCGATCACACCGTACTGGGGTGATGGACGGGTCGCCCCCACGAACACGTCCGGACCACCAGTGGTGGCAGCCGACCGGCGAATGAGCGGCAGATCGGGCTCGGCCGGGTTGTCTGCGACAGGTGAGGCCCGCTCGACCAGTTTCGGCGGCTCAGCCTCGCCATTGCCGCCGTCAGCAGCCGGAGGATCGTCCGCGGCTGGTGCCGGCTCCGGCGGCGTAGGCCGCTCCGCTGGGATGTCGTGCGACCGCACGGGGGCTCGGAAGGCGGCTTCAGCCGGCCGCGGAACGCTGAGATCGAGGCTAGACATCGTGGCGGAGGTCTGTCCATCGCCCGCTCCGGCAGCCAGCACCGGATCGGTCACTATCGCACCGAGGAGGTCTTCGATGAGGTCGCGGCCGATGTGATGAAATTCGACGCCCGCCTCGGTTTCGGCGCCAGCGCCGGCACCGCTGAGATCGAAGATCAATCCGGTGCGCGTGAAGTCCAGTCGGTAGCCGTCGTCCAGGTTGTCGAGCAGCCATTCCGCCTCGACGGCGACGGTTGGATTCATGACGCCATGCCGGAGCGCCCTGGCGAGGTAGTGGCGCAGCAGAGTGGCGAGTTCGGCATTGCGTACCGGCCGGTCGGGACGGTCCGGCAGCCTGAGGCCGGGGTCGAAGCTTGCACGCAACACGCTCTCGCTACGTTCCAGCTGCTCGAATATCTTGTCACGCAGGTGCTGTACGTCGGCGACGCTGGTGAGTGCGGTATGGCATTTGACCTCGACGAGACGGCAGGTGATCACGCGCCGTCGCGCGTCCAGGCTGAAGAGCGCGAGATCGGTGCGGTGCAGGGTGACGCTCTCGGCGATTTCGTCGGCTCGCCGTCGTGCTTCCCGGTAGAGCTCCAGGTGAGCGTCGAGCGGGACGAGGATCTGGTCCTGCAGCACACCCTGGTAGTCGAGGTAGAGCCGGGCCATGGCCAGGCCGAGGACCTCGGTGCGCTGGTTGGGTGCCGTCGAAGCGATCTTGAAGGCAAGGCGCCCGGACAGCAACCGGAGCTGATCGAAGAAGGTCCCGGCATGGCGGCGGTCGATGTGCACCCCGTGCTGATCCACCATCGGGTTGAGCATGGCGCGCAACTCGTCAACTGATCGGGAGCTGACCACCACATGGTGGTCGAGCCCGGCATCTCCGTCCGGGGCGTAGTCGATCACGTATGCGGGCCGGCGGGTGCTTCCCGGGCTGTCGAAGTATTCGACGCCCAGGGTGCGATCGACGGTGATGACCCAGTCACTACACCGATGGGCCTGATGCAACAGGGCGGTGTCATCGGCGTCGAGGCTGAGCGTGATACGCGGGACGCGACCCAGCCCGGATTCACCGGTGGTCACGGTCGCTGTGGCCTCGGCGATCGTCGACGGCAACGCAGCCAGGAGGTCGGTGCATTCTTCAGCGCCGGGTAGGTCGCGGGCCTTGCCATGTCGTGGTTGTTTGTGCCATGCGACAGCGGTCTCCGTATCGACGAACTGCACCCGCATGGACTGGACGAGGCCGTGTACCGGGACGGGTGCGGGTTGATCGTCGTCGCAGACGTCGAAATGCTCACCGGTGAAGGCGTCGAACAGAACTGTCACGTGGGCCGTGTGCCGGCTGGTCGCCGATCGGTACTCGGCCAACGGCCGGATGGCGACGGACAGTTTCGGCGCGAGCGCGGTTGCCGACGGCATGGCGAACACTTCGGCCTCGGCCGCACTGCTCCAGGAGCCACTGAGGAGGTCGGCGAGCGCCGCACCGATACCCGGCGTCTGCGGGTCGGCGGTGAACAACCGGACGTCGTAGCGGAGGCGGCTGGTGGCGGGCCGCCGTTCAAGCTCGAGCAAGGTGTCTGCCAGAACGTCTCCGCGGCCCGCGTTGACCGCACACAGCACCAGCGTACTCACGTACGGATGCATGCGCAGATATCGCTCCAGCCGGTCGGCCAGTTTGCCGGGCGACACCGAGATCGCGCCGCTCGCTGTCGGGCTGCCGCCGACTTTCAGCGCCTGGGCGAGATCCATCAGCACGGTTTGCGGGTCGTTGGTCTCCGACGGAAGATAAACCCCCCAGTACGGGTTGAGGTTCGCGACCGCCATCGTCAGCCGCCCACTGCCGATCACCACGGTCAGCGGAAAACCGGTGGGTTCGAGCTCCATGAGTGTCTGACCGGCAGCGAGCAGGGTCGCAGGGTCAGCCGCCGCCGAGTCCGCGAGCCACTTGCCACCGAGTTCAGCCCAGGTCAACAACCACAACATCCGCAGCGGGTGGGTTGGCGCCACGAGAGCAATCTCTCGGTGGACGCCGCTGGTGTCCCGGTAGTCGACCTGAACGGTGTCGATGCGCAGCAACGAGGTCAGGTCGCGCAGTGGCCCCGGTCCGGAGGACTGTTGTGACCGGTGCAGGAGCCACCTCAGGGCGGTGGCGTAGGCCTGGGCATACGCGATGACCGGTTCGCGGAGCACAATCAGGTCACGGCCGGCCAGGATCATGTCATCGGTACCGGCGATGGCCGCGAAAACGGCCGCCCTGGCCTGTAGAAGCAGCGCTGTCGACTCATCCGGGACTGTATCCGGGCCGGTGGGGGCGGGATCGAGGCGGTGGATCTCAGCGGGTGCCTCGCTGATCACGCTGACTCTCGTGGGTCTCGTCTGACCGGGGTGAGCGAGGATCTCCCGTTCCAGCTCGGCGAGGACCGGGCCCACGAGGATTTCTGCGCTGCCGTGCGGGCCGAAGCCGACCTGAAGGCTGCCACGATCCCGGCTCTTCCAGGACACCGAGCGGCAGTCGACGGTCTGCCAGTCCCGACCGTCGGCGAGGGCCGCGAACTGTAGTTGTCGTAGCACTTGGGTGACGCCGTCACCCTTGATTACTTGCTGGCGTGCCGGCGGCTCGACCAAATCGTCGCCGTCGGCGACCACGTAGAAGCGGTCGCTCTCCTCGGGCGGATTTCCGCCGGGAACCACGTCGACCGCATGTCGCCGCCGTCGCTCGGCACTCGGTAGTTCCACCCCCGCAGCGTCCAGCGGCAGGACCCGCACATAGTGCCAGCCTGGCTCAAGGTTCGCGGTGCGAAGCTTCCGCAGGTTGGCGCGGTAAAGGTCACGTGCGGTGGTGGAGACCTTCACCGTGCCTTGCACACCGGTCGGGCCGGATTCCTCGGAGACAAGCTGCACGACGAATCGGGCCAGCCCTGTGACGGTGCGCGGATCAGGTGTTACGCGGAAGGTGACCGGCAACTGGGTGATTCCGGTCGTGCCGGCGATCAGGTAAGGCTGGCCGGTGATGGTGCCTAGTACCGGATGGACGGCGTGCTCCGACTGTCCACCGGCGAGCGGCAGGCCCAGTTCCTGGACCTGGATCGTGACGTGGTGAACCGGCTGCTCTTCGGCCAGCGGCCAGTGTTGGAAGGCCAACGGCCAGTTGGCATGGTCGACGACGATGGGCCGGGTCCAGGACCGCAAATCGTCCAGTCCGGTCCTGGTCAGATAGTCGGCAAGCCGGGACCGAAAGCTCGGGTCGGTCAGTCGCAGAGCGATCACCCGCTGGCGCGCGGAACGGTCCGGGGTGCTCAGCACGCTGACCGCAGCGGCGTTGCGCCGGATCCGTGCCGACAGGGTGGCAGGCTCGGTGAAGACTTCGAAGTCGGGGATCAGTCCGAGTTCGAAGAGCGCCGCGCCGGCGGCCTGCCGGTCATGGTCGTTGCCGGCCACGGTCAGCAGGTATCGTGCCCTCTCGGCCGTTCCGGCCGGGCGGGCCGCATGATCGTCGATCGCGGCGAACATCTCCAGGAGGTCGTGCCGAAGCTCGTCCGGCAAGCTCACCATCAACTGAGCGGCCAGTTCGGGATAGACCTCGCCGAGAACGACGTCCTCGAAGGTGGGGACGTCGAAGGAGTCTTCGGCGCTGACGTGGATACCAGGCGGAAGGAACACCAGTAGGGGAGGACGTAGCCTGCCCTGCGCGTCCGGGTTGCGCAGTTCGACGAGTTTGGTACTGGTCACGGCCACATCGGAAGCGACGTCCGCCTGCTGCCCGAGGACGTGAATCTGCGCCCGGTCGCCGACGGCCTCACGCAGTCTGCGACACAACCGTTCGGCCAGCGGGGCCGGAACGTCGGCGACCCTGGCGCAGTGTCCCGGCCCGCGGGCGGCCAGCAAGGCGGACAGTCGCGGGACGAGTACCCGTTCGAGGGCTTCGTCGAAGTCGGCGTCGGTGATCTCCCGCAGCCCAGTGCTCATCGTGATGGTCCAGCCGAGGTGAGGAGGTATCGGGGCGTGATGGTCTGGGTGAGGTACGCGTCGGAAAGGTCGTTGTAGAAACCGATCTCCCGCAGCTTGGCGACGAACGCCGTACGGTTGGCACGCAACGCCGCCTGATCGGTGAGGGTCGGTGTGCCGAAGCCGTCACCGGCCGGCAGCCGATCGATGTACAGGCCGTATTTCTCGCGGAGCTCGGCGAGGAACTCGTCGACGCGGATCGGCTCGGTGTGCAGGCCACCGTGACCGTCGGGCCGCAACAGGGCGAGCTGCAGCAGCACCTCCAACAGCCGGCTGTCGAAGACGAACCGGCGCTCGGCTCGGCGCGGCTGGGCGATCATCGCGCCGGGACGATTCTTGAGCATCAGCGTATCGAGGCATTCGGTGAGGTACTTGCGATGGAACCCCACCCGGCAACTCGAGATGATCTCCAGGTACGTAGTGAACGAGTCGAGCCCCAGCCCGACCAGGTCAGCGACCATCGGATCCGGATCTTCCTCGGATCCGCTCACCGCACTGAGCACCCCGGGCAGGCGTGATTTGGCGAAGGTCTCCCGGTCGGCGCGGTACCGGGGTTCCAGCAGTTGCAGCAGCTCCGGGACCGCGAACACCCCCGCCGCCGGCCGACGACGTTTACCGGCCCGGACGAGGTGCGCGGCCAGATCGTCGAGCTTGCGCACGGTGAAGGTGCCCTGGATGAACTCGGGCATCCGGGCGTACCAGTATCGGGCGCTGCGTTCGGCCAGCGCTGCCGCGGGCGTACCGGGCACGCCGGCCACGTCGAGGAAGAAGCCGCACTCAGGGTCACCGGCCTGCCCGGCGAGGCGCTGCGGCAGCAGCCGCATCAGCCGCAGATGGTATCGGGCCAGGTGGAACGCGAAGAGGATCTTCAGATGGTCGACCAGTACCGACCGCGGAATGACCCCCTGGTGGTCCATCAGCTTGATGATGTCGTCGGCCATCAGGCGTGCCGACGCCGCATCCAGCGGCGGATAACCCTGTGCGGCCTTCCCTTCCCGGTCGGTGACCTGCTGCCGCAGCACCTGAGCCAGGTTGATCAGCGCTTGCGTCTCGACGTCGACCGCGGCGTCCGCAGTCGGTGTCTCGGTGCGTCCGTCCACACCGGCGAAGAAGAAACGCTTGAGGTCCTCCAGCACCCGGGCCCCACGACCACCGGGCTCATGCCGGATCATCCAATACAGCTGCTCGTCAGCGCCGTACGGACGAGACCGTTTACCCACCCGATATCGATAGGCGAAGCCGTGCAACGGTCGCATCCCGGCCACCGCTTGGCCCGGTTTTCCGCGGTTGACCAGGTCCAGCAGGTTCGTCTCCAACCATCGATAGGTCAGGGCAGGGTCGAAGCCGCGGAACTGATCCGGGTTTTCCAGGACGAGGTCGACATATTTCTCGATCGGGATGCCGTCCGGCTGGCCGATCACCACGCTGGGCGCGCCACCGAACCACAGCCGGGGCAGCAGCCCGGTGAGCACACGATCCATGTCGAGCTGCTTGTAGTCCAGGAAGCTCACACCTGGGTGACGGAATTCCCGATCCTGGCGTTGGAGTCCCATCAAGCCTCCGCTTCCGGGGCGTTCACGACGGCGGGAGCATCCATCACCAGGGTGCCGCCTTCGACGATGCGGATCCGGCGCACGTCCTCGCCGGCGACGGTGAGCAGGATCTCCCGGTACGGGGTGGCCGACAGCTCGTTCTTGAAGATGGTCAGTCCCAGGTACAGGCCCTGTCGTTCGGCCGCACTCGGCAGGTGGCCGTTGCCCAACTGGTACAGCAGTTCGAACAGGTCCAGCCGGATCTCCAGTTCCGCCCGGTGTCCGCCGGCGCCCCGATAACCGAGCACCAGTTCCCGATGGCCGCCCTCCAGATAGGGGGAGGCCGGGTGGCCGGCCGGCTGCAGCTGGAGGCTGTTCGCAGGAAAGAGCCGGTAGCTACGGACCGTACTGCCGGGCACCGGGCGGACCTGCAAGGCCAGCGCCCCACCGGAGACCGCAGCGCCGGACAGCCCTTCGCCTCGGTTGACCGCCGCGATCAGGGCGGGCAGATAGCCGGGCGCGGTCTCCGGTTGCTCAAGCAACCGCGTGAACGTCTGCGCCGAGCGGTAGGGCAGCATCCCGGCCGAACGATCGGCGTCGACGCATTCGAAGTAGAACCTACGCCGGGCAGCCGCGAGATATCGGCGGTGCGCCGTGCTCTCCTCGGCGGTCGCCGCAGCGCCGCGCGGCAGCTTGACGAAGGCGTCGGTCAGCAGCCGCAGATCGTAGTCGCCGCGCTGGTCGATCGTCATCAGTGCCCGGCCGGCGTCCGGGCCGACATAATCCAGACGTCGATCCAGGGCAGGGTCAGCGGACACCGCCACGTCCAGTTGGGAGAGCAGCGACAGCAGCCGGTCTCGGCCGCCTGCCGGACCGATCCAGCTGTTGAAGTAGAAGCCGTCCAGGATCGTGTCGCTGTCGCCGCTGGCGTACAGCTGATGGATCTGCTCGCAGTTGCGCCCCGAGGTCAACAGGTAGGCCAGGGCGGAACCGACGTCGCGCATGGTCACGTGCTGCACTCCGCGCAGCGAGGTCATGGTGAACAACGCCCGGAGCCGACCGACGATCTTCGGGCCAACGCCCTGATTGGCCAGGGTTTGCGCGTTGTGTCGGGCGTAACAGTCGGCGGCCAACGGGCATCCTCCACACGCCCGCCACCGGCTCGGATCGGTCATCCGGGTGAGTAACCGGTCGAATACCGACTGATCAGCGTCATCGAAGCCGGTGAGCAGACTCCGCCGGTTCAGGTTGATCACCGCAACCACGCCGCTGTCGGCGGTTCCGGTCAAGCCCGCGCGCACTCGCGCCGCGAGCGCCGGAAAGTCCTGCGCGTGGGCGTCGACGAAGTCGACCAGCCGACCCTCGTTGATCGCCACGAGCCTGGTCTCGTCGGCCTTCCCTGTCATGGTGCCCCCGCTGAACGGGCCGAAGAAGTCCATCAGGACCTCGTCATTCGTACGATCGCCCTCGTCCTGGCTGCCGTCGTGGTTCGTGCGCAGCCATCGCCCGTCAGGCAGTCGCAGGTCGGCGCCGTTGTCGCGGTACACCACCGAGCCCGGGTCGCCACTTGACGCGTCGCGCAGCAACCGATGCAGGTAGGCCGTCTTACCATCACCGGCGTTTCCCGTGATGATCACCAAACGGAATCTGCCGGACAGCACCGCCGGAGTCAGCTTGTCGTCCAAGGCTGTGGGCACGTACAGGTCGAGGTCCTGGCCACCGCTGCGGGTGCCGGCGTTGCTGCCGTCGCTCTGGCTGTACAGCGAGCGCAACTGCTCGAGAAACGGGTTGCGACCCGCCGTCGGCGCCGGCACCGGCTTCGGCGCGACCGGCGCGGGTGCGACCGGCTGATGCACCCGGTCACCGATCGCACGCAGCGCCCCCAGGAACTCGCCCGCGTCGGAGTACCGTTCGCTGCGCCACGGAGCGATGGCCCGCATCAGGACCTCGATCAGGACGTCGGAGAGGCTGCCCAACCCGGGCCGGGTCCGCGGGTCGACCGCCCGTTCACTGGTGGCCCGCCGTACCCCACCGGCGAAGGGCCACTCTCCGGTGAGCAGTTCGTAGAGTGTGACCCCCAGCCCGTACAGATCGCGGTCGACCAGGTCGGCGGTGGTGGGGCGGCCCGCGACGTAGTCCGGCGGGGCGTACTGGGGGGTGCCGCCCACCTGGGACAGGCTGTCGTCGGCCCGGGTCGCCACATTGAAGTCAAGGATCCTGCAACCCGCATCGGTGCGCAGCAGGTTGGCCGGCTTGACGTCGCAGTGGAAGATCCCCTCCTGGTGCAGATGAGCCAGGCCTTCGGCCACGTCGGCGCCGAAGCGCACCACGTCGGCCGGCCCGAGCGCCCGCTCGGTGACCAGCGCCTTCGCGTCCCGCCCCTCGATGTACTCGAAGACCACGTAGGGCACCCGGCCGAGCTCGAGGTAGTCCGCCTCGCGCACCACCACGATGCTGCGGTGCAGCGGCAGGTTCAGCAGGAGTTTGAACTCCTGCTTGAGCCGCTCGATCGCTGACTCGGACACTCGATGAACGATCTTGATGACGCGTTCCTCGTCGGCCAGGTTGTCGTAGACCCGGTAGACGGTGCCGAACCGTCCGGCCCCCAACCTGGTCCGGACCTGATACTTGGCGGTCAGCTGATGCCCCGGCTGCAGACTGCCGTAGTCGGTGCGCGACGCTGGCGGAACGGCCGTGCGAGGTTGCGCTGCGGCTGCGACCCGGGCCAGCCGCTGCAACTCCCGCAGCACCTGTGTCGCAGCAGGCCGGCCGGAGGGTGCGAGGGCACACATCCGGCGCAGCAGTGCCGCCAGCGCCGGATCCACCCGCGCTTCGGACAGCACCGAGTCCGGCAACTCGCTGCCCCGGCGAAACTGGTCCTCGGTCGACGCGAACGGCAGCTCTCCGGTGAGCAACTGGTACCCGATCACCCCGGCGGCGTAGACGTCCGAGGCCTGGCTCATGGCCTGCGCCCGGTTATGGCACTCCGGCGCCACATAGGCCGGGTCGAGCACGCTGGTCAGCTCGTCGACGACGGTGTAGTCGCGTGGCCCCTCCGGGCGGGCGTAGTCGAATCCGGTCAGCAGCGCCCGGCTGTTGTCGGTCTGCACCAGCACCGCGGTCGGGGTCAGCGCCCGGTGCAACACGCCGTAGGCGTGCGCGTGCGCCAGCCCGCGCATCATGTCGGCGAAAACCCGCAGCTTCGCGTCCGCGCCCAATGTCTGCCGCGGATCCCGCAGGTGCACCGCGAGCGCCTGCCCCCGCGTGTCGTCGAGGACCAACACGAAACGGCTGCCGTCCTCGGTGGCGAAGAACGTCCGGCGCCCCACGATGAACGGGCTCGGAGGCAGTTTCGCCAGCATCTCGTAGGCGTTGGCGATCTTGTACTTCTGTGCTTCCCGCTCGCGTTCCGGCAGCAGCGGATTGGCCCGGTACACCCGCAGCAGGACCGTCTCACCAGCGCCGGCTTCGGCGTTGCGGGCCCGGTACTCGGTGACCTCGGCGTCACCACCGAGCCGTTCGGACACCACCCAGTCGCCGAATCGCTGCGGACCGGTGGGCCGGCGAACCGCGCCGGTGAGAGCCGCGACGATCGCGGCCTGGTGCTGCCGGACGTCGCGCGCCATCCCCGCCCGCACCCGGGAGACGTCGGCGAGCGCCGGGATCAGCCCCTCCATGTCGGTGACGTGCAGGGCGTCCGCATCGGCCCGGTCGCTGGAGTCGACCAGGCGGGCCTCCGGCCCGACCAACGCGACGAGCTGGTCGACATACACCCGGGACAGCGCAGGCCGATGTCGGGTCAGGAGACCTTTCACGGTACGGGCGTGGCCGCGCAGTTTACGCACGGGCGAGAAGAACGGCGGCCGACCGGCTGGGAACCATTCGGTCCCCGCGACCTCCACGCGTCCCCGAGTGCCTTTGACGTCGATCAGGCAGACGCCGCGCGCATTGATCACGACGATGTCGATCTCGTAGCTGTCGCCGCGCTCCGGGATCTCGATGTTGTGCAGGATGATCCAGTCGGCGGGGGCCTGCTCAGCCAGGTGCCGCAGCACGCGGCGTTCAGCATCGTTGGCCGGAGGGCCCCCGCCGACGATCTGCGCCATCGCTACCGAGCCGCCTCTCGCACCGCTGCATCCAGCAGAGCAAATGCCTGGTCCTCTTTCTTATCAGCCTCGTCCCGAGCCCGATACGCCGCCCTCACCGTCCCCGCAATCCGCTCCCGATCCTCCGCCGTGCACATCGGCACCGGCAGCATGGCCCGCATCCTCGGATGAATGTCCTGCTGCTTTCCGCCGACGCTCATCGAGCGTAGTGACCGGAATGCTGGCTCTGACCGCAAGAAGGCGTACAAGTAGGCGCCCGGAAAGTCCGGATTTCCCGATACGACGCGAAGAAAGTGTTGCGTGTAGACAGAATCTAGCCAGCTACCAGTTACAAAGATCGGCCGACAGAAGACTTCGCTCTCACCAAGCGTTCCTTGAGCCGCGATCAAGACGGTTTCATCGACGGCAAAGACCCCTTTGGGGGCGCGCCGAGTGTCGATCCATCTTCCTTCAGGTCGGAGCCAGAATCCCTGCCGCTGGCCGATCAGTCGAGCACCGTTCCCCGGATCACTGTCAATTCGCTTGAAGCGAGCACCCGAATCGAGCGACCCTCCATTGCAAATCTTTCCCAGCTCGAGATGCGGAACACATCTCAGCGCATCAAGAATGCGTCGCGCACGAGGCGAAAAACTAAGTGCTCTGATGCTCTCCGAGCTTAAGTCATTGACGCTAAAGTCGATATCGCGGGGTTGGTCGTGCCAATTTTCTTCGAGCAGTTCCGAGAGTCCCGCCGAGTTGAAGAGGTCTGCGGTAGCGGCGGCAACCCCCTCCTCGAATCGTTGCCTGTCGTTCATCGCTTGCCGGATCAGGTCATCGATCCTCAGTTCCGCCGATTCGCCGATCCGAGGCACCGGTATGTCAGTGATGTGGCTCGGCTCGATGTGGCGCACACTCGTGCCGTAAATGCCACCCTTGATCATGGAGACACCGAGTGGGCCTGCAAGGAATGTGTAAAGGTAACCGGCCGGAATCTTCTGCTCGTTCGGCACCACCCGCATGACATGCTGGCTGCAGGCACTTCCAGCCATGCTTAAACGTGAATATGTGACCCGTCCGGCAGTCATTCCGGAACATGTAATAAGGGTCCAGCCAGGTTTGATCAGGAGCCGAGGATTCGCCGCAGCCGATTTCTTCGTTATCATTGGAGGGCGAGGAAGGTCGGCTTCAAAGATGTCGGCGCTACCCAGAAAAGGAACGCCGTGGTCGGAGCTGTTGGTCCATTGCCGTCGAAATCGGCCAGCATTAAAAATACCGGCAGTCACCTCATGCAACGGTTCGGTGAGCGGAAGTCGTTCGAGTGACATCCGAATCGAATAGGCCTCAGAGACGAATGGTCCGGCATCGAGACGGGAGCCCTGTTCGGCGAGCCAGCTGGCGCGTACCGGGTTGTCGAGGGCAGCGATTTTCACAGGGTCTCCTCGGGAAACCAGTCACGCAACGTGTCGCGGAGTTGAAGGAAAGCACCATCGGTGCAGTTGCGGACCGACACCCGGCCGGCCACGCGGCGGAAGACCGCCTTCGACGGGTCGGCGCGATGCCGGCGGCGCAGGTACTCCAGGGCCTTCTTCGGGTCGGCCGGTTTGGCCTGGCCGACCGGCCAATGCCCGCTCGTGGCGAGGAGCTGCCGAAAGTTCGGTGGGCAGCCGAGCGCGGGGGCCAGACTCGGGTTGTCCTGCCAGACCCACGCCTCCAGTTCGGGGTCGAGCACGATCACCGCGTACTCGTCCCATTCCTGGCCGACATTCTTAGCGATCCGGTCGCGGATCTTCTTGACCCCTGGGCTACCTTCCCAGTCGTTGTCGAGCATCACCACGGCGTGCCGGTGGGTGGTGGCGTAGGGTCGCAGCAACTGATGTGCGAGGCCGTACACCTCCGGGTCACGCCGGGAGGCGACGACGATGTCGGTCGGCTCGACGGTGAATCGGCCACAGCCGAGCTTGAGGTGCGCCTTCTGCTCACCTACGAACCCACGGACCATCTGTTCCATCGAACCGTCGGCGACTAGAAAGACGACGTCACGCTTGCTGGCTGGCATGACTCCCCTGGGTGAAAGGCCGTCACGAGAGGACTCCGGCGGCGAAGAGCGTACCGATATCGATGTTTCCTTGCCATTCCCGCAGTTGAGGATGCTCGTTTCCGGGGATGACGGTGACCGCGCCGTCGGCGCCGATCCGAGCGGCGAGAACATCGTGCAGGTCGGTGTTGGCCAGCACGATGGGCGACTGGGTGGAGACCAGGACCTGTGCGTCATATATCGAACCGAGTGACTGCACCACGGTTTCGATGGCTCGCGGGTGGATGCCGTTCTCCGGTTCCTCCGTGGCGAGCAGTCGCGGTATCGCCGAGGTCGGCAGGTAGGGCAGCAGCGACAACGCGAGAATCCGCAGGGTTCCTTCGGAGAGCCCGGACGAGGTCACCCGGTATCCGCCGACGTACTCGACCACGAAGTAGGCGTAGTGGTCCTCCTCGCGTTCCACGGCGGTGATGTCGGCGACCTGCGGCAGTGCGGTCCGGACGTGGTCCACCCAGAATCGGTATCGGTCCGGGTCGGACTGTTGCAGGTGGAGGGCCAGCCATGGGGTGTTGCGTCCGTCCGGCAGGAGCCGAACAGGATCACCGGGTGGCGCCGCCTCACGCAGGCCGTCCCAGTCCGGGTCGTAGAACACGACCCCCTCCCGCAGCAACTGGCCGAGCCAGAGCGCCGCAGGGAACAGGCCCGGATCGGCGAGGACCGCGCCGAGCGCCAGCTGGCCCGGCGGCACCCGCAGTTCCGGGATGCGCGGCCCGCGGGTCGTGGTCTCGACCCAGAATCGGGTGCTCTCGCCAGCCCCGGGCCGGCGGATGATCGCCTGCCCGTTCTTCGTGCGCTTCTGCACTATCGAGGCACCCTGCAGCGGAACTCCCGGCTCCGGCCGGTGCCCTCGGTCGGAGAAAAGGAACAGATATTCCTCCACGACCCGCAGTTCGTAGCTGAACACCTCGAGGCGCACTTCGTACCGAAGGTGGGTGGGGGTTTGATCGGCAAGGGACGCGGTGCTGCGGCCCGCCATCTGGTTCTCGATGTCGGCAGGCAATCGGGCCTCTATCGAGAACATGAGCGAGTCGCCGCGGCCCTGGTGCAGCAGCTCGGTCAGGGTCCGCGCTCGCGGCGAGCGCCGTGCGGCCTGGGGCCGCAGGAACGCGTCGGCCGCCCGCTGCTGACCGAGCAGGTCACCGAGCAACACCGGGATGTCGAGCAGTGTGGTCTTTCCCGCACCGTTACCGCCGGCCAGCACGTGGTACCGGCCGTAGTCCACGCTCAGCCGCGGAAAACAGCGATACCCGTAGGCCTCGACGCGGGTGATCATCGGGTTTCCCCGGGTTCCGGGTGCTGTTTGCGGAACTCCCGGTATCGCTCGGCGATCACCGGCAGGTCGTTGTCGATGGCCTTCTCCCGGCGGGTGATCCGCCGAACCGTCTGGACTCCGTTGCGCCGGACGTTCTCCACGTACTCCCTGGGTTCGGTGATCACCTCGCCGTCCGGGCGCCGCTTGTACACCGGGTTTCCGCGCCGGTCGAACCCGACTTTCTCGGCCACGGCCATGAAGACCGGGTAGTCGAGCTGCTGACCGAGGTTGGCCGCCCGGCGTTCCCGGTCCGTCTTGCGCTTGAGGAACAGCAGTGACGTCAGGATGTTGACGTTCGCATCGTGCACGAACGTCTCGACCGGCAGCTCGATGCTGGCCAGCACCCAGCAGTTGTCTAGGATCCAGCGCCGGATTCCCTCGTCGGACGGGCCGGGGTTGGAAAGGATACCGTTGGGCAAGACGATGCCGAGCTTGCCGCTCGGTTTGACCCACTCCACGGCGCGCTGGATGAACAGCTGCTCCGGAGACATGGCCGAAACCCGGCCGCCCGGTGTGGCCTCGACGGCACCGGTCTCTTTGTTTCGCGACCAGGGCTGGGCGACGCCGTCCCGGTAGTGGTTCAGAACGTCTTGGTCCTCGATCTTGATATCGGTGCCGAAGGGAGGGTTCGTCATTAGGATGTCGACGACAGGTCTGGCGGTCGGATCTCCGATGGGGGCCAGCGGCAGTCGGGTCCGGGCCTCTGCCACACCGGACAGGTGCCCGTGGGGGAAGGCCAGCGAATCCATGTAGAAGACGTTGCCCGTCACGCCGGTGAGGAGCATGACACTCATACTGGTGGCCCGAACCAGGAAGGGGTCGAAGTCCGCCCCGTACAGATGATTTTCGACGTACGCCGCGAGCCGTTCCCGGTGGGTCTCGAGCTGTTCCTCGGTGTCCGGCAGCCCGGTGGTGCCTTCCTCGGCCTGCCACTTCTTGAGCAGGTGACGCAGAGTTTCGCGGAGGAATCCTCCGGTGCCACAGGCCGGATCGAACACGACATCGTTCTCTTGTGGGTCGAGGATCTCGACCATGAGTTCGACGGCACCCCGCGGCGTGAAATACTGACCTCGGTCGCCGCGCAGGTTGATGCCCACGAGCTCCTGGTAGGCGATGCCCTTCACGTCGATGTCGGTGGCGGCCAGGTCGTAAGAGGACAGCTCGCCGACGATGAAGGCCAGCGCTCTGTTAGACATCGTGATTTCGTCACGCTCGGTGAAGTTCTTGTACTTCTTCTTCACGTCCGCGAACAACGCCTTCACCCGATCGCTGATCGCCTCACGCCCGGCATCGTCGAACGGCTCGTTCGGCAATGCGTAGAAGCGGCGCGGGATACCGAGCCGCCGGCTCTCCAGCTCGTCGTACACCTTGGCGAAGATGACATAGAGGAACTGCCAGAACGCCGCATCCTTGGGCAGTCCTTCGTTGCCGTGCACGAAGTTGTGACAGCGCCGGAACGCCGTCTTGAGCATCGCGGCCTCGCCCCGGCGTAGCCGGACCGCCGAGCCGAAGGTGCCACTCAAACTGTCATGGCTGAGCGGCCAGTCCGCCCGCGGGTCGAACTTGACGCCGAAGTTGGTGGACTCACGATGCAGGAAGAAGAAGTCGAGGCCGTTGGTCCACATGCCGAACTGCGCGTTCGGCGTCTGAGGCTGGCCCAGCAGGTCTTGCAGCTCGTCGAGATCCTTCTGTGCCTGCGTGAAGGTGCGGATCTTCGTTACGGCACGGCCGCCCTTGGGCTCCGGCTTGCACACTACGACTCGCTCCAGGTTTTCCAGCGAGTGCGTGCTACCCGGCTTGAAAACGGCGATGTCCGCCCTCTTCGTGCTCCTGCGGCGGCCGTCGGCTGACACGGGAATGGGGAAGTCACGTTCCATGTCGTCGACGGAGATGCCGTACTCCAGGAAGAGCGCGCGGGCGATCCGCTGCCGGACCCCCTCGTTTCCCCGTTCCTTGATACGCAGGTCGGTGATGTAGTCGACGATCTCGTCCTCGGCCAGCGCCTCGCTGTCGTCCGCGGGATCGACGTCGATACCTTCAGCTACGTCGTCCTCGAGGTCGAAAAGCGTGTCTACGCCGTTGTCGTCCGTCATCGCTCTGCGCTCAGCCCTTCTCCGCATTCCCGTCGCGGCACGCTTCGTGGTGATCTCCGTGCCGGCCGTGCCGGAATACTACGGGTTGGGACCGACATCGCTGAGCACAGCGTCCAATCATCTGGAGGATTCGGGACAGTAACGTCAACTGAACAGGAAAGGTGCACTTGCCCGATGACCTACAACTCCCCGGTGAGCCACATCCATGCATACATCTTGTCGCCTGCGAGGTCGTGATCGACAACCGCGGTGACTTGGTCGCTCGGTAGTGGGTACGCCACGCCACTCCGGCTGGTCGAGAACATGCTGGCGAACAGCTGCGCATCATTACCGTGCTCACGCAGAGCCTTCACCACTCCCGCATACTCGGCGGCGACCACATCACGCAGCGCCTCGATCGTCTGCTCGCCGTCGGAGTACGTGCCGTTGTCGACTTCCATACCTTCCCGCTCGACGAGCTGTCCCAGCGTGAACGGATCGATGAGCGGGGCCGGGCCGATCTGGTCGCCGTCGACCTTGTAGCGCCAGTCATCAGGCGACCCTTCGCCGAAGGCTCGGGCGCAGAAGTCCAGGTAGAAAGCACTGACAGCGAGGGCGCGGAGAAGGCAATACGTGCGCTCGATCTCGGAGGCGTACGTGGTCAATCCGTGCGCACCAAGGACGCCCCATGCGTACTCCGCCCAGGACACCTCGGAACCGTCGGACCACGTGGAGATCATCGGCGCGACGACAGCCTTGACCTCGTCCCACTCCAGCCGCTCGATCTCGTCGCTCATGTGCTCCCGCCCTGCAGATCGGGGCCACTCCGTCGGAGTGACCAGATGGAACTTCCACATAGGACTATCAGACGGATCGGGCAGCGGCCACCCCGCTGTGGCAGATGCGCCCTGAGAGTGAGCCGCACGAACAATAGGGTCCCGGTCGGCGCCAGCAGTCGCGACGAGCAAGCGATTGCCATCGACGCCATGGCGAAAGCGAATACAGCTGTGAACGGCACGCAAGGATCGCCCGCCTGAGCAGCCGGCAATCACACATCGACACTGAGGAGTGACGAGGCGTACATGCATCCGATAGGGTGACGCCCGGTTGATGCCGCATCGCTACGGGGAGGGCCGCGAGGGGCACTATCGCGCAGTTTCTTGGGCGGGCGGTGGACTTGCATCGGCAGGCATCGTCGTTGCTGCTTGACGCGGAGGCGGCGGTCGGCGGGCTGGAGGATGACCAGTTCTCGGGTGCGGCAGCCGACGGTGAACTGCGGCGGCTGGTAGTTCAGTTGCAGGTCATTGCGCAGGCCGGGCTGCCGGGCTGGCTCGGCCTGCCGCTCGATGGTTCGATCGTCGGCCGTCCGTTGGGTCGTGACGCACAGCAGGGTGGTGCGCTGTTTCTGCGGGTCGGTGATGCGGAGCCGATCCGCAACAGCGTGTTCTGGGCGGCTGCGCCGTTCGTTGGTGCCGGTCATCTGGCGATCGACACCGATGCCCGCGACCGGACCGTAGCGGCATGGCTCCGCGGGATTCTGGTGCGCACGATCGCGGCGTTGCCGGAGGGCACGCTGCGGGTGCTGCCCGTGGACGGGGCGATGCTCGGCGCGGTGTTCACCGAGTTCCGGCCGCTGATCGACGCGGAGGCGTGGGCGGTCCCGGCCACGACTCTCGCCGGGCTGCGTGCCATTTTCGACGAGGCGGAGCAGCAGATCACTGCGGTGCAAGCCGGTGACCTGGCGGCACCGCCGGTGCTGCTGATCGCGGTCGCGGCGCTGCCGTCCGGGCACGGACGTGCCGAGTGGGCGCGGCTGGCGGCGATTGCTCACGCCGGCCCGGCCGCGCGGGTGCATCTGCTTCTCGCGGGCTGGCCGCCCACGCTCTTGCACGGCGACGGCCCGCCGCGGCTTGACCACACGACGATCCTGAGTGCGGCGGGGGACGGCTGATGGACGATGTCGGAGCCCTCGGGACCGTATCGGTTGTCGGCTGACGGCAGCGGCCTGGCTGCGCCGATCCGGCTGGACGCCGGTGCGAGCGAGGACGTGACTGCTGAGGTCTGTCGTCGGGCGGCGGCCACTGCGGTGGTGGCCCGGCGTACCGACTTCACCTCGCTGATGCCCGAGCGGATCTGGCAGGAATCGTCGGCGGCCGGGCTGCGGGCGGTGGTGGGTCGTGACGGGCGAGTTCCGTACGAGCTGGTGTTGGACGACGCGACACCGCACATGCTGCTCGCCGGCCGTTCCGGCGCAGGTAAGACGAACCTGCTGTTGATCCTGCTGTATGCGCTGGCGTCGCGGTACTCCCCGGATGAACTCGGCCTGTACCTGCTCGACTTCAAGGAAGGCGTGTCGTTCGTCGAGTTCACGCCCACCGTGAAGGACCCGTCCTGGATTCCGCACGCACGGACCGTGGGCATCGAGTCCGACCGCGAATACGGGCTCGCCGTCCTGCAAGCGTTGACCCGGGAGATGAACCGGCGCGCGGCGGCGCTCAAAGCGGCCGGGGTGACCAAGCTGGCCGACCTGCGTGCCAGCTCGGACGTGGCGCTGCCGCGCCTGGTCGTCGTGATCGACGAGTTCCAGGTGCTCTTCGGCGCCAACGACACCCTTGCCCGGGACGCGGTCGCCGCGCTGGAGGACCTCGCCCGCAAAGGCCGCTCCTACGGTATCCATCTGATCCTGGCGTCGCAGACTCTGTCCGGGATCGAGGCGTTGTACACGAAGAAGGACTCGATCTTCGGGCAGTTCCCGCTGCGGATCGCGCTGCCCGGCGGCTCCGGCATCCTCGAATCCGGCAACGCCGCCGCCGACGGCCTCCCGGTCGGCTCGGCGGTAGTCAACGCCGCTGGTGGAGTCGAGCAGGCCAACCGGGTCGTCCGGTTTCCGGAAGCCGACCCGGCCTCGCTCGCCGCGCAGCGCCACACACTCTGGCAAGGCCGATCGCCGCTCAACGAGCCACCTGCGGTGTTCGCCGGCTACGCCGAGCACCACATCGACGACGATCCGCTTTACCGTGCGCTCACCCCGCAGGTCCGCCGCCGTCAAGCCCTCGTCGGCCGGGCCATCGACGTCGGCCTGCCCACGGTCGGCTTCGCGATGGACGCGGTACCCGGCCGGCACCTGGCAGTCCTTGGCACCTCCACCATCGGCGCGGACGTCCTGCATGCCGCCGCCGCGAGTCTGGCCAGCCAGCACGAGCCCGGCACGGCACGTTTCGTGATCGCCAGCTTCGCCGCCGTGGCTGATCAGGTCGTCGATGACCTGGTCGCCGTCCTCACCACTGCCGGGCATGATTGCACTGAGGCCGACGGCGGTACGGTCCGCGCGATCCTCGCTGACCTGGCCACCTCTGCGCCTGGCAAGCCGACGTATCTGGTGGCGTTCGCCGCTGAAGTCATCGTGCCGCTGCTTAACGATCGCGGCCCGGACCGCCGCACCGGCCTCGACGATCTGCGGACGGTATTGCGGCAAGGGCCAGGTAACGGCGTCCACGTGCTGAGCTGGTGGCGCGTCGCCCGCCGCTTCTCCGACGCCATCGGAGGCTCCGCCGGACGCGAAGACGTCGCCTGCCTGGTCGCGCTCAACGTGCCCGGCAGCGAGCTGTCCTCGCTGCTCGGCGACCACACCTTGGCCTGGCAGCCCCGACCGAATCGGGCCCTGCTGCTCGACCGGCACGACCAACGACAACGGCTCATCGTGCCGTTCGTGCGCCCGGGTCGCCACGACGAGATCACCGAACCGATGTGAGCTCGCGGCTGTAGACCCCTACGCCACTACTACGCAGCGAACAGGAGGACACGGGGATGTCCGCAATCGATGAGGTGGTCGCCTCCTTGCAAGGGGTGATCGACGAACTCAACGACACCAGCAACGCCGCCAACGCCGCAGCCACCAAGACCGACGAAGCCGTGAACCAGGCCGTCGCCCTCGGAGCCACTGCCACCGTCGCCGGACTCAGCGCGGTCAAGGAGAGCATCGAGAAACTCTCGCAACAGGTGCACGGCACGATCGACATCGCCAACGACACCATCAGCCAGGCCAGGGCTGTCGCCGACGGTACTTGAAGAGTCGGCGACAGCCATGGCAAGGGTCCGCCGGCGGTAACGGATCAACCGAGGGTTCGAAGCGCGGTGCCGCCGGTGCAGGCTGCAAGTGTTGCGCCGCCGATCCGCCCCAAGAGCCGAGTCCAACGTGACACTGATGCGGTCGACAACGACGATCCGCCGCCACCGCGACGCGACCGCGTAAGTTCGGAGGCTATCGGATTCTGGGCAACGGCCAGCGCTGCTTCGCGGCCACCGTTGCCGAGTTCATGCCAGTCACGGCCAAGGCCGTGGCCGGTTCCGTCCTGGGCGCCTTCGCCGCAGTCGGGGCCGGCGAAGGCCTGGCGGAACATACGACGCGAACGAAGGAACCAGAGTGAAGATCGATGAACGCGTGGAAGCCTTGACTCGGTCGGCGATCGATGCCGCAGTCAAGCGCAACTTCGGCAAGCTGGAAGCGGCCCTCCAGGCTTTCCCCGACGACGATGCCGCCCGGGGGAGTGTCGAGCTGGCACTGGCGGTCACCAGCTTCGTTCTGTACGAGGTGTACGCGGGCAAGCCCACCCCGGAGCAGACCCGGGTGGTAGCTGTCGACCTCGTCGAGATGGAGAAGTGGGCCGAACCCACCGTGGACGAGGTTGACGGCTTTCTCAGCCGGCTCCTGAACGGGCAGGCTTTCGCGCCCACGATTCCCGCACAGGACGTCATTGTCCTCGCCTTCATCGTGACGGCCCACCTCCTTTCGTCCTTCCGAAAGGGTGACGAGCATTGGTGGGACTTCCTAGACCTGGCCGAGACCGCGATCGAAGCGGCACCGGAGCGGTGATGCCGACCGAGGAGGCCTGGCGATGAGATGGGCCGAGTACACCGAGTCGGCCAGTCGCCTCGCCGATGCTCGCGACCAGGAGGCGGCGCGTACAGCCCAGGTTCAGCAGCGCGCCGCCGCTGGCCGCGCCGGGGTGGAGAAACTCAAGTGCCGGTTGAGCGTCCAAGGTGATCACCTACTCGGTCTGTCTCAGCGGCTACGGGAGCCGCATCCTTCGTTCGGCGGTGTGGCACGGACTGGGCTACCCGACCCCGACGAAGCGCTTCGGCATGCGTGGGAGGCGGTCGACCAAGCCGACGTCGAGGCTCGGCGGGCCGAAGAACGCGGCCTGCGTCCGGCTCTCTTCCCCACCGTGTCCCCCACCGGTCGCAACGTCCTGGTCTATTCGCTGGTATCCGAGGCCAGGTCTCCGGCATTGCCCCGCGCTCTTGGCGACGGGACCTAGGCTCGGCGGCGTGCCAGCTTCCGAATACGTGACCGCCCTGCGCGGCAAGGTCGGCTCCGGTCTCGTCATGTTCCCGTCGGTGTCCGCGGTGATCTTCAACGACCGCGACGAGATCCTGCTGCACCAGCGCAGCGACACCGCCGCATGGACCCTGATCGCCGGGATGATGGACCCCGGCGAACAGCCGGCCGACACCCTGGTCCGCGAGGTCGAGGAGGAGACCTCGATCCGGGTGGAGATCCAGCGCCTGGCCGGGGTGGCCCTACACGAGGTCACCTACCCGAACGGCGACCTCTGCCACATGGTCAACACCTGGTTCCGCTGCCGTCCGGTGAGCGGCGAGGCCCGGGTGAACGACAGCGAATCCCTGGCCGTCGCCTGGTTCCCGCTGACCGGCCTGCCGGACCTGTCCCCGTACGCCCTGCACCGGATCCACACCGCCCGGCCGGTCGAGGCCGCTCCGTGGTTCGCGTCCCCGGGCGAGGACATGATCCCCGGCTGGTGACCGCCCTTCCGACGGTGCCGGGTCTGGTTGTCAGGCCACTCGCACGTAGACGCGAAGACCGATATGCAGGCCGGGGCGTCCGTCGGGCAGCCGCGTGAAGGTGGCCGGATGCCACCGATGCCCGCCGGGCTCCCGGTAGAGCAGCAGGTCCGGACCGGCGGCCACGGTCTCGTACTCGCCTCCCGCCGCCGGCATGACCTCACGGAGCGGCCCCCTCGCGGCCCACCGCAAGCCGGGCGCACCGTTCCGATCCAGGACCTCGTTCTCGTAGTCGTGCCCGCGGTAGACGCCCGTGTGCCGCCGGATGTCGAAGACGGCCGGGTCTCCGGGAGGTCGCAGCGGTGCGGGCATGGCGACCCCGGCGAGTGCGCTGAAGATCTCGCTGTACAGGGCGCGGTAGAGGTCACGTGCTGGACCACCGTTGGTGAGTAGCACCACGGCGAGCCGCTGCGACGGGAGCAGCCGGAGGAAAGCGGTCTGCCCGATGGTGTCGCCGTCGTGGCCGACCAGCGGGTGCCCTTCCCAGGTCTTGCGGAACCAGGTCAGCCCGAGAGCATCGTTCTCGCCGTCGTGGAACGGCAGTTCGGTCCGCACGGACCGCATCTCCCGGACCAGGTCGGCCGGCATGAGACTCCGGCCGTCGGAAGCGTGTCCGTCGTCGAGATGGAACCGGGCGAAGGCGAGAACGTCACGTGCGGTGGCCACGATTCCGCCTGCCGGGCCGTTCGATCGCGGCAGCCCCCAGCGAGCGGCGGGCTGGAGTGTGCCGTCCGGCTGGCGTTCGTGCCCCATGGCCGCGCTGTGGAGAAGCGCTTCCTCCGGGAGGGTCATGGTCCGGTCGAGGCCCATCGGTGTGAACACCAGCTCACGCATCGCCCTGTCCCAAGACTTACCGGTGACCTGCTCGATGATCCGCCCGAGAACGGTGTAACCGGAGTTGCAGTAGGAGAAGCTCATCCCCGGCGGTAGAAGCGGGGCGACGGTGGCCAGCCCGTCGACGAAGCGTTCAAGGCAGTCGTCTCCCCTGCCGGTATCAGTGAACAGGTCTCCGGCTATACCGCTGGTGTGGGTGAGCAGGTTCCGCACCGTGATCCGCTGGGCCCCGTCGTGCGCCAGCCGCAGTGTCGGTGAAATGGCGGACAGCGGCTTGTCCAGATCCAGATTTCCGTCAGCGACCAGGCGCAACACTGCGGTGGCGGTGTAGACCTTCGTGATCGAGCCGATCTGGAAGACCGTGTCGGTGTGCACCGGATCGCCCGAACGCACATTGGTCACACCGAACGCGGCGTCGACCACGTCCTCACCCTGCAGAATTCCGAGAACCGCACCGGTCACCCCGTGTTCGGCGGCAAGCACGGACAGCCGCTGCCGCCAGTGCACAGAATCCAACGACGACACCTGCTGTGGTGGATGGTTCATCTCAGCCATGTGGACATTGAAGTGTGCTGCTCTCGTTTTCATCAACAACTGTGGCGTTGCCGACCGCGACGGCGCGGCAGCCGGATCGCCGGGGGTCAGCCGGCCAGCCAGCCGGGGCGGATCAGGCCGGCCTCGTAGGCGTAGACGACCAGTTGGGCGCGGTCCCGGGCGGCCAGTTTGATCATGGTGCGGCTGACGTGGGTCTTCGCGGTGGCCGGGCTGATCACCAGCCGGGCGGCGATCTCGTCGTTGGACAGGCCCTCGGCGACCAGCGTCATCACCTCGCGTTCACGGTCGGTGAGTTGGTCCAGTTCGCGTGGCGGCTCCGGGGGACGGCCGTGCGCCGCAGCGGTCACGAACGAGCCGATCACCCGTCGCGTCACGCTCGGCGACAGCAGCGCGTCACCGGCGGCGACCGCCCGGATCCCGCGTAGCAGGTCCACCGGCTCGGTGTCCTTGACCAGGAACCCGGACGCCCCGGACCGCAGCGCCTCGAACACGTACTCGTCCAGTTCGAACGTGGTCAGGATGACGACCCGGGTGGCCGCCAGCGCCGGTTCGGCGGCGATCCGCCGGGTGGCCTCCAGCCCGTCCACGCCGGGCATCCGGATGTCCATCAGCACCACATCGGGCCGGGCCGCCCGGACCACCTCCACGGCTCGCAGCCCGTCCCCGGCCTCGCCCACCACGTCGATGTCCGGTTCGGCGTCGAGCAGCGCCCGGAACCCGGCCCGCACCAGCGCCTGGTCGTCAGCCAGCACCACCGAGATCATCGTCTCTCCTCCACCGTCGACCACACCGTCTCATCCTCGCCGCCGCCCACCGGAGAGCCCGCTGCGGGGACCGGCGGGGCGGGCAGTGTCGCGGTGACCCGGAAGCCGCCGCCCGGCTGTGGCGCGGCACTGAACCGGCCGCCGAGGCTCTCGGCACGGGCCCGCATGCCGGTGATGCCGTTGCCGTCACCGGGACCGGCGGTGGAACCGGCGGGTGAGCCCGTGTCGGTGACCGTCAGGGTCAGCGCCGACGGCTGGTAGGCGAGTTCCACCACCACCTCCGGTGACGGCCCGGCGTGCCTGCGAACATTGGTGAGGGCCTCCTGCACTATCCGGTAGGCGGCCCGGTCGACCTCCGGCGGCAGCGGCCTCGGGCTGCCGCCGACGCGGGTGGTCACCGGGAATCCGGCGTCGGTGGTCAGGTCGCTCAGCCGGGCCAGCCCGAGAGCGGGTTGCCGGGGCGCCGCCTCTCCCTCGGTGCGGAGCACCCCCAGCACCGACCGGACCTCGCGTAACGCCTCAGCGCTCGCGCTCTTGATCGCGGTCAGCGCCTCCCGGGCCTGCTCCGGCCGGTTGTCCATCAGGTGCAGGCCGACACCCGCCTGCACGTTGATCAGGGACAGGTGGTGACCGAGGACGTCGTGCAGCTCCCGGGCCATCCGCAGGCGCTCCTCGGACTCCTGCCGGCGTTTCTGCTCGGCCCGCGCCCGCTGCTGCTCCTCGCGGGCCCGGGTCAGGGCGGACACCCGCTCGCCGTGCGCCTTCGACACGGTGCCGAGCACCACGGTCCCGGCGAGAGCGACCGCGGCCAGCACTACTTCCCGCAGGTCGGGGCGCAGGCTGTGGTCCAGACCGAGGAGATCGGCCAGGACCACGGTCACCAGCACATAGGTGGCCCAGGCCACCGCCGCGGCGATCCCGGCGGCCGTCCTTCGGCCCAGTTTCGCCAGGTGGAACAGGGCTATGCCAGGGGCGACCGCGTACATCCAGTGCGGGGCACTGCCGGTCGCGACGACGAGCGACGCCACTGCGGCCACCGCGAACACCACGACCGGGAACCGCCGCCGCCAGAGCAGCGCGATCGGCCCGATCAGCAGCAGCGCGTAGACCGGCGGGTTGAGCGGCAGATGAGCGGCGCCCCGCTCGGCCAGCTCACGCATGGCGGCGAGGTGGAAGAGCCCCGCCACGATGGCCGCGCCCGGTGGCCAGCCGGTGTGGCGGGCACGCCCGCGGCGCTGCCAGGGTGGGCCGAACACCGGCTCAGCCGGGTCCGCAGCACGCCACCGCGCCGCCCGGCTGTCAGTCCACGGGGTGTACCGGCCTGAACGCCTCATGGCCCGAAGTTACGTCACCCATACCGGCCCGGGCATCGGAGCAGGGAATGGTCTTGCAGTACACCCACGGGATGATCCGACGTGGACCCGGTACTCCCCCGGGCGTACCGGAACGGTCTCCGACAGCCCGGACTGCGCCGGGCGGATGCCTCCCCGGGCGGACGCGCACGGCACCGGAAGAGCCGACTCTGGTGTGTGCAGAGCACCGACCCGAAGGAGCACACACCATGCACCCCACGACGACGACCCGGCTGCGCACGTCCGACGCCGAGCGGGAGGAGATCGCCGAGATCCTGCGGGCCGCCATGGCCGAGGGCCGCCTGGATCTGGCCGAGGGCGAGGAGCGACTGACCGCCGCGTACGCCGCGAAGTTCGGTGACGAACTCACCGGGCTCACCGCCGACCTGCCGCACGGAGGCCGCCGGGCGCTGGCTCACACTCCGGGCGCGCGGGCCGCGACACGCCGGTGGCTGTTTCGTCATGCCAGTTTCATCCTGATCGCCGCCGGTGTCCTCACCGGGCTGTGGATGCTCTCCGGGGCCACGTTCTTCTGGCCGGCGATTCCGCTGACTTTCCTGGTCATCGGCTTCTTCAAGCATCTGCGGTACGGCCGGTGGCGCCCGGAGTACTCCTTCGGGCACGGCCACCGGCATTGATCGGCGACTGTCGGGTGGCCGACCGCACGCGCGACACGCACCCCCAGACGTTGATCTTCATCTCCGGCTCTGCGACAGTTGCGCAGTTTTGTTCGGGGAGGGACAACGCAGATGATGGGTCCGTCGCACGCGCTCTCGGGGGCAGCCGCCTGGCTGGCCGGCAGTTGGGCGCTCGATCAGTTCGCCAGTGTGAGTCAGTCACCGCTGGAGGTGGCTGTCGGCACGGCGATCTGCGCCGGTGGCGCGCTCCTGCCCGACCTCGACATGTCCGGCAAGGTGACGAAGAACCAGGGTGGCGCGACCGTCGCCCGGACGTTCGGGGTCGCGTCACTGTTCGTGGCCGAGGTGGTGGAGAAGTTCTCCCTCGGCGTCTACACGGCCACCAAGCTCAGCCGTGATCCGAGGCGTGACAACGGGCACCGCACTTTCACGCATACGCTGCCGTTCTGCGGTCTTCTCGGCTGGGGCACCACCGCCCTCGCCGACCATTACGGCCAGTGGGCGGTCGTCGGCATCGTCTTCTTCATGGCCGGTCTGGCGCTGCGTGGCCTGTTCGACAAGTGGGCGGAGCGGGCCGGCTGGGTGATCGTGACGCTGGCGTCGGCGGTGATCGCCTGGTTCACCGCCGCCAACCTGCCCGGTGACCGCGGTTATCCGCTGCTGGGCATGGCCGTCGGGGTCGGCTGTTTCGTGCACATCCTCGGCGACATGATCACCAAGAACGGGGTGCCGATCCTCTGGCCGCTCCCGATCAGACGCCGGATGTGGATGATGGTCGGCATCCCGAACAGCATGGCCGTGAAGGTCGGCGGCAAGGTCGAGGTCGTCGTGCTGCGCACCGTCTTCACGGTGATCTCGTTGCTCTCGATCGCCGGGCTGTTCATCCCGAGCATCCTGGAGAAACTCAACCTGGACGTGTGGGCCAGCAAATAACCGACGGCAGCTGCCCGTGGGCGGCTGCCGTCGGTGCCGCTCAGTCGATCGAGTAGGCCAGGTTGGGGCGCAGCCAGCGCTCCACCTCGGCGACCGGGACACCACGGCGGGCCGCGTAGTCCTCGATCTGGTCCTTGCCGAGGCGGCCGACGGTGAAGTACTTCGCCTCGGGATGGGCGAAGATCAAACCGCTCACGGCGGCGGCCGGGGTCATCGCGAACGACTCGGTCAGCTGGATGCCGATCGAGGACGTGCCGAGCAGCTCGAACAGGTCGCGCTTCTCGCTGTGGTCGGGGCAGGCCGGGTAACCGAGGGCCGGGCGGATACCCCGGTAGCGCTCGGCGTGCAGGTCGGCGAGGACCGGCTCGGATCCCGGCTCGAACCACTCGCGGCGGACCTTGAGGTGCAGGTATTCCGCGAACGCCTCGGCCAGCCGGTCAGCCAGGGCCTTGACCATGATGGCCCGGTAATCGTCCTGTTCGGCTTCGTAACGGGCGGCCAGTTTGTCGGCGCCGTGGATGGCCACCGCGAAACCGCCCAGGTGGTCGCCCGCACCGGCCGGGGCGATGTAGTCGGACAGACAGCGGTTGGCGCGACCGGCCGGTTTCTGGGTCTGCTGGCGCAGCATCGGGAACGACCCGCCGCCGGCAAGCCGGATGTCGTCACCGTCGGCGTGCGCCGGCCAGATGCCGTAGACGCCCCGGGCCTGGAACGAACCGGCCGCGATGATCTCGTCGAGCATCGTGTTGGCGTCGTCGAACAGTTCCCGGGCGACCGGCAGGTCCAGGATGGCCGGGTACTTGCCCTTGAGTTCCCAGGCCAGGAAGAGGAACTGCCAGTCGATCATGCGGCGGAGTTCGGCGATCGGCGGCGCGACCTCCCGGACCCCGGTGAACGACGGGGCCGGGATCTCGCTGAAGTCGACCGTCTCCCGGTTGGCCCGGGCCTTGGCGACCGTCAGCAGCGGGGTGGCGAGCCGCTGCTCGTGCTGGATCCGCAGCCGGTCCTGTTCGGCCCGGTTGTCCTCGTCGAGCTTCTGGGCCCGGTCCGGGTCGAGCAGGTCGGAGACCACACCGACAACCCGGGAGGCATCCAGTACGTGTACGGTCGGCGCCTCGTAGGCCGGGGCGATCCGGACCGCCGTGTGCTGCTTGGAGGTGGTCGCGCCACCGATCAGCAGCGGCACCTTGAGACCACGGCGCTGCATCTCGGCACCGACCGCGACCATCTCGTCCAGCGACGGGGTGATCAGGCCGGAGAGGCCGATGACGTCGGCGCCCTCGGCGATCGCGGTGTCCAGGATCTTCGCGGCCGGCACCATCACGCCCAGGTCGATGACCTCGTAGTTGTTGCAGCCCAGGACCACGCCGACGATGTTCTTGCCGATGTCGTGGACGTCGCCCTTGACCGTGGCGAGGACGACCTTGCCCTGACCGCGGTCGACCTCGGCCCGGCCTTCGAGGCGGGCCAGTTCCTTCTCCGCCTCCATGTACGGCAGCAGGTAGGCGACCGACCGCTTCATCACCCGGGCGCTCTTGACCACCTGGGGCAGGAACATCTTGCCGGAGCCGAAGAGGTCACCGACCACCTTCATGCCGTCCATCAGCGGGCCCTCGATGACCTCCAGGGGCCGGGGCAGTTTCTGCCGGGCCTCCTCGGTGTCGGCCTCGATGAAGTCGACGATGCCGTGCACCAGCGCGTGGCTGAGCCGGGTCTCGACGTCGGTCTCGCGCCAGGACAGGTCGATCTCCCGTTTGGCCCCGGAGCCGGTGACCGTGGAAGCGAACGTGACGAGCCGGTCGGTGGCGTCCGGGTGCCGGTCGAAGATCACGTCCTCGACGAGTTTCAGCAGGTCGGCCGGGATGTCCTGGTAGACGGCGAGCTGGCCGGCGTTGACGATGCCCATGTCCAGACCGGCTTTGACGGCATAGAACAGGAACGCCGAGTGCATGGCCTCGCGGACCACGTCGTTACCCCGGAAGGCGAAGGACAGATTCGAGATCCCCCCGCTGGTACGGGCACCGGGGCACCGTGCCTTGATCAGCGGCAGCGCGTCGATGAAGTTCTTCGCGTACCCGTTGTGCTCGGCGATACCGGTGGCGACCGCGAGCACGTTCGGGTCGAAGATGATGTCGGTCGGGTCGAAGCCGTCGCCGACGAGCAGGTCGTAGGCCCGCCCGCAGATCGCCACCTTGCGTTCGGTGGTGTCAGCCTGGCCCTGCTCGTCGAAGGCCATCACCACGGCGCCGGCGCCGAACGCCCGGATCTGGCGCGCCTGGGCCAGGAAGGCCTCTTCGCCCTCCTTGAGGCTGATCGAGTTGACCACGCCCTTGCCCTGGACGCACTTGAGCCCGGCTTCCAGCACCGACCACTTGGAGCTGTCGATCATGATCGGGATCCGGGCCACCTCGGGCTCGGTCGCGATCAGGTTCAGGAACGTGACCATCGCCTGCTCGCTGTCGAGCAGGTCGGCGTCCATGTTGACGTCGAGCAGGTTGGCGCCGCCGCGGACCTGCTCCAGGGCCACGTCGACGGCGGCCTGGTGATCATTGGCCTCGATGAGGCGGCGGAACTTGGCCGAACCGGTGACGTTGGTCCGCTCGCCGATCATGACGAAGCCGGTGTCCGGGCCGATCGCGAACGGCTCCAGGCCGCTGAACCGGGTGGCCGGCGCGGGCGCGTCGATCACTCGCGGAGCGGCGCCCCGCACCGCCTCGGCGATGGCCGCGATGTGCGGCGGGGTGGTGCCGCAGCAGCCACCGACGATGTTGACCAGGCCGTCCGCGGCGAACCCGCCGATCAGCTCACCGGTCTCGTCGGGCTGCTGGTCGTAGCCGCCGAACGCGTTGGGCAGCCCGGCGTTCGGGTGGGCGGCGACGTAGGTGTTGGCGAACCGGGCCAGGTCGGCCACGTGCGGGCGCACCTCGGCGGCACCGAGCGCGCAGTTCACCCCGACCACCAGGGGCTCAGCGCGTTCGATGGATCGCCAGAAGGCCTCGACGGTCTGACCGGAGAGGGTCCGGCCGGACAGGTCGACGATCGTCACCGAGATCCACAGCGGCAGGTCCGGTGCCACCGCGCGGGCCGCCGCGACGGCCGCCTTGGCGTTGAGCGTGTCGAAGATCGTCTCGATCATCAGCAGGTCGACGCCGCCCTCGGCGAGCGCCGCGATCTGCTCCTCGTACGTCGCCTTCACCTGATCGAAGGTGACCGCGCGGTAGGCCGGGTCCTCGACCTTCGGCGACAGCGACAGGGTCACGTTGAGCGGGCCGATCGACCCGGCCACGAACCGGGGACGGCCGTCGCGCTCGGTGGCCTCGGTGGCCGCCTGACGGGCCAGCCGGGCGCCCTGCACGTTCATCTCCCGGACCAGGTGCTCCAGGCCGTAGTCGGCCTGAGCGATGCTGGTCGCGGTGAACGTGTTGGTGGTGGTGATGTCGGCGCCGGCCGCGAGATATTGCCGGTGGACGTCGAGGATCACGTCCGGCCGGGTCAGGATCAGCAGATCAGGGTCACCGGTGACGTCTTTCGGATGATCCCCGGGAATCAGGTCACCGCGATAGTCCTCGGGTGTGAGCTTCGCGCCCTGGAGCATCGTGCCCCAGGCGCCGTCCAGCACGAGGACCCGCTCGGCGAGAAGCTCGCGCAGCTTGGCGACGGTCTGAGCCAACAGAACACCTCCGAAAGATCGGAGGCGCCCTTGTCTCGGGTGGATCACCGGTCGAGCGTGACGGGTGGCCCGCTGCAGCGCCTCTCGGCCGGACCATCAACGATACCCACCTTTTCACTTGGCGTCGGCGTAGGCACCAACCACTGAGACGTCCAGCGGAAATCGCACCGTGGTGGCACCGAACAGCAGCCGGCCCGCCGATAGCGCGCTCTCCTGAACCGCCGCCACCACGGACTCGGCCTGCTCAGCCGGACAGTGCACGACCACCTCATCGTGCACGAACAGGACGAGTTCGGCGGGAGTGCCCTGCAGCGCGGTCCGCAGGGTGGCGAGCAGGACCAGCGCCCACTCGGCGGCTGTGGCCTGGATCACGAAGTTGCGGGTGAAGCGGCCCCGGGCCCGGCCGGGCGGCGGCGCGACCTCGTCCGGCGGGTCCAGCCCCGCGTCGCGCAGAGCCGACGCCGACGGCGGGCAGGTGCGGCCCAGCCAGGACCGGACCAGCCCACCCGCCTCACCGGTCCGGGCGGCGGCCTCGACGTATTCGAACGCGGTCGGGTAGTGCCGCCGGAGCACCGCGAGGGCCGGGGCAGCGTCCCCGCCGGTCTGCCCGTACATCGCGCTGATCAGTGAGATCTTCGCCTTGCCACGGTCGCCGCCGAACGAGTCGGTGGCCAGCGCCGCGTAGAGGTCGCCCTCGGCGGCGGCGCGGGCCAGGCGGGCGTCGCCGGAGACCGCGGCCAGCACCCGCGGCTCCAGCTGACCGGCGTCGGCGACCACGAACCGCCAGCCCGGATCGGCGATCACCCCCCGGCGCACCACTTTCGGCACCTGCAGGGCCCCGCCGCCACGGGCGGCCCAGCGGCCGGAGACGACACCGCCCGGCACGTACTCCGGGCGGAAGCGGCCGTCGCGCACCCAGGCGTCGCACCAGGCCCAGCCGTGCGCCGTCCAGATCCGGTAGAGCTCCTTGAACTCCAGCAGCGGCGCCACCGCCGGATGGTCCACCTGCTGGAGCACCCAGCGCCGGGTGTTCGGCACGTCGATGCCGGCCTTGTGGAAGGCCCGGATCACCTCGGCCGGCGAGTCCGGGTGCAGGCCACGGGTGCCGAACGCGGCGTTGACCTCGGCCGTCAGCTCGGCCAGCCGGCGGGGTGGCCCGACCGGCTGCGGCGCGCCGAGCAGCTCACGCAGCAGCTCGTCGTGCACGTCGGCACGCCAGGGCAGCCCGGCCCGGCCCATCTCCACGGCGATCAGCGCCCCCGCCGACTCGGCCGCCACGAGCATCCGGAACCGCCCGGCCGACTCGACCGCGGCGATCCGGCGAGCCTGGTCCTCGTACACCGCGATCAGGTCGTCGATCCCGACCGAGTCGCCCTGGACCGACTCGAAGAGCGCACCCTGCGCGAATCCCGGCGGCTCGGCCTCCGGCCGCAGCCGGTCCGGCGGAACCGGAAGCCCGCGCAGGCGGGCCAGCGCCGCGGCCACCCCGCGTGGCTCACCCCAGCGCCCGGCATGACCGGACAGCAGCGCCTCGGTCAGCTCCAGATCGTGACAGCGGGCGACCCGGACGCCGGCCCGCAGCAGCGCCGGATAGATGCCGGCGGTGCTGCTCCAGACCCAGCGAGGCTGGTCCGAGTCCTCCCGGTCGCGGACCGCGGCGGGCAGATCAGCGACGTGCCGCGGCCGGACACCCCCGGAGAGTTCAGCGAGGGTGCCGCCGCGGCCGTCCGGATCGAGTACCGCAGCCACCAACATCCGGTCATTCTCACCCAGGGGTACGACACTTCTTCATTCAATGAAGCCCGAGAGCCCAGACGGTCGTCAGCGACCGAAGGGGCTCATCACCGTCTTACTTGACCGCCCCGGCGGTGAGGCCGGCCTGGATCTGGCGCTGGAAGACGGCGTAGACGGCGATCATCGGGATGATGCTCAGCGTCAGGGCGGCGAACAGCGTCGACCATTCGGCGTGGTAGCCGGCCTGGGTGGAGATGTTGGCGATGCCCTGGGTGAGGACCCACTTCTGGTCGGCGCCCTGGCCCTGCATGATCACCAGCGGCAGCAGGTACTGGTTCCACTGGCCGACGATGTTGAAGATGGTGATGCTGACCAGGCCGGACTTCGCCATCGGCATCATGATCTGGAAGAACTTGCGGGTGTGTGAGGCGCCGTCCATCGTCGCGGCCTCGTCGATCTCGTGTGGCAGCGTCTTGAAGAACGCCGCCAGGAAGAAGATCGTGAACGGCAGGCTGTACGCGATGTAGACCATGATCAGGCCGTGGTACGAGTTCAGCAGCCCCATGTTCTTGAGGATGTGGAACAGCGGGCCGAGGGCCATGAACGTGGGGAACGCCAGCCCGGACACGAACAGATAGTAGACCGCCCGGTTGCCGAAGAAGGTGTAACGGGCCAGCACGTAGGCCGCCATCGACCCGAACAGCATGGTCCCGGCGGTGCTGATCAGCACCACGAAGACGCTGTTGAGGAAGTAGCGCCCGATGTGTGCCTGGTCCCACGCGGAGAAGTAGGTCTCCAGCGAGAACGTGGCCGGCAGGGCGAACGGCTCGCCCAGGAAGATCTCGGTGTTGCTCTTGAAGGAGGCCAGCACCACCCAGATCAGCGGCCCGGCGGTCACCAGCGCCCAGGCGACCAGGGCGAGGTGGGCGAGACCGTTGAAGGCCCGTACCTCCCGGTGGGTCTTCTCCCGCGGAGCGCCGGTCTGGACCGGGGCGGCCATGGTCGTCACGTTGCTCATGGCAGCGCCTCTCAGACGGCTTCGCGGCGCGTGACCCGCAGGGTCAGCGCGGCGAAGGTCAGGGTCAGGAAGAACAGCACCACGCCGAGTGCGGAGGCGTAGCCGACCTGGGAGTACTCGAAGGTGTTGCGGTAGATCATCATGGCCAGCACCGAGGTCGCCCCGTCGGGTCCGCCGCGGTCCACCGTCATGATGTTGATCAGGGCGAAGCAGTCGAACGCGGCGATGCCCAGGTACACCCAGGCGACCTGGAGGGTGTTCCAGAGCAGCGGCAGGGTGATCCGGAAGAACAGGGTCGTCCGGGTGGCGCCGTCGAGTGCGGCCGCCTCGTAGATGTCGTGTTCGATCGAGCCCATCGCGGCCGAGAAGAGCACCACGTAGAAGCCGACCGCCTGCCAGACCACGACGACGACGATGCAGGTCAGCGCCCAGCGGTCGTCGGCCATGAACAGCCACGGCGACCAGGAGTCCGGGAACAGGCCGTTGAGCATGCCGCTCTTGTCCGAGGAGAACACCCGGCCGAAGATCACCGCGACGATGGCGAGGGCCATCAGTTGCGGGAAGAAGAAGATCACCCGGTAGACCTTGGAGCCCAGGACGCCCTGGGTGGTGCCGCCCTTGGAGCCGCCGCCGACGTTGAGCAGGAACGCGAAGAACAGCGCCAGCGCGATCGTCGCGATCGGCACCAGGAGCAGCAGGAAACCGTTGTGACGCAGCGATTTCCAGAACAGGTCGTCGTCCCACAGTTTCACGAAGTTGTCGAAGCCGACGTATTTGATGGCTCCGAAACCGGACCAGCTGGTGAAGGCCAGTTGGAAGGTCTGGACGTACGCCGCCACCACGAAGACGGCGTAGAGCGCCACGGGCACGGCGAGGAAGCCGATGATGAAAGGGTACTTACCGTGCCTCATGGCGCTCTACCTAACTAACGGGACGATCAGCTACGGGTCTGCTTCTGCACTGCGGAATCCTTGGCGAGCGCCTGGGAGGCGGCCTCCATCCGGTCGCAGAACTTCTGCGCGTCGCCGCCCTTGAACATCAGGTCGTTGATCGCGCTCAGCGACTCGTCGTTGAGCTTCTTGTACCAGGTGTCGAACAGGTAGCCCATGAAGACGTCCTTACCGGCCTTGTTGATCGCGTCGTTCGCGCTGGTCAGGCCGGGGGAGATCTCGATGCCGTCGGCAGCGCCGGCGACCACGGTCAGGGATTTGGTGAGCTTGGTGAACTCCAGGGCGGCCGCCTTGGACAGCATGACCCGCAGGTACTCCATGCCGCCACGGGGGTTCTTGCCCTTGGACGAGGCGAAGTAGATCTCGCCCGCCGCGGCGTTCAGCGCGGTCGCCGGCAGCGCGTCCGAGGTGGTCACGCTCGGGTAGGCCGCCACCGCGTACTGGAAGCCGGGCGGGGTGTCCTTGGCCTGCTCGTTCTCCAGCCAGGAGCCACAGGGGTAGAAGGCGACCTTGTCCTGGTTCTGGCGCAGCTGGACCTCGGTGTGCTTGAGGCCGAGGAACGACTTGTCCAGGTACTTGTTGCCGACGTCGCCCCAGGCCTTGGCGGCCTCCAGGACGGCCGGGGCGGTCCAGGCACCCGGCTTGAGGTTGTCGATGTCCTTGAGGGCCTGCTCGCCACCGATCTTTCCGGCGCTGGTGAGCAGGGCTCGGACCATGTAGTACCCGGCGTTGGCACCGGCGTACCCGAAGGGAACGATGCCCTTGCCCTTGATCTGCTCCAGCAGGGCGGTGAACTCGGCCCAGGTGCCGGGCACGGTCCAGCTGTTCTTGTCGAACAGGGCCTTGTTGTACCAGAGGCCGAAGACCGTGTAGGCGTAGTTGACCGCGAACGGCTTGCCGCTGTAGCTGCCCTGCTCGATCGCGCCGGGGACCAGCGTCTCGGCGACGGTCTTGCCCTCGATGTCGAAGGACGGGGCGGCGAACAGGTCGGTGAGGTCCTGCGCCTGCCCGGCGGCGACGATGGCACCGAAGTCCATCATCTTCGCGCCGGAGTTGTTGATCATGTCGGGGGCGTCGCCGGCGTTGAGCCGGGGCTGGATGACCGTCCCGATCTCCTGGGTCGCCGAGTACTCGACCTTGGACTCCGGCCACTTCTTGGTGTAGATCGGAGTGTCCACGTCGGTGGCGTACTTGGTGCCCAGACCACCGTCGAAGATGACGATCTCGATCGGGGCCTTCGGGTCGATGCCGAGCGGGTTGTCCGCCGACTTCGTCCCGCTGGCCTGCTCGGCCGTCTCCTCGGAGCCCCCGCCGACACAGGCGCTCAGCATGCCCACCGCCGGGATGGCGGCCAGGCCGACCGCGCCCGCCCGGCGCAGCAGGCTACGACGGTCCAGCTCGGACTTAATGATTTCAGACATCGATATCCCTTCGGGTCAACCCTTGACTGCGCCGGCCGTCAGACCGGTGGCGATATTGCGCTGGATGATCAGGAAGAACACCACCACGGGGATCGAGGTGATGATCGCACCGGCCATGAGAGGTCCCCAGGCGGTGCCGCGCTCGGTCTGGTTGTAGAGCAGCCAGGCCATCAGATTCTGGTGGTTCGGGTCGTTCAGCGTGTTGATGATGATGAACTCGTTCCACGCCTGGATGAACCCGTAGACCGAGGTGGCGACCAGGCCGGGGCCGGTCAGCGGCAGGATGATGCGCCAGAACACCTGGGCCCGGGTGCAACCGTCGATCATGGCGGCCTCGTCCAGCTCCCGCGGGATGCCGGAGATGAAACCACGCAGGGTCCACACCGTGTACGGCAGCAGCAGAACCAGATACACCAGGGCCACACCGACCAGCGTGTTGGTCAGCTTCGCACCCTGCAACATGAGGAAGAGCGGAATCAGCAGGGCCAGGAACGGCACCAGCTGTACGGCGAGTACGACCAGGATGATCGCCTTGCGCCCGTAGAAGGCGAACCGGGCGATCGCCAGCGCCGCGAGGAAGCCCACCACCAGGGCGGCCGCCACCGCCATCGCGGTGATCACCAGTCCGTTGAGCATGCTCGGCAGGAAATGCTCCTCGCCCAGGGCCGACCGGAAGTTGTCCAGGGTCGGGTTCTGCGGCCAGAACGTCGGCGTGAAGCTGCGTACCTCGCTGTCGGGTTTGAAAGCGGTGTTCAGCACCCAGTAGACCGGGAAGATCATCACGAGGCCGAAGAGGATGCCGCCGGTGTTGGCGAAGATCGTGCCGATCCTGCTGCGTCCGACGGTGACGACACCGTCGTCGTGGCGGGCCATCAGTCCACCTCTCCGATCTTGAACATCTGGCGGATGTAGAACACCATCACGCCGAGCATCAGCAGCACGGTGATCACCGAGATCGCCGAGCCGTAGCTGTAGAGGGACCGACCGAACGCCTGCGTGTACGAGTAGGTCGCGAGGGTCTGGTACACCGGCTCCGGGTGGCTGTCACGCAGCGCCCAGTTCTGGGTGAACAGGCCGAAGTTCCAGATCACCGAGAGCGTGGTGACGATGGTGAGCAGCGGCTTCAGGATCGGCAGGGTGATGTTGCGCAGGGCCTGCCAGGCCGACGCGCCGTCCACCGTGGCGGCTTCCAGCAACTCCTTCGGCACCTGGGTCAGCCCGGCGCTGAGCGAGATCGCCAGGAACGGGATACCGGCCCAGACCACCAGCGTGGTGATCACCGCCCAGCCCTCCCACGGGTTGACGAACCAGCTGTGGTTCAGCCACTCGTCGCCGAAGACCTTGCTGAACAGGTAGTTCAGCACTCCGAAGTCGGAGTCGGTGAGCCAGCGGAAGGCCTGTGCCGCGACGAGCTGGGGCAGGGCCCAGACGAACATCATCGCGACCATCATGAAGATCCGCACCTTGGCGTGCACCCGGCGCATCAGCAGGGCGATGCCGAGACCGGCCGTCACCGACAGGGTGACCGACACGACCGTGAAGGCCGCGGTCCGGCCGACGATGCCCCAGAAGACCTCGTCGGTGAGGGCCTTCGCGTACTGGTCGAAGCCGGCCCACGGCGGGGTCGCGCCGGTGAACAGCTCCCGCAGCCGCATGTTCTGGAACGACAGCACGATCATGCGGTACAGCGGGTAGCCCAGCATCGCGACCAGGATCACGAGCGTGGGCAGGGAGAGCAGCCAGGCCGTCCGGGCGTCGCGCTTTCGGCGCCCACTTGCGCGATCTTTCACCACGGGTGGCGCAGACGCCGGGGCGGGCCGGGAATCGACGGCTTGCATCATGATCCTCCAGTGCGGTGTGCCGCCCTTTCGAGAAAGGGCGGCACCCGGCGTCGTCAGGCCTCGTTGAGCGTGGCGGCGATCTGCTCGTCCGCCCACTTGGCGCCGTCGGCCACCGTCTTCTTACCGGTCAGGACGTCCGTCAGCATGGTCTGCAGGATGCTGGCCTTCTCCACGTCGGCCCACTTCTCGGCGTTCGGCGGGAACCAGCTGCTCTTCGCCGACAGCGCCGCCGGGGCGAGCTTCGGGTTGTCGGTGGCGGCCTTGTCCATCAGCGAAGACGCGTTCGGCAGGGCGTTGGCCTTCACCAGACCCGCCATCGACTTGCTGTCGGTGAAGTACTTGACCCACTGGGCGGCGAGTTCCTTGTTGCCGCTCTTCGCGGTCACACCCAGGTTCGAGCCACCGAGGAACGACGGCACCTCGGGCAGCGGAGCGGCTGCCAGCTTGCCCTTGACCTTGGTCGGGACCAGCTCGGAGTTCGGGTCGTTCGGGTCCTTGCGGGTCTCCTCAGCGACCCCCTGCTCCCAGCCGTTGCCGTAGAAGACACCGCTGGAGGCCTGGGCGAAGATGCCGGCCTGCTCGTTCTCGTTCTTGGTCGGGTCGGCCTTCGAGTACTTCTTGGTCATGTCGACCCAGCGCTGCAGGCCCTCCTGCGACTGCGGGGTGGCGAGCTGCCCGACCCACTTGTCGCCGTCCTTCTTCGCGATCTCGCCACCGGTCGACTTGACCCAGGACATCGCCGCGTACCAGTACTGGCCCGGCATGTAGATCGCGCTGAACTTCTTGTCGGCCGCGTTGCCGGTCTGCACCTTCTCCAGGGCGGACAGGAAGTCGGCGTACGTCTTCGGGGCTTCCTTGACACCGGCCTTGTCGAACAGGTCGGTGCGGTAGATCATCACGCGGGCACCGGCGTAGTAGGGCACGCAGTAGACCTTGCCGTCGGCCTCACAGGCACCGGACAGACCGGACAGCCAGGTGTCGGAGTTCTCGAAGTCGGTCTTGTTCAGCTCGGCGAAGCCACCGGAGAAGACGTACTTGGAGAACTCGGTGTTGCCCAGCTCGACCACGTCCGGCACGTCCGAACCGGCAAGCGTCGCGTCCAGCTTGGTGAGGTGGTTGGCCCACTGCTGGTACTCGACGTTGACCTGCGCGCCGGTGGCCTCGGTGAACCGCTTGGAGGCGTCGTCGACGACGTCCTTCCAGCTGGTCTCAGCGTCGACCATCAGCCAGACCTTGACGGTCTTGCCCGCACCGTCCACCTTGCCGGTGGCCGAGGTCGCGCCCTCGTCGGCACCACCACCGCTACAGGCGGCCACACCGAGCAGTGACGCGGCGAGCGCCGCCGCAACCGCGATCTTGCGCTTCACATTTCCTCCCGAGGGATTTTCATTCTTCACAGGGATTCAGCTGTCCTTCACGGCCTTGTGCCCGTGCACCGCTTGAGCGGTGCGCTGGAACGCGGCGTGTGAACGTTCATGCGTGCGTTGCGCGACGGCGACGTACAGCAGGTCGAGAACGACCAGCTGGGGATGCCGGGCGCTGAGCGCGTCCGGCCGGAAGGTCGTCGCCTGGGTGGCGGTGAGCAGGACGATGTCGGCCAGCTCGGCCAGTGGGGATCGGGGGAAACTGGTGAGCGCGATGGTGGTGGCGCCCCGGCTGTTCGCCTCGGCGAGCAGCTCGATCGTCTCGCCGGTCTCGCCACTGTGCGAGATACCGAGCGCGACGTCGCCGGACCTCGACAGCGCGGCGCTGGCCAGACCGTTGTGCACGTCGGTCCAGGCCCACACCGGGATGCCGATGCGGTGCAGACTGAACTGCATCTCCTCGCCGACCAGCGCGCTTCCGCTGGCGCCGAAGATGTTCACCCGCGGCGCCGCGGCGATCGCCACCGCGGCCCGTTCCACCTCGCCCAGGTCCAGCAGCGTGGCGGTGTCGTGCATGGCCCGGGTGTCGGCCGCCATGATCTGGCCGAGGACCCGTTCCAGGGGGTCGCTCGGCTGGATCTCGCGGCCGATGTCCACGGTCCAGCCGGCCGAGCGGGCCCGGCCGGTCTCCGCCGCGATGCCGAGGCGCAGATCCGCGTACCCGTCGAAGCCGACCGCCCGGCAGAACCGGGTGATCGTCGCCGGCGAGGTGCCGCTGCGTTCGGCGAGTTCGACGATGGTGGCCCGGGAAGCCGCGGCCGGGTCGGTGAGCACCTGCTCGGCGACCCGTTGCAGCGCTCCGGTGAAGTCCGGCAGCAGCGTCCGGACCCGGGCGAGCACCCCGTCCGCGGGGGTCAGATTCATGCCGTTCGCCTTCCTGACGGTGGGCGCGCCACGAACCGGCGAGTCGGCGACCGCGGGCCCCGCGGTGCCGTCCATCTCCGGCTCATTCATCGGACACCCTTTCAGGAAGGACTGTTTACTGTCGCGGTAAAAGTTCTTACTAAACGACCCTTGCTGTCAAGGTTGTGAAGGAAGTTTTCAAACCGTTACCTGACCTGCGCGAATGAACGGGTGTTTCCGGCGGCCCGGCTGACGACCATCGATCCGTAAATGACTGTTACGACGTGGCCGCCATCACATGTCCGATTTACAGCCGATTTGAGCCGGTACTTTCCGACCTCGCGACTAGCCCTTTCGGTCAGCGCGAGGTCGTCCGTTCGGCCAATGTCCGTGACGCGGCGAAACCTCGTCGTCACAGTCGAAACAAGATCAAAAAAATTTCCGGGTACGGACGACGGGTCCCCGACCGCAACCACCCACAGCCGTAGCGTCCGGCCCCGGCGGGCGGTGCCCCACGGTCCCCCCGCCGCCGCCGGGCGGTGAGCGATGGTCACCGCCGATCAGTCGATGATGGTCACCGCCGACCGGTCAGCACTGGTCACCGGTCGGGGGAAATCGCCCTTTTCGGGTGCAACCGACCGCCCGCGTGGGAAGCATCAACCGTCATGCGACTGCTTCCCCTGATCGCCGGCGCGGCCCTCGTCATCGCCACTGCGGCACCCGCCGGCGCCAACGCCGGCCCGGCTGCGGTCACCTTCGACTTCAAGACCAACACCGGCTTCGTCGACGCCACGAACCTGCTCCAGGGCTTCGACTGGAACGCCGGCCGACTCGCCCGCGAGGCAGCCACGATCTCGTTCCACCACACCATGATCATCGAGGAGATCTGGTCACTGACCTGCACCGCCGGCGCCAAACCGTTCACCGCGACCCGTGTCCAGCAGGACATGAAGATCTTCCTGACGGACACCCCGGTCTACAGCCCGGACCGCGCGAAGGTCACCGGATTCCGGATCACCGGTTCGAACATGGGGATCTCCGCCACCACAGCCGGGTTCGAGACCGGCTACCCCTGCCCGAAACCCGGCCACGGCAAGACCATCCGCAGCCTGCGCCGGATCGCCGAGACCACCACGCGCACGCTGCTCTCCGAGGCGGGCGACAAGTCCACCGCCTTGTTCCAGACCAGAACGGGCCCTCCGGCCAGACCGGAGTCTCCCGTGTACTGAGCGCGGCTCTCAAGGAGCCGTTTCGGCTCGGGCTGGGGGTTCAGGGACCGCTTCGGCTCGGGCCGGGGGTTCAAGGACCGCTTCGGCTCGGACTCAGGGTTCAGGGGGCCGTTTCGCGGACCGCCTCGGCGAAGACCTCGGAGCGGTGTTCGAAGTTGCGGAAGCGGCCGTAGCTGGGGGCGGCCGGGGACAGCAGCACCACCCCGCCGGAGGGTGTGATCTTGCGGGCCAGGCGGACCGCGTCGATCAGGTCGTCGGCCGGTTCGGTGCGGACCCGGGGCAACCGGGCGAGCGCCTCCAGGATCCGGGGGCCACTGTCCGGCAGGCCGATCACGGTGAGTTCCCGGTCGGCGAGGAAATCCCGTAACGGTGAGTAGTCGAGACCGCGGTCGGACCCGCCGACGAGCACGGTGAGTGGCCGGTTCTCGTACGCTTCGATGGCGTGCATCGCCGCGTACGGCGACGTCGACAGGGTGTCGTCGACGAACGTCAGCCCGGACGGATCCTGGATCTCGGCGAGCCGGTGCGGCAGCCCCGCGAAGGAGCGCACCGCCGCCTCCAGCTCCGATCGCACGGCCGGCACGTCGACGCCCATGCCCTCCAGTACGGCCAGGGCCACGCACAGGTTGCCCTCGTTGTGGCGGCCCTTGAGAGCGAGCGCGTCCCGGCCGAACAGGGCCTCGTCACCGCACCACACCTGAGCGTCCCCGATCCGGAACCGGGAGTCCGCGGCGGCGGCCCGGACCGGCGCCCGGCCGTCGGCGTCGACGGCGTCACCGATCTCGTCGTGCAGCCGTTTGTCGGTGCCGTTGATCACGGTCAGCTGGGGCCCGTACCGCAGGATGTTTAGTTTGTCCCGGTAGTACTCCCGTTCGCCGCCGTGCGCGTCCAGGTGCTCCGGGAAGAGCGAGGTGACCACGGCCACCCGTGGCGAGTCGGTCAGGTCGGCGCACTGGTAGCTGGAGAGTTCCAGCACGTACAACTCGGCGTCCGGCATGTCCAGCAGCGGCACCCCGATGTTGCCGCCGTACGCGTTGGGCCGCCCGACCGCCGTCAACAGGTGGCTGATCAGGCTGGACGTGGTGGACTTGCCCTTGCTGCCGGTCACCCCGACGGTCCGGGCGGCGTGGTCGGCCATCCACAGGGCGCTGCCGCCGGTCACCGGGATGCCGCGCTCGCGCAGCTCCTTGACGTACGGATGGGTGGACGGCACCCCTGGGGACCGCACCACGACGTCCGCGCTGACCAGGGCCGCGAACGCGTGCTCGCCACCGGCCAGCGGCGCCAGCGCGGCCAGTTCCCCGGTCCACTCGACGGACAGGTAGTTGGCGCTGTCCTCGACCACGATCAGGCGGGACGGCTCGTACCGGGCGATCGCGGTCACCGCGGCCCGCCCCTCACGCCCGGTCCCCCACACCGCCACCGACTTGCCCCGTAGGTCTGCCAGCCGCATGTGATCTCCTCGGGTTCGCATCGTCGCCGGACGAACTAATATTGCCCGTCGGCCTTATGACAGGAGTTTCCGGGTGCAGTTCGACGTCATGCGCTTCCCCTCGTACGCGTTCGATCCGACGACGGGGGTGGCGACGTTCGACTATCTGCTGGACGGTCCGTCGCCGCTGCGCTTCACCGAGACGATCACGTTCCCGGTGCCGGCCGGGCGGGAGGTCCCGGAGACCTTCCAGCGGGTGCTGGACCTGCTGCACGTGGTGGCCGGGGTCAGCTACTTCAAGGTCGGCGCGCCGCCCCGGGTGGTCACCCCGAAACCGTTCCCGCAGCAGGTCACCGATTATCTCACCGCGGTCTACACCGAGGGCATGGCGGAGTACGCGTACCGCAACCAGCTGCCGCACGTGCTCGAACTCACGGTCCAGACGCCCGGCGTGATCCCGGCCGCGGTCCCCGCCGAGGTCCAGGGCGGCCGGCCGCTGTCGGCCGTCGGTGGTGGCAAGGACTCGATCGTCACCCTGGAGATCCTGCGGGCCGCCGGCCTGGACCCGGTGCCGTTCTCGGTCAACCCGAACCCGGTGATCGAGAACGTGAACGCCGCCTCCGGCCTGCCCGCGCTGGCCGCCCGCCGCAAACTGGACCCGGAGCTGTTCGCACTGAACAAGGCCGGAGCGCTCAACGGGCACATCCCGGTCACCGCGATCAACTCGCTGATCGCCGTCGCCACCGCGGTGTGGCACGGGCTGGGCCCGGTGGTGATGTCCAACGAGCGTTCCGCCTCCGACCCGAACCTGATCTGGAACGGTCACGAGGTCAACCACCAGTGGTCCAAGGGCGTGGTCGCCGAGGGCCTGCTGCGGGACGCGGTCGCGGCGTACACCGGTCTGGTCGACCCGTACTTCTCGCTCCTGCGGACCCTCTCCGAGCTGCACATCGCCCAGCTGTTCGCCGGTTACACAGCGTACGATGACGTCGTCACCAGCTGTAACCAGGCGTTCAAGCTGCACGACCCGACGACCCGCTGGTGCGGTGACTGCCCGAAGTGCCGTTTCGTCTTCCTGGCGATGGCCCCGCACATGCCCCGCGCCCGCCTGACCCGGATCTTCGGCTCCGACCTGTTCGCCGACGAGGCGCAGACCCCCGGCTTCCTGGAGTTGCTCGGCGTCGACGCGCACAAGCCGTTCGAGTGCGTCGGCGAGGCCGAGGAGTGCCTGGTCGCCCTCGCCCTACTGCCCGACGACGCCCCGGTGCTGGTGGCGCTGCGGGCCGCGGTCCCGGACTCGGCCTGGGCCGACGCCTCCCACTCGAACGTCTTCACCCCCGGCGGCCCCCACCACATCCCCCCCGCCTACTACAAACTCCTCACCGAGGCCACCGCCTGACCCGCCGGCTCACGCTCACCGCCAGCCGGCACTCCCGGCTGGCCCAGCGCCGGGACGGCACCACGATCCCGAACACGCTGACGCCTTCCGGCTGTCAGCCGAACCCCTGCGGGCGCGCCCGCAGGGGTTCGTAAGCGTCCGTCGGTGCCGATGCCGGCATTGATCAGGTCGAGACAGCGCTGGGATTCTTATTCGTAAATGCCCAGCTCGTCCTGTTCGGCCATCAAGGCCTCGTATGCGGTGCGTTGCTGGGCGACTCGCTGGCGCCGGTAGGCCAGCAGGTCCTGTAAGGCCACCCGCCGGTGCGTGCCCACCCGGTGCGACTTGATCTCGGCCCGGTCGAGCATGGCGGTCAGAGTGGGACGTGAGACGCCGAGCACCCGGGCGGCCTCGGTGGTGGTGAGCTCGCGGGCGACCACGCTGACGACCACGCCGTCGCCGCGGTCCAGAACGGCGCTGACCTGCCGTAAAAGATCGACCACCAGATCGGGGACGACTACCTCACCGGCACTTCCCGCCACCAGGCGCACCGGCTCGCCGCCGGTTTTCGTCAGCAGGGTCAGCAGGGACTTCAGCGAGGCGCGCTCGGGGCTGCTCTTTCGGTTGGCCGCCTCGGAGAGCTGGAGTGCCGTTGCCGCGAGTGTCATCGCCGTACCCATGGTCCACTCCTCAGTTGCGGAACTCGTCGAACCCCGAACCACCAGGCTCGGCCACATCCGCAATATACGAAAGCCAATTTGCTTATTTCACTTACTGGAAGGGTCGTCCGGAGCGAGCGGCAGCGGTGACCCCGATCTTGCCGCGTGGCCGTGGGCGGTAGCGTTTTGCGGCATGGTTGACGAGATCTACGTGGGGAACGCCGACCCGGACGCGCTTGCTGACCGGGGGTGGCTGCTGGGGCATTTCAAGCCGGAAGGCGACCCCCGGCACAGCAACGACGTCGAGATCAAGTGGGGGCGGCACCCGCGTGGGGACCGGCGGGCCCGGTGGGTGCACGGTGAGGACCGGACCGCGTTGCTGGTGCTGATCAGCGGCTGTTTTCACATGGAGTTCCCGGAGCGGACAGTGGTCCTCGACAAGCAGGGGGATTACGTGGTCTGGCAGCGGGGGGTGGATCACTCATGGTTCGCGGCTGAGGAGTCGGTGGTGCTGACGGTCCGGTGGCCGTCTGTTCCGGGATACGCCGTTCCGCAGTAGGCCGCGGCGAAGCACAGGCCTGGCGCAGCACAGGACTGACGCAGCACGGGCCTGGCGAAATGCGGGCCTGGCGAAACACGAGCCGTGGGCACGGCGCCGTGGGCCTGGAGTCTCGCCGGCGCCCGGCGGTCGCGGGATGGGCCTTGCCGGGCGCCGGCCTCGCGCGGACGGGGCGGGGCCGGGCGTTGCGGTTGGGGGGCCGCGTGTCGTACCAGAAAAGGTTATTCGGGTGGGTCGTAATGCATCTGATCTGGTTTGACGCCTAGGCGGAGCAGGGCCGCGGTGGTCTTCGCCAGCATCTGGGGTGGGCCGGCCAGGTAGATCTCGTAGCGGGACCAGTCGCCGTAGGTCGTCACCGCGTCGGTGATCGGGCCGGACATGTACGGGCCGGACGGCTCCTCCGCCACCACCGGGATGACCGTGGCGCCGGGGACGCGGGCGGCCAGTTCGGTGAGGGCGTCGATGTCGTACAGCTCGGTCTGGTCGCGGACGCTCCACAGCAGGACCGTCTGCCGGGTGTCGCCTCGGGCGGCCAGTTCGGCGAGCATCGCCTTCATCGGGGCCACGCCGGTGTCGCCGGCGATCATCAGGATGCCGCGGCTGTCGGGCAGGCCCATGTCGCCTTCGGCGCGGGTCATCCGCAGGCGGGCGCCGCGGCGGGTGTGATGGACCAGGGTGCCGCTGACGCCGGTCTCGGACTTCGCCCGGACGTGCAGTTCGATGTACTCGTCCCGGTGTGGGGCGCCGGCCAGCGAATACGGCCGCCAGACGCCGGGGATCTCGGGGACCTCGAAGCGGGCGAACTGGCCGGGGCGGAACGGCATCGGCAGCAACGACCGCAGCCCGATCACCGCCAGGTCCTCGCGGCGCTGTTCGTGCGAGACGACCTCGACGTCCCAGATGGTCGGCTGGTACGCCACCAGCGTCCCGCCGTGCACGATCCACTCGTAGGTGTGCTGCCAGGCCCAGCGCCACGCCTGGTCGAAGTCCTGCCGCCAGGAGCCGGGTGGCATGCCGGCCCGGGTCGCCTCGGCCAGGGCCGCGCCGACCAGCTGCAGCCGGTTCCACTGCAGGCCGCATTCGGCGAGCACCGCCCCGAGCCGGGCGCAGCCGCTGACCACGGCGGGCGGGTCGGCCAGGTGATGGACCAGCCAGGTGAGGGCGCGGGCCAGGTCGGCGCGCTGCGTCGGAGCGGTGCCGGGCAGGGAGCTGAGCAGCGCGGGCTGGGCCTGGTGCAGGGCGTTCCACAGGCGTTCGGCGACGTCCTCGACTCCGCCGGCGAAGGTGATGCTGGTGCTGAGGTTGCGCTGGATGTCGCGCAGGGCCGCGTCGTCGGCCGGGTCCATGCCGTCGCGGCCGGCCGCGCGGCGCACCGGGCCGCTGGTCCTGGGCCGCCGGGACGGGAACGACCGGGGCGGGAGCTGGGGTGGGAAGTCGGTGCCCGGGGGTTCCGGCGGGCGGACCCCTTCCAGTGCCGGGATCGGCGGGACCGGGGTGGTGGGGCCGGACGGGGTGATGCCGCCGATCGGTGGGATGGCGCTGCGGGCGTTGCGCAGGTTGGCCCGGCCCATGACGGCACTGGGATCGCCGCGCCACAGCAGGCCCGCGCTACCGCCTCGCGGGGTGTCCTCCTCAGCGGCCCGGTGCTTGCTGAAGTACGGCGGGGTGCCGGCGTCGGCTTGCTCGGCCACCTGCGCTTCCTTCTTCTTCCGGGCGGTCTGGTTCCGGGCGATCTCGGAGAGGGCCGCCGCGGTGTCGGCCTCGCCCGCGGCGGCGGCGTCGGGTGCGCTCTGCCGCAGCCGGATGGCACGCAACAGGGCGAGAAGATGCGGGTCGGACACGGACACCCCCGGCGCTCTCGACCGACTTCGACCCTACTAGTGACGGCTCGCCGCGAGTACCGAAACCGTGACCCGGCAGAATGCCGTTGTGCCTGCGCTGACCATCACCAGCCCGGACGATCCTCGGATCGGCGACTACCGGGCCCTCACCGACGTCGAACTGCGGACCCGCTGGGAGCCGCCGAACGGGCTGTTCATCGCCGAGGGTGAGCTGGTGATCGAGCGGGCGCTGCGGGCCGGTTACCGGATGCGGTCGGCGCTGGTCGACGAGAAGCGGGTGGCCCAGCTGACCGGTCTGCCGGCGGACGCCCCGCTCTATGCGGCTCCCCCCGCGGTGCTGGAGTCGATCACCGGGTTCCACGTGCACCGGGGCATCCTGGCGTCGTTCCACCGCCGCGAGACTCCGCAGATGCCGGAGCTGCTGGCGAAGGCGCGCTGCATCGCCGTGCTCGAAGGGCTCAACACCCATACCAACCTCGGCGCGTTGTTCCGCAGTGCCGCCGCCCTCGGGATCGACGCGGTCGTGCTGTCGCCGAACTGCGCGGACCCGCTGTACCGCCGGGCGGTCCGGGTGAGCATGGGCGAGGTCTTCGCCATCCCGTACGCGAAGTCCGACGACTGGCCGGGCACGCTGACCGCGATCCGGGAGGCCGGGTTCACGCTGCTGGCCCTGACTCCGGGCGACGGCGCGATCCCGATCGGTTCGCTCACCCCGCGGCAGCGGGAACGCCCGGCCCTGCTGCTGGGTGCCGAGGGTCCCGGTCTGACCCGGGCGGCGATGGAGGCCGCCGACGCCCGGGTGGTGATCCCGATGTACAACGGTGTCGACTCACTGAACGTGGCGACCGCGGGCGCGATCGCCTTCTACGAGCTGACCCGCTAACTGCGGGGGACCAGCCGGCCACCGGTCCAGGCCAGTCCCATCCCGGCGGCGAGCAGCAGCAGCGCCCCGACCGTCGGCACCGGCGAGTCGGCGACGGTGCCGGCGCCCATGGCGATCGCCGCGAGCATCAGCAGCACGCCGTCGGCCGGGTTGACCAGCTTGGACCGGAACACCGCCCAGCCGAGCAGCAGCAGCCCGGTGCCGGAGATGACGGCGGCGGCGGTGAGCAGATCGGGCACGTGGCCGTCCGCGATCGGGGTGGTCGCCGCCACCAGCACGTCCGCCGGCAGAGCCGCGAGCGGCACCAGCATGGTCGCGCCGGCCAGGGTGACGAGCAGCCCGGCCAGCGCACACCGCCGGGTGCGGGAACCGGCGAGCAGCCCGGCCAGGGCGATCAGGGCGATCATCGCGAGCCACCCGGCGAGCAGCGCGACGACCAGCGGGCCGGGTTGGCTGCTCACCCCGAGGGTGAACCAGCCGTAGAGGACGGCCGCGGCCGGCAGACCCCAGAGGGCGAGTCTGGCGTACCTCCGGACCGACCAGATCCAGACGGCGTCCCGGACCGGCAGGAAGTGTCCGTCCGGCTCCGCCTGGGCCGGGGCTCCGACCCAGGCGGGGGCGACCCGAAGGGGCCGCCCACTCGCCGTCTGACGTTGGCTGATGCTCATGGCTCCGCCTCACTAGCAGGGGCAACAAGCCGAGCGGCCGGGGGCACCGGTCGGAATCATGGTGCCGAGCATGCCAAATGCCCTGCTGCGGTGTGGCGGATCCCACAAATTCAGCGCTTTTCGATGTGCTCCGCCCCGTCGTAGTCGGCGCCGCCCAGCGCGGCCGCCGGCGGGATCGCGTCGGGGGCGGGCAGTTCCGGTTTGCCCCCGGCGGCCAGCGCCTCGGCCTCGCGCACCTCGGCGGTCACCTTCTGCGCCTCGGCTGCCGCGGAGGCGGCCGCTTCCGCGGCCTCCCGCTCGACCGCGGCCGTGTCGACACCCTTCAGCGGCTCGTCGCCGACCATGTTGCCGAGACCACCGAGCGCGCCGCCGATGCCCTCCAGGGCCTTGGTCAGCTCGGTCGGCAGGATCCACACCTTGTTGGCGGTGCCGTTGGCGATCGCCGGGAGCGACTGCAGGTACTGGTAGGCGAGCACCTTCTGCGACGGGTTCGCCTGGTGGATCGCGTCGAAGACGGTGCGGATCGCCTTGGCCTGACCCTCGGCCTGCAGGATCCGGGCCTGCCGGTCACCGTCGGCGCGCAGCACCTGGGACTGCTTCTCACCCTCGGCGGTGAGGATGGCGGCCTGCTTGTGGCCTTCCGCGTTCAGGATGGTGGCGCGGCGCTCCCGCTCGGCGCGCATCTGCTTCTCCATCGAGTCGCGGATGCTGGGCGGCGGCTCGATGGCTTTCAGCTCGACCCGGGTGACCTTGATGCCCCACCGGCCGGTGGTCTCGTCGAGCACACTGGAGAGGTGCTTGTTGATCTGGTCGCGGCTGGTCAGGGCACGCTCCAGGTCGAGGGAGCCGATCACGTTGCGCAGCGTGGTGACGGTGAGCTGCTCGATGGCCTGCAGGAAGTTGGAGATCTCGTACGTCGCCCGCACCGGGTCGACGACCTTGAAGTAGAGCACCGTGTCGATCGAGACGACCAGGTTGTCCGAGGTGATGACCGGCTGGGGCGGGAACGAGACGACCTGTTCCCGCATGTCGACCTTGGTCCGGACCGCGTCGACGAACGGGATCAGCAGGTTCAGGCCCGGGGAGAGGGTCCGCTTGTATTTACCGAGCCGCTCGATCACGTCCATCCGCTGCTGCGGGACGATGCGGACGGACTTGACGAGGGTGGTCACCGCGAAGACGGCGATGACGATGACCAGAATGAGAATTATCGCTTCCATGACGCCACTCCTAAACGTGCGGCAGGTCGTCGTGCCAGACCAGGACGGTCGCGCCGCGCAACTTCACGACACGCACGTGCTCACCAGGTGCGAAGGTATCGCCGTTGTCGAACGACCGGGCCTGCCACAGCTCCCCGTCGATCTTGATCATGCCGTTGTCGCCGTCCACCGCTTCGATCACGGTGCCACGGGAACCTTCGATCGCCTCGACGCCGAACGCGGTCTCCCCCGCCTCCAGCGCCGAACGCGCGTGTTTCACGATGATCGGGCGCAGCGCCGCGACCGAGAGGCCGGAGACGACCGCGAAGACGACCACCTGTGCGATCAGGCCGAAGCCGAGGGCAGCAGCGCCCGCGGCGGCCAGGGCCCCGACCGCGAGGAACATGATGAGAAACGTCACGGTGAAGGCCTCACCGATGGCCAGGGCGATGGCGAGGACGATCCAGATCACAGCTTCCACAACCCCGATCGTGGCACGCCCGCGCACACACGGCGAGCGCTCGGCCACGCGTAGCCGAATCGACTTGAAACAGTTAGACGCATGAGTCGAAGTTGAGAAGAGGGACCCACGTGCCGTTGCTTCCGGAGACCGTCCGCCGGATCGATGAGATCACCGCCCGGGCCCAGGCGGAGGGCCGGGTGCCGTCGATCGCCCTGGGCGTCGTCCGGGACCGCGCGGTGCTGCACTTCGCGGGCGCCGGAGTGCAGCCCCGGCCGGACCCGAAGACCCAGTACCGGATCGGCTCGATCACCAAGACGATCACCGCGACCCTGGTGATGCAACTGCGTGACGAAGGGTTCCTCACCCTCGACGACCAGCTCCACCGGCACCTGCCCGGCACCCCCGTCGGCGGCGTGACCCTGCGCCAGCTGCTCGGCCACGTCTCCGGGCTGCAGCGCGAACCCGACGGCCCGTGGTGGGAGCGAACCACCGGCGGGAGCGTCGGCGACCTGCTGGCCGGGCTCACCCCCGAGAAGCTGTCCGGGTCACCGAACCGGCGGTTCCGGTACTCCAACCTCGGTTACGGGCTGCTCGGCGCGGTGCTGGAACGTGTCACCGGCCAGGGCTGGACCGAACTCGCCGGTAAACGGGTCCTCGACCCGCTCGGCATGAAACGGACCACCTGCGCGCCGGTGGAACCGTACGCCCGCGGTCATGTCGTTCACGCCCTGGACTCGGCCCTGCACGAGGAGCCCCGCCCCGACACCGGCGCGATGGCCCCCGCCGGGCAGCTCTGGTCCACCGTCACCGACATGGCCAAATGGGCCGCTGTGCTGGCCGACCCCGCACCGGCGGTGCTGTCCCGGGAGACCGTCGACGAGATGTGCGCCCCGGTCGCGATCAGCGACCTCGAAACCTGGACCGAAGGCCACGGACTGGGCCCGCAACTGTTCCGGGCCGGCGAACGCGTCTACGCCGGCCACGGCGGCTCGATGCCCGGTTACGTCTCCCACCTGGCCGTCCATCGCCGCAGCCGGATGGGGGTGATCGTCTTCGCCAACGCCTACGGCCTGCACGGCACCAGCATCAAGAAGATCAGCCTGACCGCCCTGACCGCCGCCCTGGACGGCGAACCCGAACCGGTCGAACCGTGGCGCCCGCCCGCCGAACCACACGGCGAGGCCGCCGGGATCCAGGGCCGCTGGTGGTGGATGGGCCGCGAATACTCGATCGACCCCGACGCCGACGGGCTCCTGATGACCGGCCCCGACCACCGCACCCGCTTCACCGCCGAGACCCCCGACCGCTGGCGCGGCGTCTCCGGCTTCAACGAGGGCGAGATCCTACGGATCGAACGCTCCCCCACCGGCGAGGTCACGCACCTGAACATCGCCACGTTCGTCTTCCACCGAAACCCCCGACACCCGGCCTGACCCTTTCCGGTACGCCCGCCACCCCCACAACCGCAACAGTCCGCCCCGCCGCGTCCCCGCAAGGAGGGGCCGGGGCCGCGACCGCCGGCGCGACCGCCGGGCGTAAGCGTGGGGTCACCGCCACCCCGCCGGGCCTACGTCACCACGTGGGCCCGGGGATGCGCGGACTCCACGGTGGGCAGCGGCTCGGAGCGGACCACGAAACCCAGGGTCAGGCCCGCTATGACCGTGGCGATGCCCAGCCAGACCGCGGCCGACGGGAGTGGGCCGCCGAGGGCCACGCCGGTGGCGGCCGCCGCGATCGGGGCGACTCCGGTGAGCAACCCGGCGCGGGCGGCGCCGATCCGGGCCACGCACGTGTACCAGAGCACGAACGCCACCGCCGTCACCAACACCGCCAGGTAGGCGCCGGCCAGCAGGTCGGCGGCCCGGAGCCGGAACACCGCGCCCGGCCCCTCGACGGCCAGTCCCAGGATCGCGAACATCGCCGCGCCCAGCCAGGTGGTGTGCACCGAGACGCCCAGCGGCCCGTGGCGGCTCAGCACCGGCACCGCGAGCAGGGTGAACGCGGCCTCACCAGCGAACGTGACGGCCGCCCAGGCGACGCCGGTGGCGTCGGTGCGGCCGAGTCCCTGGACCAGGGCGGCGCCGAGGGTCACCACGACGGCGGCGGCCAGTACCCGGGCGGCGGGGCGGCGGCCCTCCAGCAGCGGGCCGACGGCGGCCAGGACGATCGGGACGCAGGCGACGGCCACGCCGATGACCGCCGGTTCGGCGTGCCGGGAGCCCTGGACCAGTGCCACGTTGAAGAGCACCAGCCCGGTGCCGGTGACACCGAGCAGCCAGAGCAGGTCGGGTCCGCGGGGTAACCGAATCCGGGTGCCCGACCATCGGGCCCAGCCGAGCAGCAGCAGGCAGGCGACGGTGTAGCGGAGGGCCTGCACGGTGAACAGGGGCGCGTCGGCGAGACGGCCGGAGACGGCGACGCTACCGCCGACGAAGACCATTCCGGCCGCGCCCGCGAGTGCGGGGAGAGCTTTCATGCCTCTGATGCTCGCCCCGGAGTATGGTCCGTTTCGAGGACCAATCAGAGCACGATCGAGCAGACCAATTCCCACTGCCCATGGGGGTGGACTGATGTCCGGGTCGGACTTTCTGCAGCTGAAACCGGGGGACGCCCGTCCGGCGGGGCTGACCGCCTGGCTGACCGAGGGACTGCGGGCGGCGATCGCGGCCGGCCGGCTGACCCCCGGTGACCGGCTGCCCGCGACCCGGCTTCTCGCCGCCGAGCTGGGGGTCTCCCGGGGTGTGGTGGTGCAGGCCTACCAGCGGCTGGCCGACGAAGGGCTGGCCGGGGCGCGGACCGGATCGGGGACCGTGGTGACCGGGCGCGGACCGGAACGGTCGCCGCGCCCGGCGGCGGACCGGCGGCGGACCCTGCACCAGCTGCGGTTGCCGCTCTCCACCCCGGACGGCATCGAGATCGACCTGTCGCCGGGAGTGCCGGATCTGTCGGCGTTCCCGCGGGCGGCGTGGTTGCGGGCCGAGCGGGCGGTGCTGGGCCGGGTGACCGCGGCCGACCTGCGGTACGGCGATCCCGGCGGCACGCCACGGCTGCGGTCGGTGCTGGTGGGCTGGCTGGCGCGTACCCGCGGGGTCCGGTGCGAAGCCGACGACGTGATCGTCACCGCGGGTGTCGCGCAAGGGCTCGCCCTGCTCGCGCATGTTCTTCGCGCCCGTGGCACGGACGCGGTGGCGGTGGAGGACCCGGGGTCGCGCGGCGCCCTGGACCAGATGGCGTTCTGGGGGTTGCGGCCGGTGGAGGTGCCGGTCGACGGCGAGGGCCTGCGGGTGGGTGAGCTGGCCGCGACCGGGGTGACGGCCGCGGTGCTGACTCCGGCGCACCAGTTCCCGACCGGGGTGGTGCTGTCGCCACGGCGGCGGCGAGCGCTGCTGGCCTGGGCGGCGGACGGCAACCTGATCGTCGAGGACGACTACGACGCCGAGCATCGTTACGATCGGGCGCCGGTGGCCGCGGTGCAGGGGTCGGCACCGGACCGGGTGGCGTACCTGGGCAGTGTCTCGAAGTCACTCGCCCCCGGGATGCGGACCGGCTGGCTGATCGCGCCGCGAGGCATGCAGGCCGAACTGCTGGCCGCCAAACACGCCAGCGACCTGGGTAATCCGGCGCTGCCACAGTTGGTGCTGGCCGAGTTGCTGGGTTCGGGTGACTACGAGCGGCATCTGCGCGGGGTTCGTACCCGGCAGCGGTCTCGCCGGGACGCCCTGCTGGCCGGGTTGCGCGCGCATCTGCCGGAGGCCCGCGTCGCCGGCGTGGCCGCCGGCCTGCATCTGCTGGTGACGCTGCCCGGCCCCGTCGAGGACACGGTTCTGGCCGAGCGGGTGGCGGCGGCCGGTGTGCTGGTGCAGCCGCTGTCCTGGCATCGCCGCCGGCCGGGGCCGCCCGGCCTGGTGATCGGCTATGCCGCGCACCCGCCGGACCGCCTGACCGAGGCCGCCGCCCGGATCGGGCGGGCGCTCAATCCTCCAGGACGGTCACGAAGTCGATGAGCCGCTCCACCGAGTTGATCAACGGGGTCTCGACGTCCTTGTAGGAGCTGACCGACGCGAGGATCCGCCGCCACATGTCGGCCGGTTCGCGCACGCCCACGGCTTCGCAGACGCCTTCCTTCCACGGACGGCCGGGCGGAATGACCGGCCAGGCCCGCAAACCGACCCGTTCCGGTTTGACGGCCTGCCACACGTCCACGTAGGGATGACCGGTGACCAGCACGTTCGGGTCCTTGACAGCGGCGACGATCCGGCTCTCCTTGGACCCGGGCACCAGATGGTCGACCAGAACACCGAGCCGCCGGGTCTTCGACGGCCCGAACTCCCGGACGTCCCCGGCGAGATCGTCGATCCCGGACAGCGGCTCCACGACGATGCCCTCGATCCGCAGGTCGTCACCCCAGATCCGCTCGACCAGGGCGGCGTCGTGAATGCCCTCGACCCAGATCCGGCTGGCCTTCGCCACCTGGGCTTTCACACCGGCGACGGCGATCGAGCCGGAGGCGGTCATCCGCCGCTGAGCGGGCTGCGCGCGCACCGGCCGCCGCAGGGTGACCGGCCGGCCGTCCAGCAGGAACGCCGCCGGTTCGAGCGGGAAGTTGCGCCGTTTCCCGAACCGGTCCTCCAGCACGACCGCACCCAGCTCGAACCCGACCACGGCCCCGCAGAACCCGGAATCGGCGTCCTCGACGACCAGATCCGGTTCGGCGTCCACCTCCGGAACAACCTTGCGGCGGCGCCAGTCGCCCGCCATCACATCCTCCCCATACATGCCCAGCACTGTATGCGCGATCTCGGACACACCCTCGGTGACCCTCCGAGCCGAGACAACTCTCCTCACCGGCACGTACCCTTGCTCGCATGTCACCCGCAGCCGATGCGGCCACCCGCACCGCACGCCGATCGACCCGGTTCGTGGCCTGGGTGCGCGCCTGGCGCGCCGGGCTCGTCCCGTTCGACGAGCTGGCCGACGAGATCGCCACCGACGAGGAGCACCTCGTCGCCGACGCCCCCGGCACCTGGACCGACGTGCCGCTCGGCCAAGGTCTGCCGATCTTCGCAAAGCTGCATCCGGACGAGATCCGTCTCGTCCTGCCGGCCCCCGGTGATCCGCGTGGCCTGCCCGGCCCCGGCGAGCTGACCGGCGCCGCGCTGCTGGCCGGCGAGGCGGTGATGACGCCCGGGTTCGGGGTGGTGCCCGAGGTGCGGCGGCACACGTCCGGCTCCGGTGTGGAGTTCTCCACCGTGCTGTGGCGGGTGCTGCCGGCGCCGGAGCACCGGCCGGTCTTCCAGATGGGCGCGGCCGAGGCCGAGGCGGAGCTGACCACGGCTCTCGGCGAGGCCACCGCCCGGCTCACCAAACTCGACGTGGCGCAGTGGAAACCCGAGCTGGCCGGTGCCCTGCAGGCGCTGCGCCGCCCGGAGTCCACCGACACGCTGCCACCCGGTTTCGACCCCCGGTCCCGTCGCCTGTTCGCCCGCGCCAGCGTCCTGGACCAGGTCCTCGCCCTGGCCGGGACGAACGCGCCGGGCGGCGCCGTCAACGGGCACGAGGCCCAGCAGCGTGACGAGGCGCTGCGCCCACTCACCACGGCCTGCCGGCACGCCCTGGTGGCGGCCTGCAACTCCCCGCTGCGCCCGTGAGCGGCCCGGACCGTTACGCGCACTGCACGTTCTGCGGCGCGCGGTTCACGCCCGGTCAGGCGTGGCCGCGCCGCTGTGGCGCCTGCGGCGAGGTCAGCTATCTGAACCCGAGCCCGGTGGCGGTCGCGGTGCAGCCGGTCGGCGCCGGTCTGCTCGCGGTGCGGCGTGGCATCGCCCCGGCCCGCGGCCGGCTGGCCCTGCCGGGTGGTTTCATCGACGTCGGCGAGACCTGGCAGGCGGCCGCGGCCCGCGAGCTGTTCGAGGAGACCGGGGTGAAGACCGACCCCACGACCATCCGGTTGTACGACACGGTCAGCGCCCCCGACGGCACGATCCTGGTCTTCGGCCTGCTCCCACCGTTGTCGAGCACAGCGGCGCTGCCACCGGCCCCGGTGGTGGACGAGACGATGAGCCGCGAGGTGTTGTACGGCCCGACCGAACTGGGCTTCAGCATCCACACGGCGATCGCCACCCGCTGGTTCACCGACCGCGGCTGAGCGCCTCGCCCTCGGTGACGGCTTCGCGCAGTCGCTCGACGATCCGGTGCAGGCCCGGGTCGAGGTCGACCTGTTCGCCGGTCACCGCGACGATCTCGGCCCGCACGTCGTCGGCGAACGGCTGCCAGGCCTCGCGGGCCCGCCTGGTGAACTCGGCCGCGACCTGCTGCCGCCTCTCGGCCTCGGCCCGGTCGTGGGTGCGCCCGGCCCGGCCCGCCGCCCACTCGTCACCGGCTTTCGCCAGGTAGACGACGAGTGGCAGGGCGGCCTCGGCAGTGCCTAGGTGCCGTCCCCAGCGGGTGGCCGCCTTGGCTCCGGTGGCGTCCACTCCGGCTTTCAGTGCGCCGAGCAACATCGGCCCGACCCGCTCGAAATGCCCGCCGACCCGCGGGGACGCCGCCGGGGTGCTCGTCGCGGTCCCGAGTGTCTCGACCAGTGACGCGAACCCGGCCCAGGACGGCTGCGCCCGGTCCCGCTCGGTGGCCTGGTGGATCGACTGCCGCAACCGTTGCAGGCGGGCCTCGTGCCGGGTGAACCACTGCTCGAGGGTGCGCTGGATCTCGGACTGGAGGTCGCCCGGTTCCTCCAGCCGCCGCATCACGTCCTCGACCAGGCCGTCGAGTCCGGCGAGGGCGGCCCGGTGCAGGGTGTCGAGTTCGCCCTCGAACCGCACACGGTTGGCGACCCCCTCCGCCGCCGTCGCGGCCCGTGCCGTGTAGTCCGCGAGCTGTCCGCGCAGTTCGCTCAGGGTGTCGTCCAGGGCCGCGGACCAGTAGCGCCGGCCGGCCGCCGCCCGCCATCCGGGCAGATCCACCGGGGACACCGCGGCGAAGGCAGCGGCGAGGTCCCGCATGCCGTCCCAGTCCCGGAAGTCGTCCCACGTCTGAGGGCCGGGCGAGGTGTCCGGCCCGGCCGTCTGGAACGGGTCCTGCGCGACGACGAAGATCCGGGCCCGGTCGTCCAGCCCGAACAGCTCCCGCAACTCGCCGGCCTTGCGGTCACCAAGCTCCCGGTAGCCCTCGGGGTCGTCCTCCGGGTCCACTCCCGCCTCGTCGAACCGGGAGATCACGAACCACAGCGCCCCGGCCGGCCAGCCGCGCGTGACGAGCCGGGCCAGCAGGTCCCGTTCGGCGGTGGCCAGCTGGGGAGTCAGCACCACGACGCCGACATCGGTGAGCCCGACCGCCGTCACCGCCCGGTGCGAGTTGTTCAGTCCCCGGATGTCCGAGGCGCCGACCGCGAACCCGGGCGTGTCACGGACCACGCAGCCGCCCAGTTCGGCGTCGCCGACCTCGAAGGTCTCGTGCCGGGCGCTGATCGTCAGCCAGCCGGGAACCTCCTCGCCCGCGTCGGCCAGCAGCCGCCGGAGCAGGGAGCTCTTCCCGGTGTCGTAGGACCCGAAGAGGGTCACGACCGGCCGGTCCCGCTTCGCGAACGCGTCCCAGTCCGCGGCGTACCGTCCGGCCAGTGATCCGCCCGGCAGCCGTTCCAGCCAGTCCCGCACGGCTTCGATGTCGACCGTAGTCACTAGTACCCCTCCGATGTCCCGGTCAGTTCGCCCGCGGCCGCGATCAGTGTTCCGGCCGCCTCGGCCCGTGTCGTGGCCTCGGTCATCCGTTCGCGGATCGACGCCGCGAGAGCGAGATGCTCGCCGAGCAGTGCCCGGAGTTCCCCGGTCCACTGGTCGAGGAGCCCGATCGGGCCGTCGCCGGTGATCTGATCGGCGAGCCCGGCGGCCCTCTCGTCGATGGCCCGCGCCGCCGACTCCTGCTGCTGCTGGTGTTCGCCGGCCTTCTGGATGTCGTTGACCATCGTCACGGCGTCCACGGCGGCGGCGACCACCGCGAGGACGGCCCCGGCGCGGGCCACGTTGGCGCCGCCCCGCACCGCGCCCCACGGCTTGAAGTTGTGGCCGAACTGCTTGCCGATCGCGTAGACCGCGTCCCGGCTGCCCAGGGCTCTCACCAGCGGCGCCACCACGGCCGCGACGTTGCCGGCGCCCTCGGTCACGTTCTCGTGCCAGGCGCTTCCGCGGGCCTCGAACTCCGCCGCGAACGCGGGTGTCACCCGGAACTCGGCGGCACGCAACTCCCGGCCGATCGCCGCGACGTGATCGCTGTGCCATTCGTCGAGTTCGCGGCCGGCCGCGGCCAGGAAACGTTCCAGATCGGCTTCGAACTCCGGCGCCTTCCACCAGGAGTCGACCAGGTCGGTCAGCTTCTGCGCGTCCTTGCGATCGATCTCCACGACCGCTGCTTTCGCCGGCACCGTGTGCCGGTCCACCATCCGGCGGGCGTCCTCGCGCAGGGCGCTGTCCAGGAGCACGGCGTCCTTCAGCGCGGCCTGGAGGGTGGCGATCACCGATTCCGCGAGTTCCAGGTCCCTCGCACCGTCCGCCCGTACCAGGTCGAGGCGGTGCCGGTGTCGTTCGAGGCCGGTGAGCGCGGCGTCGAGCGCCGCCGATTCCGCCGCTGCCGACAGCTGGTCGCCGGAGAGGGCGGACAGGGCGCCGGTCAGTGCGGCCACGCCGTCCCACAGCCGGTTCTCGTCGAAGTCGCCCGGTACCGCTGCCGGGTCGGCGCCCACCCCGCCGAACGGATCACCGGCCAGGCAGTGGATCCGGTCCGTCCCGACCTCGACGCAACGTGCGGCGAAGGCGGTCCGCAGCTCCTCGCGTTTGCGGTTCTGCAGGTGCAGGAACTTCTCCGGGTCGGTGATCGGGTCGGGGCCCAACTCGTCGCACCGGTTGATGAGGAACACCATCCGCCCGCCCTTGGCGGCGAGTGTCGCCGAGCCGCGCGCCAGTTCCTCCAGGATCGCGGTGTCCCCGACCAGCAGGTTGATGTGGACCACGACGAACACCAGGGCGGCCTCGACGATCGCCGCCGGTGCGGTGGTGTCGTGCCCGTCGTGCCCGCTCTGCAGGCCCGGGGTGTCCACCAGATCGAGCCGGTCGAGGTGATAGCGGTTCGCGGTCGAGGTCGCCGGCGACGCCCGGATGTCGAACGCCGCGTGCGGGCGCCCGCCGGCGTCCACCAGGATCCGGCGGACCAGTGACGACTTCCCCGAGTTGTAGTCACCGAGGACGGCCAGTGCAGGCCGCGCCCCGGCGACCCGATCGAAGGTCCGGGCGATGTCGGACAACGCCGGATCGGCTCGGGCCGCCGCCGCCAGCCGGTGCCGCCACGGCGCTGTCGACGGTGTCTGCCACGCCGCCGCCATCGCCCGTGTCAGCCGGTCGTGGTCCTCCTGGCGGCGACGTGAGTACACCTCGTGGACGGCCGGGTCGATCCGTACCGGACGGTGATCGCCGGCGGCACCGAGCCAGTCCTCGCCCAGCAGCAACCGGGTCACCTCGGCCGGGGACTCCGCCAACCGGTGCTGCGCGCGCAGCAGGACCGCGGCCGCCTCGGGCGCCGTCCGGATCGATCCGGCACAGGTCCGCAGGCTGTCGATCATCCGCGCGATCCGGGTCAGGGCCAGGCGCAGCTCGATCGCGGTGCGCAGCGACGCGGCAGTGGTGGGGGCCAGCGAGGTCCAGGCCGCTCGTCGGCTGTCCCGGACGAGGGTGTCCTCGCATTCGTCGAACGTCTGGTCCACCGCTCGATGCGAGTCGGCGATCGCCTGGGAGCGGGCTTTCCGGGCCTGCTCCGCCCGGTCCCGGCTGATCTTCTTACCGACGAACTGCTGGACCTGACTGGCGATGCCGACACCGGCCGCGGCCACCCCGAACGCCCAGCCGACCGGGGTCAGGAAGATCGGCAGTGCGAGGACGCCCAGGCCGACCGCGATGCCGGTCCCGCGGACCACGTCACCCGCCACGCCGCCGCCCTCGGCGCCGAGGATCGTCGCGGCGTGCGAGACCGCCGGGCCGTTCGCGGTGGTCTCGTGGTCCACCGTGACTTCCAGTTCGCGCTGCAGGAACGCCCGGCGGTCGGCCGCGAGGGCGTCCGCCGCGGTGGAGACGGCGTCCTGGTCGAACACGGTCGCGGCGAACGCCGACTCGTCGATCGTCTTCTGTTCGTCGAAGGCGGCCCGGATCAGATCGTCCGCGGCGGCCTTCGCCTTGCGGCGGCTTCCGGCCAGATGCGAGGCGGCGAGGTGCCGGACGAAACGGTCCAGGGTCCCCTTGGCCGGCGACGTGTACGGTACCCCGCGCGCCTGCTCGGAGGTGGCGACCAGGTCCTCTTGCAGCCACTCGGCCCGTTCGGTGTCGTCCGGGTAGCCCACCAGGGCGAACAGTGACGCGACCCGGTTCTCCAGGGCCGCGGCCTCCTGTTCGATCCCGGTCGCCAGGGTTTCGAGTTCGGCGATCCCCCGGTGGCACCGGGACCGGATGTCCTCGCGCAGCGCGGTCAGCCGCAGATCGGCGCCGCCCTCCGCGATCGAGGCGACGATCAGCCGTTCCAGCGTGCCGAAGTTCGACCATCGGTCGAGGTAGTCGGTGCCGAACTCCTCGCGCTGCCGGTGGAAGCCCTTCTGGATCTGGTCCGGACCGCGGAACGGGGTGGTGGCGCGGGCGAACAGGGCCCGCTGGCTGTGGATCGCGACGACCGGGGTGCCGGCCAGTCCGATCGCGGCCAGCTCGGCCCGGATGTTGTCGGCGTGCTGACGGACCGGCTCGGACAGGTTCCGGCGACGGGCCTCGGGGACCCGGGCCGGGTGACGCCAGCGTGGATTGCGGACGTTGAGGACCGCCACCACCGGTTTCCCGTGGTCCTTGATCCAGGCGGCGATCTTCGCGAACTCCATCGCCTGCTGGGACTGGTTGTCGAAGCACAGAAGCACGATGTCGGCGATCTCGACCGCCTTACGGGCTTCGGCTTCGAGGTCGTCCCGGCTCTCGGTCCGGCCCCAGCCGTTGATCCCCGGAGTGTCGTACAGCCGGCAGTTACGCCATTCGATCGGGCGCACCTCGGTGGTCCAGTCGCTGTCACCAGGGGAGACGTACTCCCCGTCGAGCCGGCCGAACGTCGACAGCAGAGTGCTCTTCCCGACGCCGGTCCGCCCGAAGAAGGCGATGTTGAACGTCCCGAGCGACTCGCGTTCCCGGTCGAGATGCCGGCGCAGATCCCCGGTGAACCAGCGGGCGAAACCGTCCAACCTGGTGTCCGCACCGGACTCGAAGGTGGCCACCAGGTCGTCGGTCAGGTCGTCCAGATGCGCCAGTTCCGTGTGTCCCTGCTCGACGGCCGCACGAACGGCCTCCTCGAGCGACTCTCCCGCTGTCGTCAACTCGCCGTCACTCCCGGGTCGGTGGCTGGCTCAGTCGATCAGGCTAGCTCCCACCAGCTCGTCCAGGAGCAGCTGAATGGCGGGGGCGCACCGGGGCCGATCGGCTGAGGTGAACCAGCCGATCTCGACGATCTCCGAGGCCGGAGCCGGAACACCGGCGAAGGTGCCGGTGAAGCAGACCAGGCGGACCCGGGTCCCGGGTGGACGGTTGTGGGCGGGCGCGTCGATCGTGCTGAAATGGCTCAGCCCGGCCGGGTCGACGTGCACCCCCACCTCCTCGACCGCCTCGCGGGCGGCGGCCTCGGCGTCGGACTCCCCCGGCTCGGGCTTGCCGCCGGGCAGGTAGAACGCGTCCGAGTCACCCGCCCGGACGGTGAGCACCCGCCGGTCCCGGACACAGACCCAGGCCGCCGCGACGACCACCACGGGTGCGGTCACCTCAGATCTCGTCGATCAGGTCGGCGACCGAGTTGATGATGCGGGACGGCCGGTACGGGTAGGTCTCGCTCTCCAGCCGGCTGCTGATGCCGGTCAGCACCAGGATCGTCTCCAGGCCCGCTTCCAGGCCGCAGAGCACGTCGGTGTCCATCCGGTCGCCGATCATCGCGGTGGTCTCGCTGTGCGCGCCGATCGCGTTGAGTGCCGAGCGCATCATCATCGGGTTCGGTTTGCCGACGAAGTAGGGCTTGACGCCGGTCGCCTTGGAGATCATCGCCGCGACCGAGCCGGCGGCCGGGAGCAGGCCCTCGTTGGACGGCCCGGTGGCGTCCGGGTTGGTGCAGATGAACCGCGCGCCGCCGCTGATCAGCCGGATCGCCTTGGTTATCGCCTCGAAGCTGTACGTGCGGGTCTCACCGAGCACCACGTAGTCGGGATCGAACTCGGTGAGGATGTAACCGGCGGCGTGCATGGCCGTGGTCAGGCCGGCCTCACCGATCACGTACGCCGTACCGCCGGGTCGCTGGTCGGCGAGGAACTGGGCGGTCGCCAGGGCGGCCGTCCAGATCGACTGCTCGTCCACGTCGAAACCCATCCGGTGCAGGCGGGCCTGCAGGTCACGCGGGGTGTAGATGGAGTTGTTGGTGAGGATCAGGAACGGTTTTCCCGACTCCTTCATCCGGTTCACGAACTCGGGGGCACCCGGCACGGGCTCACCCTCGTGGACGAGCACTCCGTCCATGTCGGTGAGCCAGCTCTCGATCCTCTTGCGCTCCTTCATCGGGGGGCTCCTCGTCGCGCAGGGGTGGGACAGCAGTCGGATTGACACACATCCCAGGTCGGCAGCGTACCGAGTGCGGCTCTGGATCGATCATCGGTGCGTTCCTGGACGAGCTGCCGGATCATCGAGACGAACTCCGGGTGCACGCCCGGGGACGCGGCGCGGGCGTAACCCAGGCCGAGCCGGTCGGCGGTCTCCTTGGCCTCGTTGTCCAGGTCCCAGGCCACCTCGAGGTGGTCGGAGACGAACCCGATCGGGCTGACCACCACGTCGGTGACGCCCTTCTCGGCGAGCGCTTCGAGATGGTCGTTGATGTCCGGTTCCAGCCACGGGATCTGCGGCGGACCGGAACGGCTCTGCCACACCAGGTCGTACCCGAGGTCCGACGCCGCGGCGGCGTGCACCAGCCGGGCCGTCTCCTCCAACTGGGCGTTGTAGCGGCCGCCGGTCGGGCCCGCGTTCTGCGCCATGCTCACCGGGATGGAGTGCGCGGTGAAGACGAGACGGGTCGTCTCGCGGCGAGCGGGATCCAGCTTCGTCAGCGCCTCCCGGACGGCTTCCACGTTCGGGTTCACGAAACCCGGGTGGTCGTGGAACTGCCGGATCTTGGCGATCTTCGGCGCGCCGGGGCCGACGTGCTCACGGGCCGCGGCGATGTCCTCCCAGTACTGCTTGCAGGAGGAGTAGCCGCCGTACGCGCTGGTGGCGAACCCGAGCGCGTGCTCGATCCCGTCGTCGCGCATCTGCGCGACCGTGTCGGCGAGCATCGGGTGCCAGTTGCGGTTGCCCCAGTAGGTGGGCAGCGTGATGTCGTGCGCCGCGAACTCGACTTCGATCGCGGCGAGCAGATCACGGCACTGCTGGTTGATCGGGGACACCCCGCCGAAGTGCATGTAGTGCTCGTACACCTCGGCGAGGCGCTCGTCCGGGACACCGCGCCCGCGCACCACGTTGCGCAGGAACGGCATCACGTCATCAGGCTTCTCTGGTCCCCCGAAGGAGAGCAGGACGAACGCGTCGTAAACCACCCGTCCATCCTGCCACCGCCTCAGGCAGCGCGAGAGTGGTAGCCCCCGTCAACGTGCACCATCTCACCGGTGGTGGCCGGGAACCAGTCGGACAGCAGGGCACAGACCGCGCGGGCGGTCGGCTCCGGGTCGTTCAGGTCCCAGCCCAGCGGTGCGTGCTGGGAGTAGGCGTCCTCGAAGTTGCTGAAGCCGGGGATCGACTTGGCCGCCATCGTGCGCAGCGGGCCGGCCGCGACGACGTTGCTGCGGATCCCGTGCTTGCCGAGGTACATGGCGAGGTAACGGGACGCCGACTCGAGCCCGGCCTTGGCGACACCCATCCAGTCGTACAGCGGGTAGGCCTTGGTCGCGTCGAAGGTCATGCCGACGATCGAGCCGCCCTGGTCCATCAGCGGCAGACAGGCCACCGCCAGGGACTTGTACGAGAACGTCGACACGTGCACGGCCTGGGCGACGTCCTCCCACGGCGTCTCCAGGAAGGTGCCGCCGAGGGCGCTCTGCGGGGCGAAGCCGATGGAGTGGACCACGCCGTCCAGTCCGTCGACGTGTTCGCGGACCTTGGCGGCGAGGCCGTCCAGATGTTCCTGGTTGGTGACGTCCAGCTCGATGACGGGCGCCGGCTGGGGCAGCCGCTTGGCGATGCGCTCCACCAGCGAGAGGCGGCCGAAGCCGGTGAGCACCACCGTGGCGCCGGCCTCCTGGGCCAGCTTCGCCACCGAGAAGGCGATCGAGGCGTCGGTGATGACGCCGGTGACGAGCAGCCGTTTACCGGCCAGCAGTCCAGACACTCTTTTACTTCTCTCCTGAAAAAGTCTCGGAAACTTCAGTGCCCCATACCGAGGCCCCCGTCGACGGGGAGCACGGCGCCCGAGATGTACGCCGCACTGTCGCTCGCCAGGAAGGTCACCGCGGCGGCGACCTCGTCGGTCGTGGCGAGACGACCGGCCGGGACAGCCTTGATGATCTCGGCCTTGCGCGCCTCCGGCAAGACGGCGGTCATCTCGGTCTCGATGAAACCGGGCGCCACCACGTTCGCGGTGATGTTGCGAGTGCCCAGCTCACGGGTGATGCTACGGGCCATGCCGACGAGACCGGCCTTGCTCGCCGCGTAGTTCACCTGGCCGGGCCCGCCGTACAGGCCGACCACCGACGAGATGAAGACGATGCGGCCCCACTTGGCGCGCAGCATCTTGGAACTGGCCCGTTTCGCGCAGCGGAACGCCCCGGTCAGGTTGGTGTCGATGACCCGCTCGAACTGCTCCTCGGTCATCCGCAGGAGCAGCGTGTCGTCGGTGATGCCGGCGTTGGCGATCAGCACCTCGACCGGGCCGAGTTCCTTCTCCACCGTGGTGAAAGCGGCGTCGACCGCTGCCGAGTCGGTGATGTCGCACTGCACACCGAACAGACCGTCCGGCACGGCCGATCTGCGGTGGGTGACGGCCACCCGGTCACCCTGCGCGGCGAACGCCTGGGCGATGGCAAGGCCGATGCCGCGGTTCCCTCCGGTCACCAGAACGGTGCGAGACACAACACACTCCCATCGACAGATTTCCATCACACAGGGTCACGAGATCCCTCTGAAAAGGGAGACTATCGGCCCGGCACGACACGGCCGAGGGACGGGGCCGCCGACTTACACCCCGTTCAGGGTCACACCGATTTTCTTAAGTGTCGGTTAAGGAGTACAGTGCCACACGGTTCAGACCCGACTAGTTCTGGAGGTGATCGCTGTGCGAGATAGCGATCCTCCTAGTCGTGGCCGGGACGCTCGTCAGCGTTTCTGACCGCTGACCAGATTTCTCTCTCCACCCGCACGTCACCGGCCCCTTCCGGCCGGTGTCGAGGCGTGCGGTGGTTCCGGCCGCGAAGTGACCCATGACCTGGTTCAGTCACTAGCGGAAGTCGGTTTTTCATGATGAAGAACTTCGTCGCGCCTCTCGGTTTCACTCTGCTCTCGGCCTGGGTCGTCGTGCTGTTCGTGCTCGCGCACAACACGCCCTAAGGCAACCGGGACGTCCACAACAGGCTCATCGCGGCACCTGCCAGCCCCAGCAGCAGGCCGACCGCGGCGTACCACTGAGTAACCTCCCGCGGCTCGGTCCGATGGCCGATCGAGCTGCCCATGTCCTCGTAGACCTGCTTCAGCTCGCTCACCGAGGCGGCCTCGTAGAAGTAGCCCTTGGTCTGCTCGGCCAGCTCCTGCAGCGACAGCCGGTCCACCGGCACCCGCTGCGACGAACCACGGATGTTGACCACACCGGCGTCGGTACCGAAGGCGATCGTCGACACCGGCACGTTCGCCTGGCCGGCCGCCGCCGCCGCGTCCTCGATCGACCGGCCCGACGTGCGGTAACCGTCGGAGAGCAGCACGATCCGGGCCGGCGGCGCACCGTCGGCCCCGTCGGACGGCACCGTCCGGATCGCGTCCAGCGAGGTGAACACCGCCTCCCCGGTCGCGGTCGCCTCGGCCAGTGTCAGCCCGTCGATCGCGGAGATCACCGCAGAGCGGTCCTTGGTCGGCGCCACCAGCACGTTCGCCGCCTTCGCAAACGAGACCAGACCCAGGTTGTACGTGGGGGGCAGCTCGCTGACGAACGACTTCGCCGCCTCCTGCGCCGCCTCGATCCGGCTCGGCTCCACGTCCTCAGCCTGCATCGACAGCGACACGTCGATGGCGAGCATCACGGTGGCCCGTTCCAAGGGCTCCTCGGTGTCGACCGACGGGCGGGCCGTCGCCGCCGACAGGGCACCCAGCATCAGCAGGAACGCGCCCGCCGACACGTGCCGCCGCCAGCCCAGGCCTTTCGGCGCGAGGGTGCGCAGCAGGTCGACGTTGGTGAACCGCATCGCGTACTGCCGTTTGCGGAACTGCCGCCAGACATAGAACCCGGCCATGGCCAGGACCGGCAGCAGAGTCAACAGCCACCAGGGGTCCAGGAATCGGATCATCGTGTGGTCCCTCGGGTACGGGCGTGGCGCTGAGCGGCCACGAAGCGGACCATGTCGAGCAGCCAGTCGGTGTCGGTGCGCAGCCGCAGATGGGCCGCGCCGGCCGCCCGCAGCGCACGGGCGATCGCCGCACGTTGCTGACCGGCGGCTTCCGCGTACGCCTGGCGCAGTTTCGGATCGGACGTCTGAACCTCGTGCAGGATCCCCGACTCGGGATCCGCCAGGGTCAGCACACCGACGTCGGGCAGTTCCAGCTCACGCGGGTCGACCACCTCGATGGCCAGCACGTCGTGCCGGACGCCCAGTTTCTTCACCGGCCGGGCCCAGCCCTCCACCGGCGACAGGAAGTCGGAGATCACCACGGCCACCCCGCGGCGCCGGGGCGGCCGGTTCAGCATGTCGATCAGCGCGCCCAGGTCGGTGCGGCCGGGCCGGATCGTGGTGCCGGCGATCGCCCGCAGCATGCCCTGCGCCTCCTTGCGGCCGGGCCGCGCGGGCAGGCGCAGGAACGGGGCGGTGAGCGGTGGCTCGGGAGGTGCCTCCGGCTTGCGGCGCCACCAGCTGCGGGGTTCCTTGGCGGGTACGCCGGAGCCGGTGCCCACCACGGCGCCGATCCGGTTGCCGCCGCGCACGGTCAGGTGCGCCATCGCGGTGGCGGCGGCGATCACCAGATCGCGTTTCAGCCACTGGGCGGTGCCGAAGTCGAGACTGGCGGACAGGTCCACGGCCAGCCACGTCTCCAGCTCGCGGTCGGCCACCGTGCGCCGCACGTGCGGGGTGGTGGTCCGGGCCGTGACCGGCCAGTCCATCCGCCGCACGTCGTCGCCGGGCCGGTACTCCCGGGACTCCCCGGCCTCACTGCCCGGACCGGGCAGCAGGCCCACATAGTCGCCCTGCAGCAGCCCGTCCAGCTTGCGGGTGACGAGCAGCTGGAGCCGGCTGATGACGGCCTCGGCCCGGGCCGCCTCCGCCGGGGCGACCGGCATCCGCGTGCCCGGCGTGGTCATGATCGACCGGGCCAGGTGTCGCCCGGCTGCGGCGGGTGACTATCCCCGCCCGCCTGCGGCCGGTGACCATCGCCGGCCGCCTGCGGCCCATGACCGTCGCCGGCCGGCTGCGACACGTGACCGTCACCAGCCGCCTGCGGCCCATGACCGTCACCGTCCCGCTGCGGCACGTGGCCGTCGGCGTCTCGCGGCTCGTGACCGTCGTGACCGTCGTGACCGGCAGCCGGGACTCCGCTGGACGGCCGCACCTCGGACGTGGCGGGCGGACCGGCGACGTACTGCGCGGGCTGGTGCTGGCCGGCACCGACCGGGGTCTGCGGGCCCGCGGCGACCGGCACCGCGGGCTGGCCGAACGGGCCGGTCTGGCCGTAGGGACCGGGTTGCCCATACGAACCGGGCTGGCCGGGCGCGCCCGGCTGACCGTGTGTGCCCGGTTGTCCATACGGACCGGGCTGACCGTAGGCCCCCGGGTGGCTCGGCTGCCCGAACTGGCCGGGCGCGAATTGACCGGGGCCGGGCTGACCGGAGGCGAATTGGCCCAGGCCGCCGGGCTGACCGGAGGGGAACTGGCCCGGGCCGCCGGGCTGGCCGGGCGCGAACTGGCCGGGGCCTGGCTGGGCGGCGGCGAACTGGCCGGGGCCGGGGTGGATCGGCTGGCCCGCCGGGACCGGCTGCGGGGCCGAGCCGTTCGAGGTGCTCTGCCGGGACGTCACCTGGGGCGGCGGCACGGTCTGCATGATCCGCGCCACGATGTGGTCGGCCGGGATGTCGTCGGCGAGGGCGTCGTAGCTGAGCACCAGGCGGTGCCGCAGGATGTCCGGCGCGATGTCCTGCACGTCCTGCGGGAGCGCGTAGTCCCGGCCGCGCAGCAGTGCCAGGGCGCGGGTGGCCCGGACGATGCCGAGCGAGGCGCGAGGGCTCGCGCCGTACTGAATGAGCTGGGCCACGTCGGGCATGCCGTGCTGGGCCGGGGCGCGGGTGGCCAGGACCAGGCGGACCGTGTAGTCGACCAGGGCGTTGTGCACGAACACCTGGTCCGCGCGGCGCTGGAGGCCGAGCAGGTCGTCCGGGGTGAAGACCTGCTTCGGCTCCGGGGCGCTCACCCCCATCCGGTAGACGATCTCCCGCTCCTCGGTGTCGGTCGGGTAACCCACCAGGATCTTCATCAGGAACCGGTCGCGCTGTGCCTCGGGCAGCGGGTAGACACCCTCCTGCTCGATCGGGTTCTGGGTGGCCATCACCAGGAACGGGTCGGGCACCTCGTGGGTCTTGCCGCCGATCGACACCTGGTGCTCGGCCATCACCTCGAGCAGGGCCGACTGCACCTTGGCCGGGGCCCGGTTGATCTCGTCGGCGAGCAGGAAGTTGACGAACACCGGGCCCAGCTCGACGTCGAACTTCTCACTCGACTGCCGGTAGATCCGGGTGCCGACGATGTCGGCGGGCACCAGGTCGGGGGTGAACTGGACCCGGGAGAACGAACCGCCGACCACCTTGGCCAGAGTCTCCACCGCGAGGGTCTTGGCCACGCCGGGCACACCCTCCAGCAGGCAGTGACCGCGGGCCAGCAGGGCCACGAACATCCGCTCGATCATCCGGTCCTGGCCCACGATGACCCGTTTCACCTCGAACATGGCGCGCTCGAGCTGCGACGCGTCCTGCGCGGGTGGCACCGGTGCACCGGTGCCGGCGCTGGTATCGGTCTCGGGCGTGCTCGGCTGCGCCACCGGTCCTCCACAACGGGTCTGAATGCGCCGGCTCTCGGAAAGCCGACGCTCAAGACTTACACGACACACAACAACACTCGGCTGAGAGGTTCCTAAGAACCGAATCCCGGTCCGCTGCACGGCAGCATAGGGATCATCGTCGTCATCCGGTCGCCATCATCGCCGGATTCGGACGTCTTCGCAGCCCGGGACACCATCGGCCGAGTGTGTTGATCTTTCTACGCGATCCGCCGGATCGGGCGGGTAACCGGGTGCATACGCAGGTGTGTGAAGCGTGTAGCATTTGCCTCGTCGCCGGGCGGCTTCCCCCGTGGCCGCCCGGCGCTCAAGCTCCCATTCCGTAAGGTTGCGGCGTGGTTGAGGAAATGGCCGTGGATCTCGCTCCCCAATGTTCCGCCAAGGGCTGTCGTGCCGCGGCCGTCTGGCGCCTGCACTGGAACAATCCGAAGATTCACACCCCGGATCGCCGGAAGACCTGGCTCGCCTGCGACCAGCACCGTCCCACCCTCGGTTCCTTTCTCGACGCCCGGCGTTTCCTGCGTGAGGTCGTCCCGTTCGCCTCGCCGGACGATGCCACGAACTAAGGCCTAGGCTTCAGGGGTGAGCGAGCCGTCCGTGCCAACCGTCGTCGATGCCCTCGAACCCTGGCCCGGGACGGTCGACTGGCGGCCGGTCTCCGGCCGGCTGATCGCCGTCCACCTCATCGGGATCGCCACCTGGACCGTGATCCTGCTCGCCGGAGCCGTCACCGGGGTGGCCCTCGGCGGGCAGGTGATCTGGTTCTGGGCGATGGGCGGCGTGCTGCTGCTCGCGGTCTGGCGGTCGGTCATCGCGGCCCGCGCGGTGCGCGCCTGGGGCTACGCCGAAAGAGACAAGGACTTGCTGGTACGGCACGGTCTCCTGGTCCGGCACCTGTCCATCGTGCCGTACGCCCGGATGCAGTACGTCGACGTCACCGCCGGTCCGCTGGAGCGCGCGTTCGGGCTGGCCACCGTCCAGTTGCACACCGCCGCCGCGGCCAGTAACGCCCGGGTGCCGGGGCTGGCGCCCCAGGAGGCGTCCCGGCTGCGCGACCGGCTGACCGCCCTCGGCGAGGACCGGGCCGAAGGCCTGTGAGCGAGCCGGAGACCCCCGAGCCGGGCGAGGCCGCCCCCGAGGAGCCACGCCGGCGGTTGCATCCCCTCAGCCCGCTGCTGAAGGGCGCCAAGAGCATCGTGGTGATCGTCGCGGCGCTCTCCTGGCAGACGCTCGGCGAGGTGGGGTTCACCGACTTCGCCCTGATCGTGCTCGCGCTGGCGGTCGCCGTCGTGGTGTTCTCCGCGGTCGGCTGGTGGAACACCGGGTACCTCGTCGTCGGGCGGGAGCTGAGGATCGCCGAGGGCCTGCTGTGGCGGCGCAACCGGGCCATCCCGCTCGACCGGCTCCAGACCGTCGAACTGCGCCGGCCGCTGCTCGCCCAGCTCACCGGACTGGCCGAACTGCGCCTCGAAGTCGTCGGCGGCGGCAAGACCGAGGCGCCACTGGCCTATCTGACCGTGCAGAACGCGTCGGCGCTGCGGGAGCGACTGCTGGCCCTGTCCGGGCGTACCCCAGCGGGCTCTCTCGCCTCCGGCGCACCGCAGACGCCTGGCGCACCGCAGACCCCGGGCTCGCCCGCGCCGGAACCACCGCCGTTCTACCAGGTCCGCAACCAGGACCTGCTGATCAGTCAACTTCTGACCCCGCAGGCGTTCATGCTGCCGCTCGGCGTCGCCTGGGTGATCACCCAGTTCGCGATGGAGGGGTCGTGGACGTTCATCGGCATCGGCGGCACGGTGACCGCGATGGCCGGTGTCCTCCTCCAGCCGGTCCGGCGGGTGCTGAGCGACTGGAACTTCCGGCTGGTCCGTGGCGAGCGATTGCTCCTGCAGTACGGCCTCACCGAGACCCGCAGCCAGGTGGTGCCACCGCACCGGGTGCAGGCCGTGCGGATCACCTGGCCGTTCCTGTGGCGGGCCAAACGCTGGCTGCAACTGAGCATCGACGTGGCCGGTCTGTCCGGCCCCGAACGGGGTGACGACAACAGCTCCGACCGGCTGATGCCGGTCGGGGACCCGGACACCGCGCGTGCCCTCGTCGGTGCCGCCCTGCCCGGCGTCGACCTGATCACGCTGGCCACCTCGCCCCCGCCAGCCCGGGCCTGGTGGCTGCACCCGTTCGGCCTGCGGTTCTACGGTGCCGGGCTGGCCGGCGACGTCTTCGTCAGCCGGTCCGGGCGGGTGACCAGGGAGATGACCCTGGTGCCGTACGCCCGGATCCAGAGCGTCCGGGTCGTCCAGGGCCCGCTGCAGCGGCGCCTGGGCTTGGCCACCGTCTACGCCGACACCGCTGGTGGCCGGCCCGGTGAGGCCAGCGACCGGGACCTGGCCGAGGCCTACGCCATCGCCGATCAGTTGTCGGTCCGCGCCCGCGAGGCTCGCGACGCCCTCCGCACCCAGGCCGCCGCTCTGCCGCCCCTGCCACTGTCTCCGGCCGCCGCTCAGCCGCCCTCGCCCCTGTCTCCGGGCGCCGCCTACCCGCTCTCGGCCCAACCCGGTGTGGGGCAGCACGGCCACTTCCCGGCCGGGACCGTTTCACCCGGGTATGTGACGCCGATCCCGGACGAGCCGGTGGACGAGACGTTCTGGCAGCGGCCCGAACGGACATAGGATCTGCCGATGGAGATTCCGGAGTTCGCGCCCGGCCTCGGTGCCCGGGTCGAGTTGACGGTCACCGACGCCGACACCGCGCAGTCCCTGGGCTCCGGCGACGTGCCGGTGCTCGCCACGCCCCGGGTCCTCGCCCTGGCCGAGGCCGCGACGGTCGCCGCGACCGCCCGGAAGATCCCCGGCGGTGTCACCACCGTCGGCACCCGCGCCGAGATCGACCACCGCGCCCCGGCTCCGGTCGGCCGCCGGGTCGTCGCGCAGGCCACCCTGACCAAGACCGACGGCCGCACACTCCACTTCGACGTGACCGTTCACGACGACACCACCCTGGTCGCCGAGGTCCGCGTCGAGCGCGTGATCGTCGACCGCCAGCGCTTCATCGCGAAAGCCCTCGGCGACTGAAGCCCAGCTCCACGCACGGCCGCCGCGGTCCAGCCCGCGGAGTTGAGCAGGTCAGCGCGGGCCGGTCCAGCGCGCGGGCTGGGCGCAGGGCTTGATCAGAGGGAACCCCAGCGGGCCTTCAGGTCGGCGGGAGTGGGCATCGCGGTGGCGCCGCCCGGACGTTCGCAGACCAGGCCGGCGACCGAGAGTGCGAACCGCACGTTCGCCGCCCAGCCGTCGAGGCCGACCGGGCGCCCGCCGGCGAGAAGGCTGCTGATCAGGGCCGCCATGACCGAGTCGCCGGCGCCGGTGGCGTCGATGGCCGCGACGACCGGGGCAGGCACCGAGACGTCTCCGGCGGCGGTCGCGACGTGGGCGCCGAGGGAGCCCCGGGTGACGACGACGGCCGCGGCACCGAGCCCGAGGATGTGGGCGGCAGCGGCGGCCGGGTCGTCGTCGCCGTAGAGCACGACGGCGTCGGCGGCACTGAGTTTGACCAGGTCGGCGGTGGCGAAGAAGGATTCCACCAGGGTCCGCAGTGCGTCGATCGCGGCGGTGTCCGGCAGCAGGGTGGGCCGGACGTTGGGGTCGAAGACACGCAGCGGCCCGTCGACGGCCCAGGCGGCCCGGGCGGCGGTCACGAACGGTTCGCGGAGCAGGCAGATCGACCCGGTGTAGAGCACCGAGGCGCCGGCCACCGCGCCGAGGTCGAGGTCGGCGGGGGTGAGCAGCGCGTACGACGGTGGCTCGCCGTAGAACGTGAACGTCGGTTCGGCGCCTTCGAACGTGGTGACGGCGAGGGTGGTCGGGACCGGCACCCGCCGTACCCCCGTCTGGTCGACACCCGCGTCCCGGAGGAAGGCCGCCATCCGCTCGCCCAGCACGTCCCGGCTCAGGGTCCCCGCGTAGCGGGCGTCGCCGCCGAGGCGCGCCACGCCGACGGCGACGTTGAGCGGTGCCCCGCCGATCGCCTGCCGGTAGACCTGCCCGCCGTCGAGGTCCGCTTCGAGCAGGTCGATCAGCGCCTCACCCATCACCATCGCGTAGCTCACCGCATCACCCTCCCACTCACGGGCGGCCGGACCCAAGTGGTCCGGGCACGCAGGGGTCGACCGGACCCGATCACCGTGACCAAATGAGGTCATTTGAGATGATTACCGAATGAGATCGAGACTGCTGGCCCTTGCCGCACCCCTGCTCCTCACCGCCGCCGCGCCCGCCCCCGAGCCGGTGCCCGGCCCGGATTCCGAGGGCACCTTCCAGTCCTGGCGGGCCGGTGCCACCGCGGTCACCTACGACCCGGCGATGGTCCCGGCCGGCGCGCGGGCCCGGGTCGCTGTCGATCACACCACCACCGGGGTACGGGTGACGCTGCTCGTGACCGGTCTGCGGCCGGGTCATGCCTACGGCGCCCACCTGCACACCGGCCGATGCGGCAGTGCTCCCGCCGACGCCGGCCCGCACTACCAGCACCGGCGGGACCCGGCCGCGGCACCGGGCCGGCCGTCGGTGGATCCGGCGTTCGCCAATGCCCGCAATGAGATCTGGCTCGACCTCATCACCGATGTGAACGGGGTCGGCCGGGCGGTCACCGCCCAGGACTGGGCCTTCGACGCGTCGCGGCCGCCGTGGTCGCTGGTGCTGCACGCCGAGCACACGCACACCGTGCCCGGTCAGGCCGGCACCGCGGGCGCTCGGCTGGCCTGCCTGACCAGGGACTCCGAAACCGGCTACCAGGGCGGACCGGGCCGGGGGTGATGTGGATCAAGGACGAGCCGCGCGCCCGGCCTTGCGGTGGGCAACTGGTCAGACGGTAACGTCGGGGGCACCGAGAACGGAGGCACCCCACGATGGCCGACAACAGCGGCAGCAACCAGCCCGCGCCGAAGACGGAGTCGCACGACCCCGACTTCCCGGAGGCTTTCCTGAGCTTCATGCGGCAGGGCTGGCGGGAGGATCCGCTGGCGGTGACACCGTTGCCGGAGGTGCCCAACTTCGCGAAGCGGCGGGCCGCGCTCTCCGAGGCCTTCCCCGGTGAGACGCTGATCATCCCGAGCGGCAACGAGAAGGTGCGTGCCAACGACACCGACTACGCGTTCCGTCCCGGCAGCGACTTCTTCTACCTGACCGGCGACCACGACCCGGACAGTGTGCTGATCCTGCACCCGACCGGTTCCGGTCACGACGCGGTGCTCTACACCCGGCAGCGCAACTCGAAGGACACCGATCGCTTCTTCCGCGACCGCAACGGCGAGCTGTGGATCGGGCGCACCCACACCCTTGCCGAGAAGTCCGCGGAACTGGGCCTGACCACGTCGTCGCTGGGTGCGCTGGGTTCGGCGCTGGCCGGCACCGCGCCCGGCCGAGCGCGGGTGCTGCGCGGGCACGACGCGGCGGTGGACCGGGCGATCCTGGCGTACGAGCCGGACCGTTCGCGACCGCGCGACCGCGAGCTGGCCCGGGTGATCTCCGAGCTGAAGCTGGTCAAGGACGAGTGGGAGATCGCCCAGCTCCAGGCCGCGATCGACGCCACGGTCCGCGGTTTCGAAGACGTCGCCCGGGTTCTGCCGGCCGACCGCAGTGTCAAGGAGCGCCTGCTGGAGGGCGTCTTCGGGCTGCGTGCCCGGCACGACGGCAACGACGTCGGCTACACCTCGATCGTCGGCGCCGGCGCGCACGCGACGATCCTGCACTGGGTGCGCAACACCGGGATGACCACGCCCGGCGACCTGCTGCTGATGGACATGGGCGTGGAGGGGCACAACCTCTATACCGCCGACGTGACCCGCACGGTCCCGGTCAACGGCACGTTCACCCCGTTGCAGCGGCAGGTCTACGACATCGTGCACGCCTCGCAGCAGGCCGGCATGGACGCGATCAAGCCCGGTGTGGTCTTCAAGGACGTGCACAAGGTCTGCATGCGGGTGCTCGCCGAGGGCCTGCACGACCTGGGCCTGCTGCCGGTGAGCGTGGACCAGGCGATGAACGACGACAGCACGGTCTACCGGCGGTGGACGCTGCACGGCTTCGGGCACATGCTCGGCATCGACGTGCACGACTGCTCGGCCGCGCGCAGCGAGGCATACCGCGAAGGCCCCCTCCAGGAGGGTCACGTGCTGACCGTCGAGCCGGGCCTCTACTTCCAGACCGAGGACGAGCTGGTCCCCGAGGAGTTGCGCGGCGTCGGCGTCCGGATCGAGGACGACGTGCTGGTCACCGCGGACGGCTGCCGCAACCTGTCGTCCGGGCTGCCCCGCTCGTCCGGCGAGGTCGAGCAGTGGCTGGCGTCCCAGCGCGAGGCCGGCCCCCGCCTGCCCGGCTGACCCGGCCCGTGCCCGGCAACCGAACGACGAGCCCAGGCCCGCTCGGGTCTGGGCTCGTTCTGTGTGGAGAGTTGGGGTGCGAATCGCACCCCAACTCTCCACACAAGGCGCTCACGCGCCCGGAAGCATCGGGGTGGGGCTACGCCTTGTAGTCGGCGACGGTCCAGCACTCGGCGCCTGCGGGCGTGTCGGTGACGTTGATGGAGACCTTCACCGGATGACCGTCGGCCTGGTCGAACTCGGTGGTCACCTCGGCGCCGTCCTCCTGCGCGGTGGTCGCCATCTCGAGCAACTGGCCCAGGGCGGGCACGTCGATCTCCTCGCCCTCGTCCCCGGTGACCGGGCCGAGGTCGACCTCGGCGGAGGGCGCTGCGGAAGCAGCCGGACCACCGGAGCGGGTCGCACCGGTGACCACCCCGTCCTTGACGGTGGCCTGATAACGGCCCACCGGGGCAGCCTCGTCACAGCCCCGGACCAGGGTGAACGTGTAGGCGGCGGGCTCGGTCCAAGCGGGCGGTGCGGCCGCGCTCTCCTCCCGCCCGGACGCGGCAGGCGCCGGATCAGCGGGGTCGGATGTGCACCCTCCGGCCAGACCGACCAGGACCAACGCGCAGAGAGCACGCTCGAACCGCACCACTACCTCCACTCAGGTGAGCGCCGCCATCCGGCGCCCCGCGGCGCAATCTAGCGCAACCGCGCCCGCCGCCTCAGATCGCGCCTCATTCCCCGAACGCGCCTCTTCCAAGCCTGGTAGACGTTCCGCGACCAGAGTCGCGTGGTTACTTAGGGTGCGATTCGCACCCTAAGTAACCACACCGAAAGGCACTCTTGCCTTGACCGCGAAGCAGTCCGCACTCGGTCAGGGGGCGGCGCTCACGAAGACCGCGACCGAGCGGGCCGGGATCTCGGCCGGGGTGACACCACGCAGCACCGGGTCGACCGAACCGGTCAGCTCGGGGTGCAGGCGCAGGCCGCCGGCGTCCGGGATGTCCGGGCGGGCCGGTGTGCCGGTCGCGTTGAACACCACCACGGTCCGGCCCCAGCGGGCGTCGAGCCCGGTCCCGTCCAGGTCCATCACGATCACCCCGGGTTGTTCGCCGGGACCACTACGCGGGAACGACAGGCGCCGTTGCACCTCTTCGGCGGTGGGCAGCCCGAAGACCGGCGAGGACCGGCGGATCCGGAGCAGTTCCCGGTAGCGTTCGGCGGCCAGGCCGATCACGTCCGGCGCCGGGACCAGGTCGGGGTCGCCAAGCAGCGGCCGGGCCCAGTCCCACTGGTCCCGGTTGTCGGCTTCGGGGGGCAGGCCGAGGCCGAAGCCGTTGCCTTGGGCCGGGTCCCAGCGGACGCCGTTGAACCAGTCGCCGGAGTTGTACGAGTTGCGGTCCAGCGATTTGGAGCGCAGCCGTTCGGTCCCGAACGCGACGAATCCGGCACCCTGGCTGAGCACGACCATCGCGAGGGCGAGGACCTGCATCCGGGCCCGGTCGACCTGGGAGATCCCGCAGGGCAGTTTGAACGCCATCGCGTCGTACAGGATCTCGTTGTCGTGGGCGTCCACGTAGTTGACGGCTTCACCGGGGTCGTGCGCATATCCGGCCCCGATCTCGGCGCCGATGTGTTCGTGCCCGTCGTGGCCGGTGAACCGGTAGGTGGCCAGTGCCCCGGAGAGCCCGACCTTGATCTGGTCGTGCAGCCACAGCGGCACGTCGGAGCCGAGCCCGGTCGCGAAGCCGCGCACACCGGGGTCGCCGTGGGCGCTGCCGCCGCGGATGGCGTCCCGGAGCCGGTCGTTGAAGGTGCCGACGCCGGTGCCGGCCATGTTGACCTGGGTGGCCTGGACGAAGCGGGCGTCGTACGCCACCTCGCCGAAGTTCCACCCCTCACCGTAGAGCGCGATGTCCGGGTCGATCCGGTGCAGCGCCTCGCGTACCGCAAGGATGTTGCTCTTGGGGTGGTGGCCCATCAGGTCGAAGCGGAAACCGTCGATCCGGTACTCGCGGGCCCAGGTGACCAGCGAGTCGACGACGAGCCGGGCCATCATGGTGTGCTCGGTGGCGGTGTTGGGGCAGCAGGTGGATTCGGCGGTGCTGCCGTCGGCGATCAGCCGGTGGTAGTAGCCGGGCACGATCCGGTCCAGGACACTGAACCGGTCGAGGCCGTCGCCCATCGTGTGGTTGTAGACCACGTCGAGCACGACCCGCAGGCCGGTCTGGTTGAGGGCGGTCACCGCGGCCCGCATCTGCCGGATCCGGTCGGGGCCGTCCGGGTCGGTGGCGAAGCTCCCCTCCGGGGTCGTCCAGTGCCAGGGGTCGTAACCCCAGTTGAAGCCGTCCTGGTCGGCCACTTCCATCACGGCCCGCTGCTGCTCGGCCGAGTCGGGCGGGAACGACGTCAGGTCGCACATCGGTGCGGCCTGATCGGCCCACCGGTCCGGGACGGTGGCGAAGTCGTTGACCGGTAGCAGGTGCACGTGGGTGAGCCCGGCGTCGGCAAGCGACCGCAGGTGCCGCATGCCGTTCGACTCGTCGCGGGTGAAGGCCAGGAAACCACCGCGCTCGGGCGACGGCACGGTGGTGTCGAAGACCGAGAAGTCGCGCACCGACAGCTCGGTGATCTGCATCCGGGCCGGGGCGACCGCCGGTGGTTTGACAAGATCGGCCCAACCGGGCGGAGCGAGCGCGGGGTCGTCGAAATCGATGATCTGACTGTGGGTGGAGTCGACGGCGAGTGACACCGAGTACGGGTCGGTCACGCTCGTCGTCGCCACCCGCTGGACGGCCGGCTGCCACACCCGGACCCGGAATCGGTACCACCGGTGGAGCCATTTGCGCTTGCCGGTGACGCTCCAGACGCCGGTGGTGTCGTCCCTGGTCATCGGATGGATCCGGGGCTCGTCGCCGGTCTGGCGGAACAGTTCCAGCTCGACGACCTGGGCGGTGGGTGCCCAGACCGACAGACGGGGGCGGCCCTCGTCGTCGAGGACCGGGCCGAGCTCGGCGGTGGCGGCGTCCGGGTAGAGATCGTCGAGGACTCCGGCGATCTGCACCGCGGTGACGGCGGACCCGTCCGGTCCCTCGACGAGCAGCCGGTCACGCAGCAGCTCACGCAGCTCGTCGTCGGGCAGTTCGGGAACCGCGTACGCCCGGTAGGCCCTTAAATGTGGGAAGAGGCGACTCTGTGCCTGGAAAAGGCCGCCCGGCCGTGGGACCAGGCTCAACCCGTTCAAGGTGAACGCCGTGGCACGCGCTGCGAACCACTCGGGCAGCGCGACGGTGGTCCGGTCGAGGAAGACGGCGTGGGCGCGGGCCGGGTCCAGCTCGGGGCCGAGGGTGTCGCCGAGATCGGGGCGGACCGGTGCCGTCTGTCCGGCGGTCAGCCACACCTCGCGGGTGGTGGTCAGGTCGAGCCGCTGGTCGTCGGGCAGATCCTTGTGCTCGCCGCGGTGCAGGACGTAGCGCAGGCCGACCGCGTCGGGCCGGACCCGGACCCGGAAGACGGCGCCGAACGCGTCGAAACGGGTGGGCATCCGGGGCGAACCCCAGCGAGGTTTCTCGGCGACCGGGACGCCTTCCCAACAGTGCAGCCCCCACCCCGCGTAGTCACCGCCGGGGCGGCGGTAGTGGATCACCACGTCGTCGTGCTCCGGCTCGGGCGGCACCGGCGGCTCGGTCCGGACCTCGGTCTCGCCGGCCGTCACCCAGATCTCGCTGGCGTCGTCGAGCGTGATCCAGCGATCGTCGTCGACATCCTTGCCGCCGTGCCGGTTCAGGATCAGGAAGCCGGCTTTCCGGGCGCCCTCGGCCAGGCGCACCCAGGCGAACCGGCCCCACGCGTCCTCCCCGGCGAACGGGACACCGTCGGGATAGGCCAGGTCAGCGCCCGGGGCGAGGTCACCCCAGGCGTGCAGGACCCAGTTGGAGTAGTCGTCGTCGGCCCGCTGGTAATGCACGACCAGCCATGTTTTCACCGCAACATCATCGCAGCGGGATATGACATTTTCCTGGGCTCGCGGCGACGGGCTGGGAGGATCGGCGCGTGAGACCCGCCTTGCGAGTTCTAGCAAGACGGACGTACGGTTTACCGAAGACCGCAACCGAGAGTTAGGCATACCTAACCTACAGGTCCTCCTTTCGGTGCGAAAGACTTTGAATTCCAGTCGCTGGGTGTGAAGGAGAAGACGGTGGCCAGCCTCGACACCTTTGGTGCGAAGAGCGAGCTGCGCGTCGGAGACGCGAGCTACGAGATTTTCACGATCGACAAGGTGAAGGGGCACGAACGTCTGCCCTACTCCTTGAAGATCCTCCTGGAGAACCTGCTGCGCACGGAGGACGGCGCGAACATCACCGCCGACCACATCAACGCGCTCGGCAGCTGGGACCAGAACGCCGACCCGAGTGTCGAGATTCAGTTCACCCCGGCACGGGTGCTGATGCAGGACTTCACCGGCGTCCCCTGCGTGGTCGACCTGGCCACCATGCGTGAGGCGGTCAAGGACCTGGGCGGCGACGCCACCAAGGTCAACCCGCTGTCACCGGCCGAGATGGTCATCGACCACTCGGTCATCGCCGACCTGTTCGGCCGGGCGGACGCCTTCCAGCGCAACGTCGACCTGGAGTACCAGCGCAACCGCGAGCGCTACCAGTTCCTGCGCTGGGGCCAGACCGCGTTCAACGAGTTCAAGGTCGTCCCGCCCGGCACCGGCATCGTGCACCAGGTCAACATCGAGTACCTGGCCCGCACCATCATGGAGCGCAACGGCCAGGCGTACCCGGACACCGTGGTCGGCACCGACTCGCACACCACCATGGTCAACGGCCTGGGCGTGCTGGGCTGGGGTGTCGGCGGCATCGAGGCCGAGGCCGCCATGCTGGGCCAGCCGGTCTCCATGCTGATCCCGCGCGTGGTCGGCTTCAAGCTGTCCGGCGAGGCCCCGGCCGGCACCACCGCCACCGACCTGGTGCTCACCATCACCGAGATGCTGCGCAAGCACGGTGTGGTCAGCAAGTTCGTCGAGTTCTACGGCCCCGGCGTCAGCGCCGTGCCGCTGGCCAACCGCGCGACCATCGGCAACATGTCGCCGGAGTACGGCTCCACCGTCGCGATCTTCCCGATCGACGACCAGACCATCGACTATCTGAAGCTGACCGGCCGCACCGCCGAGCAGGTCGCGCTGGTCGAGGCGTATGCCAAGCGCCAGGGCCTGTGGCTGGACCCGGCCGCCGAGCCGGACTACAGCGAGAAGCTCGAACTGGACCTGTCGACGATCGTCCCGTCGCTGGCCGGCCCGAAGCGCCCGCAGGACCGCGTCCCGCTGAACAACGCCAAGCCGATGTTCCGTGACGCCCTCAAGAACTACGTACAGGCCGAGGGCCACGCCGACGAGGCCAGCGCCGAGTCCTTCCCGGCCAGCGACTCGCCCGCCAACGGTGTCGAGGACCCGGCGGACAAGCCGCACGTCTTCAGCGCCGCGAACGGCGCCACCGGCCGCCCGACCAAGCCGACCCGGGTCAAGGGCGACGACGGCGTGGAGTACGAGCTGGACCACGGCGCGGTCGTGATCGCCGCCATCACGTCCTGCACGAACACCTCGAACCCGCAGGTCATGATCGGTGCCGCGCTGCTCGCGAAGAAGGCCGTCGAGCGTGGCCTGACCCGCAAGCCGTGGGTCAAGACCACCCTGGCGCCGGGCTCGAAGGTCGTCTCCGACTACTACGAGCGGTCGGGCCTCACCCCGTACCTGGACAAGATCGGTTTCAACCTGGTCGGCTACGGCTGCACCACCTGCATCGGCAACTCGGGCCCGCTGCCCGAGGAGGTCTCGGCCGCGATCAACGAGGCCGACCTGACCGCGGTCAGCGTGCTGAGCGGCAACCGGAACTTCGAGGGCCGGATCAACCCGGACGTCAAGATGAACTACCTGGCGTCCCCGCCGCTGGTGGTGGCGTACGCCCTGGCCGGTTCGATGGACATCGACATCACCACCGAGCCGCTCGGCATCGGGTCGGACGGCGAGCCGGTCTTCCTCAACGAGATCTGGCCGTCCGCGGCGGAGATCGAGGAGACCATCGCGCAGGCGATCGGCGCCGAGGGCTTCGCCGCCGCGTACCAGGACGTCTTCGCCGGTGACGAGCAGTGGCAGTCGCTGCCCACCCCGACCGGTGACACGTTCGCCTGGGACGAGGACTCCACCTACGTCCGGAAGCCCCCGTACTTCGAGGGCATGCAGGCCGACCCGAGCCCGGTGACCGACATCGCCGGCGCCCGCGTCCTGGCCAAGCTGGGCGACTCGGTCACCACCGACCACATCTCCCCGGCCAGCTCGATCAAGCCGGACTCCCCCGCGGGTAAGTACCTCGCCGAGCACGGCGTCCCGCGGCACGAGTTCAACAGCTACGGCTCGCGCCGCGGCAACCACGAGGTCATGATCCGTGGCACGTTCGCCAACATCCGGCTGCGCAACCAGCTGCTGACCGATGTGGAGGGTGGCTTCACGCTCAACCACCTGACCGGCGAGCAGAGCACCATCTTCGACGCCTCGGTGGCGTACCAGGAGGCCGGCATCCCGCTGGTGATCCTGGCCGGCAAGGAGTACGGCTCGGGTTCGTCGCGGGACTGGGCCGCCAAGGGCACCATGCTCCTCGGTGTCCGCGCCGTCATCGCCGAGAGCTACGAGCGCATCCACCGCTCCAACCTGATCGGCATGGGCGTGCTCCCGCTGCAGTTCCCGCAGGGGCAGAACGCCGAGTCGCTGGGTCTCACCGGCACCGAGACGTTCTCGTTCACCGGTGTCACGGTGCTCAACGACGGCAGCACGCCGAGCACGGTGAAGGTCACCACGGACACCGGTGTCGAGTTCGACGCCGTCGTCCGCATCGACACCCCCGGCGAGGCCGACTACTACCGCAACGGCGGCATCCTGCAGTACGTCCTGCGCAAGATGCTCCGCGGCTGATCCACCCGCTGCGGTGAGAGGCCCGCTTCCCTGGAGCGGGCCTCTCCGCATTTCAAGATCAAATTCCGGCTCGGGTACGGGTGGAGAAGGTCACGGCTGGAATCCCGTCCGGTCAGCCTCGGTGATCTCCCGCAACACGCGCGCCGGATTGCCCACCGCGATCACTCCCGCCGGAATCGGCCGGGTCACCACACTGCCCGACCCGATGATCGAACCGTCCCCGATGCTCACCCCCGGGTTGATGGTCACTCCACCGCCGACCCACACCCGGTCACCGATCGTCACCGGCTTGGCGTAACAGGCACCCGCCACCCGCTCGCCCGCGTCGATCGCATGATTCGACGTGTAGATCCCGACCCGTGGCCCGAACAGCACATGATCCCCGATGGTGATCCCGCCGCCGTCGAGCATCACGCAGTCGAAGTTGGCGTAGAACGCGTCCCCGACACTGATGTTGAACCCGAACTCACACCGGAACGTCGGCTCGAAGTGACAGTCCGTCCCCACCGACTTCAACAACCGGCGCAGAATCTCCTCCCGCTCCATCTGCGGCCGCCCGAAACTCCGGTCGTACTCACCGGCCAGCAGCACGGTCCGCTGCCGAGCCTCGACGAGTTCACTGGTCAGGTCGTTGTACATCCGCCCGGAGAGAATGTGCTCCCGCTGAGTCTCAAGCGTCACCGGGCGACCCTAACGCGACTAGCATCGGTTGATGCCCACTCCTGATCAGATGGTCGTCACCGCGGCCCAGGCGGAGTTGCGCCCGCTCGGCCTTCAGCGCCACAAGCGGACCCGGATCTGGGTGGAGGATCGCGGCTGGTGGCTGCTCTTCGCCGAGTTCGAACGGGCCGGTGCCGAGACGCACGTGGGCGTCGGCGTCACCTGGCTGTGGTCCGGCACCGCGTCCGTCTCGTACGACCTCGGGGGCCGCCTGTACTGGCGGGAGGAGACCGGCGACTTCGCCACCGAACACCCCCGGGACGGGCACACGTGGGTGCGGAGCATCCACTACGCCGACGACGGCCAGTTCAGCACCGGACTGAAACAGATCACCGGCATCGTCCGCCGCCGGGTCGAGCAGTTGCGGCAGGAGATCACGACGCCCGCGTACGTGGCCCGGCTGCTGTCCGCCCCGCAGAGCCGGGTCGGCGCCACCTCCTGGTGGCACACCTTCCACACCGGAGCCGCCGCCGGCCTGAGCGGCGACACCGAGCTGGCGCGCAGGCAGTTCGCCCGGATCCGCCCGGACCGGATGGCCGAGGGGTGGGAACGCGACCTCGGGCGCCGGGCCGCCGCGCTGCTCGCCCTCGCCGACGATCCACCGGAGCTGTACCGGCGGCTGTCGGCAGACATCAGCGAGACCCGGTCCCGGCTCGGCCTGCCGGAAACGCCGCCCGGGACTCCACCGGAACCCCAGTGGTGAATAGGCTTCGGGCATGGATGACAAGACCGTTCTGGGCCGGATCAGCGAGCTGGTCGACGAGGAGCACACGCTCCGCCGCCAGCTGAGTGAGGGTGCGATCTCCACCGACGAGGAGCACACCCGTCTCAAGGACCTGGAGGAGTCCCTCGACCAGTGCTGGGACCTGCTGCGCCGGCGCCGTGCGGCCCGCAGCTCCGGGCATGACCCGGACGCCGAGCAGGCCCGCAGCGTCGACGAGGTGGAGAACTACATCAACTGAGGCTGCGACCGAGGCCGGGATCCGTGGATCCCGGCCCGGACCGCGTCAGCGCAGTCCCGCCTCGTACAACAGGCGGTCGATGAGCTCGTTCTCGTCGACCGCGAGCCCACGTTGCCGGAACCAGCCGGCCACGTTCTTGACGTCCCGCGCGATGAACTCGCCGCCGCGCGGATTGGCGATCACGTCGATGATCTGCGGCAGGTCGATCATGACCAGCCGGCCCCGGTGGACCATCGTGTTGTACGGCGACAGGTCACCGTGCGCCACCTGCGCCCGGGCCAGCACCGACAGCGCGTCGGTCATCTGCTGCCACAGGCCGGCCAGTTCGTCGTGCCCGGCCCGCACCTGGGCGAGCCTGGGCGCGGCCTCACCGGTCTCCCAGTCGCCGATGAACTCCATCATCACCTCGGTGCCGATGAGCTGCACCGGGTAGGGCACACAGACCTGCCCGCCCTCCTGGCCGATCTGCCACAACCGGCCCAGGGCGTCGAACTCGGCGGCCGACCATTGCCCGGCGATCATCTGCTTGCCGAACGTGGTGCGGTTGGTCATCGCCCGCATCTCCCGGGACCGGCGGACCCGGCGCCCTTCGAGATAACCGGCGTCGCGGTGGAAGAGCCGGTGATCGCCGTCGCGGTACCGCTTGGCGGCCAGCATGCTGGTCTGACCGGTGGCGGGCAGATAGCGGCGCACCAGGAAGACGTCGGCCTCTTTACCGGTTTTCAGCATGCCCAGCTCGGTGTCGACCGCGCCGTGTTCGGTGCGGACCCACTCGGGCCGGGGTTCGGGACCGTGCAGGGCACCGTCCCAGGTGGACCAGCGATCGCCCTCACCGGGCAGGTCGGGGTCCTCTTTCAGAGCCGGCTCCAGCCGGCTGATCTTCAGGAAGTCGGTATCGTCGTCGTCGAACTTACGGCGCCCACGGCGCACGGAGTGCTCTCGCACTGGAGGATCTCCTCGGAGAAAGAAGCGTTCTGGGAAGCGGGGACAGCAGGCATCGCAAAGACGGCCATGAGGTCCACCCCCTTCTTTCTCATCGGGTCGCTACAACAGCGCGCCAACTCTGACGGATCTCCGTCGAGCCGCGCAACCTAATTTATTCAGCGGTTCTCTGCTCAGCGGTTCCTTGCTCAGCGCGTCGCCATGATCGCCGAGATGGCCTGGATCACGTTGCCGGCGACGTGGGTCGGCGCGAACCGGTTGTCCACCCAACTGCGCCCCCGGTGCAGCCACACGCTCGGCAGGCCGAGGGCCGCCGCACCGCCGATGTCCGCCTCCGGGCTGTCGCCGACCACCCACGCCCCGGCCAGCCGCATCCGCACCCGCTGGGCGGCCAGCGCGAAGATCCGCGGGTTCGGTTTACTGACCCCGCACTCCTCGGAGATCACCCAGTCGGCGACGTACCGTTCCAGCCCGGTCCGCCGGATCCGGGACTCCTGCTGCTCGGTCGGCCCGTTGGTGACCACCAGCGGCACCAGCCCCGCGTCGGCCGCGATCTCCAGGGCGCAACTCACCATCGGGTCGAGGCGTTCATAGGTGAGCGGGCCGGTCCTCAGCTCGTCGACCAGGTCGATCGTGGGAACGCGCAGCCGGTACCGGTCGCGGATCAGGTCGGCGAGATCCCAGCGCGAGGTCAGACCGTCGGCGTCTACCGAGACCAGCCATTCCAGATCGTCGTGCGGGGCCGAGACCTCATCGAGGAACCCCTTGGCCCACAACCGGAACGCACCGCTGCGATCGAGCAGGGTGTCGTCCAGGGAGAGGAAGACTAGAGGCACGCGCGCACTTTACGTGAGCACTCGGTGTGGCAACCAGCCCAGGACTGTTAACAGCCCGCGGAGAGTCTGACGGAATTCGCATCATCCGATCGTGGGACTCCGGGTAGCTAGGAAGCCGTACGTACGGCTTGCAAGGCGCTCCGGGCCCGTGAAACGATCAGCGGCGTGCCCAGGGTGAGTCAGGACCAGTTGGAAGCGCGCCGCCACGAGATCCTCAGTGCGGCCCGCAACTGTTTCGCCCGCTATGGCTACGGCGGTGCCACGGTCCGCCGGCTCGAAGAGGCCACCGGCATGTCCCGTGGCGCGATTTTCCACCATTTCCGTGACAAGGAGCACCTGTTCCTGGCCGTGGCCGAGGACGACGCCGCCAGCATGGCCGAGACCGTCGCCCGCAACGGCCTGGTCCAGGTGATGCGTGACCTGCTCGCACGAGCCGGCAACAGCGAGGGCGACACGGCCGGCTGGCTCGGCACCCAACTCGAGGTGGCCCACCGGCGGCGGACCGACGCGGCCTTCGCCACCCGGTGGGCCCAGCGCTCCGCGGCCATCGCCGACGCCACCCGCGACCGGCTCCAGCGCCAGCGCGAGGCCGGCGTGCTCCGCGACGACGTCCCGGTCGAGGTGCTCACCCAGTTCCTGGAATTGGCGTACGACGGGCTGGTCCTGCATCTGGCCACCGGCCGCCCGCCCGGCGAGCTGTCCGCCGTCCTGGACGTGGTCGAGGACGCCGTCCGCCGCCACTGACCCCGCTTTCGCTTACCGTCACATACCGGGCGCCTTGTCGATGAAGCCGAACACCTGACGGATCCGGCCCTCGGCGTCCCGCTCGGCCACGTCGAAACCGATCACCAGCGGCTCCTCGCCCGGCCGCCCCAGATGCCAGGTGAACCGCGCCTGGTCGTGGTGCGCGTCGACCGGCCCACCGAGACTGAACTCCAGCCCGGCGAACTGCTCCCGCACCGCCCCGATCAGCGCGTCCAGTGCGTCCCGCCCCTCGACCGCGGCGAGCGGGTCGACGTAGCGGACGCCTGCGGCGAAGACCACATCGACCTCGGTACGCCGTACCGAAGAATCGGCCTCGTTCCAGATCGTCAGGTATCGCTCGATCACTTCGTTGAAGTCGCTCATCCCTCATCCTTCCGCCGTCGTGCTGTCCGGTCCGAGCGTGCCGGGCGGAGGTAGGGCCGTCGATTACCCCGCGGGTAATGGCGGCACCCCCGGACGCTGCCTACGCTGCCGGAATGAGTGCGGTGGGGAAGCTGTTGCGGGGCTGGCGGGACGACCGGCGGATGAGCCAGCTCGCCCTCTCCGGCCGGTCCGGGGTGTCGACGCGGCATCTGTCGTTCGTGGAGACCGGTCGCTCGCGGCCCACCCGGGCGATGCTGCTGCGGCTGGCCGAGGAACTCGACGTGCCGTTACGGGCCCGCAACGAACTGCTGCTCGCCGGCGGTTTCGCGCCCGCCTACCCGGAGTCCGCACTGGACGGTCCGCCGCTAGCCGGGGTGTTGACCGCGCTGCGGCAGGTGCTGACCGGCCACTCTCCGCATCCGGCGGTGCTGGTGGACCGGCACTGGACCATGGTCGACGCCAACGACGCGGTGACCCTGCTCACCGAGGGATGCGCCGCGCAGCTGCTGACCCCACCGGTCAACGTGCTGCGCCTGGCCCTGCACCCGGCCGGCATGGCGCCGAGGATCAACAACCTCGCCCAGTGGCGTACGCACCTCCTGCACCGCCTCGACAAACAGGCCGCCTCCACCGGCGACCCGGTCCTGCGCGAGCTGCGGGCCGAGCTGGCGGGCTATCCCGGCGGCACGGTCCCGGACCACCCCGACGGTCTCGTGGTGCCGTTGCGGTTCGGTGACCTCAATCTGTTCAGCATCACGTCGGTGCTCGGCACCCCGCGCGACGTCACCCTGTCCGAGCTGGCCATCGAGGCCTTCCTCCCGGCCGACCGAGCGACCGCTGTTGCGTTAGGTTCTGGACATGGACCTCGGACTCACTGATCGTGTCTTCATCCTCACCGGGGCGTCCCGCGGGCTCGGTTTCGCCACCGCGCAGGCCCTCGTCGACGACGGCGCCCGGGTGGTCATCTCGTCGCGGGGCGCCGACCGGGTCGCCGAGGCGGTGGAGACGCTCGGCGGCCACTCCCACGCTGTCGGGGTCACCGCCGACCTGTCCGATCCGGGTACGCCCCGCGAGCTGGTGCACGCCGCTCAGGAACGGTTCGGCCGGCTCGACGGCGCCCTGATCTCGGTCGGTGGCCCGCCGCCCGGCACCGCCGCCAGCATGACCGACGACCAGTGGAGCAGCGCGTTCGAGACGGTGTTCCTCGGTTCGGTGCGGGCGGCGCGGACGTTCGCCTCGGCCCTGCCGGAAGGCGGCGCGATCGGCCTGGTGCTGTCCACCTCGGTGCGGGCGCCCTTGGCCGGGCTCGGCCTGTCCAACGGTCTGCGCCCCGGCTTGGCGATGGTCGCGAAGGACATGGCCGACGAGTTCGGCGCCCGCGGCGTCCGGGTGCTGAGCATCCTCCCCGGCCGTTTCATGACCGACCGCAGCCGCGACCTGTTCGCCGCCACCGCCGACCCGGCCGCCGCCGCCGAATCCGTGGCCGCCGCCATCCCGCTACGCCGCATCGGCGAACCCACCGAATTCGGCCGCGCCGCCGCTTTCCTGCTCTCCCCCGCCGCCAGCTACGTGACCGGCGTGGCCATCCCCGTCGACGGCGGCTCCACCCGTGCCCTCTGACCCATCCACCACCACCCCACCGCTCACCGCTACTCCACCGGTCACCGCTGCTCTACCGCTCACCACCACCCCACCGGCCACCGCCACCGCGCCGCTCACCGCCACCGCGCCGCTCACCGTTGCCCCGCCGGCTACCGCGCGGCGAACTCGGCGATCAACCGCCTCGGCCTCGACTGCTGCCCGTCTCACCGTCGAGGCGGCGGCAGCGGTGCGGCGGCCGAGCGCTGCGGAGTTGGCGGACGCGGCCGGGCGGACCGTTCCCGATGTCGCCGGGCCGGACCTGCTGGTGCTGTTCTCCGGGATCAACCCGAGCCTCTACTCGGCGGCGACCGGCCACCATTTCGCGCGCCCGGGCAACCGGTTCTGGCCGGCGCTGCACGGCGCCGGTTTCACCGACCGCCTGCTGCACCCGTCCGAGCAGCACTTACTGCCCGCTCTCGGTCTCGGCATCACGAACGTCGTATCGCGCCCCACCGCCCGCGCCGACGAACTCACCCCCGACGATTTCGTCACCGGCGGCACCCAGCTGACCGAACGGGTAGCCCGTCTGAGCCCTCGTTTCCTGGCGGTGCTGGGCGTGACCGCCTACCGAGCGGCCTTCAAGATCCCGAAAGCCCGAATGGGCTTGCAGCCCGAAACGATCGCCGGTGTCCCGGTCTGGGTGCTACCGAACCCCAGCGGCCTGAACGCCCATTTCCAGCTCCCGGCCTTGATCACCGAGTTCGCGGCCCTCCGCCAGGCAGCAACCAACCCCACCCAGGCCCCACCCCCGAGCAAGTCCTGACGCCGCCACCACCCGCAGCCCGCCACCACCAACCACGCACCATGCACCACCCGCAGCCCACCACACACCGCCCGCCACACACCGCCCGCCGCCCGCCAGCGTGGAGACATAGGGTGCGAATCGCACCACAGCTCACCACACAAAACGCGCCCACCAGCAGCGTGGAGACCTGAGGTCCGATCCGAACCGCAACTCACCACACCAGGCGTGCCCGGTGACAGCGTGGAGAACTGGGACGCGGAACGCACAGTAGGCCGACACGGTGGCGGGAACGGTGGCTATCGGCGGTGCTGGTCGCCGGCGGGGCGGGCAGGCTGGATCCGCTGCTCGTGGATGGCGATCTCTCGACGGAAACGGTCGGCCGATGGATGCCACGCCTCGTCGATCGGGCCCATGATTCCGCGGCCGATGCCCTTACGCCTGACCCAGACCCCGAATCGCGCGAACGCCCAGAGCATCGCCCCGAAGACGGCCGCGAAGACCAGGAACCCGTCACGGCTCGACGATAATCGATGGAGGGGTCACGATCTCGTCCTCGCGGTGTGATGCCGGGGCCGCCCCGGCGAACTGCGTCCGGTACAGGCTGGCGTAGAGCCCGCCCGCCTCGACCAGCTCCTCGTGCCGGCCGCGCTCGACGATGCGGCCCTGGTCGAGCACCAGGATCTGGTCGGCTTCGCGGATGGTGGAGAGCCGGTGCGCGATGACCAGTGCGGTGCGGCCCCGCAGCGCCTCGGTGAGGGCCCGCTGCACGGCCGCCTCGGATTCGCTGTCCAGGTGCGCGGTGGCTTCGTCGAGGATCACGATCGACGGCTGTTTCAGCAGCACCCGGGCGATGGCGAGGCGCTGTTTCTCGCCACCGGAGAACCGGTAGCCCCGCTCCCCCACCACCGTGTCCAGGCCGTCGGGCAGTGCTCGCACCAGGGCGGCGACCCGGGCCCCGGTCAGAGCGGCCCACATCTGTTCCTCGGTGGCGTCCGGCCGGGCGTACCGCAAATTGTCCTTGATCGTCTCGTGGAACAGATGCGAGTCCTGGGTGACGACGCCGACCGTGTCGCGTAATGAGCCGACGGTGGCGTCGCGGACGTCGACGCCACCGATCAGGACCGCGCCGCCGGTGACGTCGTAGACCCGGGAGAGCAGCATCGACAGGGTCGACTTGCCGGCGCCGGACGGCCCGACCAGGGCGATCATCCGCCCCGGCTCGACGGTGAAGTCGATGCCGGCCAGGACTTCCGGGTTCTCGGTGCGGTCCAGCGCGGTCACGTCTTCCAGGGTGGCGAGCGAGACCTGGTCGGCGCTGGGATAGCGGAACCGCACGTCGCGGAACTCGATCCGGCCGGAGCCGGGTGGGATCGCGACGGCATCGGGTTTCTCGGTGATGCCGGGTCGCAGGTCGAGCACTTCGAAGACCCGGTCGAAGGAGACCAGCGCGCTCATCACGTCGACCCGCACGTTGCTGAGAGCGGTGAGTGGCCCGTAGAGGCGGGTCAGCAGCAGCGCCAGGGTGACGACGGTGCCGGCCGAGACGTCGCCGGTGACGGCCAGCCAGCCGCCCAGACCGTACGTCAGAGCCTGCGCCAGGGAGGCGACCAGCAGCATCGCCACGAAGAAGGTGCGGGAGTACATCGCCTGCTGGACGCCGATGTCGCGGACCCGGGACGCCCGGTCGCCGAACCGGGCCGCCTCGACGTCGGGCCGGCCGAAGAGTTTGACCAGCAGCGCGCCGGAGACGTTGAACCGCTCGGTCATCGTCGCGTTCATCTTGGCGTCCAGGTCGTAGGACTCCCGGGTGATCTCGGCGAGCCGTTTCCCGACCCGGCGGGCGGGCACGATGAACACCGGCAGCAGCAACAGCGACAGTGCGGTGATCGGCCAGGACAGGGTGAACATCACCCCGGCGGTGAGCACCAGCTGGATGACGTTGCTGAGCACCCCGGAGAGGGTGGACGTGAAGGCCCGCTGGGCGCCGACGACGTCGTTGTTGAGCCGGCTGACCAGGGCGCCGGTCTGGGTGCGCGCGAAGAACTGCAACGGCATGCGCTGCACGTGGTCGAAGACCCGGGTCCGCAGGTCGAGGATGATCCCCTCGCCGATGCGTGCCGAGTACCACCTCTGGGCGAGCGACAGCAGCGCGTCGACGACGGCCAGCCCGCCGATCACCAGCGCCAGCCGCACCACCGTCGCGGCCGCACCGGCGCCGGCCTCGGTGATCGTGTTGATCACCTGGCCGGCGAGCAGTGGCGTGGCCACCCCGATGCCTGCCGCGAGCACCACGGTCAGCAGGAAGACAGTGATGTCGCGTTGATACGGCACGGCGAACCGGATGATCCGCCGGGTGGTGCCCTGGCGCACCTGATGCCGGTTGACCCGATCCGCGTTCTGGATCGAGCGCAGCACTGTCCAGCTGGACATGTCACCTCCCGGGCGTCATTCGACGAGCAGACCGAAGTCTGCCTCGTGGGTATGACAAACCCGGGAGGTGATCTACTCCCCGACTTATTCTCCGGAACCCAGCAGATCGCTGAGCCGGCGTGTCTGGGCCTCGCGCTCGGCCCGGTCCTGCTCCGCGTACGACCGCAGGGGCGCACCCTGGAGCAGGGCCTTGATCTCGGCGACCGCGCCAGTGTCCGCCGCCAGCACCGCGGCGGACAGGTCGGCCACCGCGGTGTCGAGTTCGGCCCGGGGGACCACGGCCGTCGCCAGGCCGATCCGGTCCGCCTCGACGGCGGTGATCCGCCGGCCGGTGACGCAGATCTCCAGTGCACGGGACGGGCCGACCAGTTCGGTGAGCCGTTTCGTGCCGCCCAGATCGGGCACCAGCCCGAGGGTGACCTCGGCCATGGAGAACTTCGCGTCGTCGGCGAGGACGCGCATGTCACAGTTCAGCGCGAGCTGAAACCCGGCACCGATCGCGTGTCCTTGCACTGCGGCAATCGTCACAAAGGACGGACTGCGCAACCAGGTGAACGCGGTCTGGAACCCGGCTATCCGATCGGCACACTCGGCCGCGGACAACTGTGCCAACCGGGACAGCGAAGAATCGCCGCCGCCCTTCGCCACCGACAGATCCAGGCCGGCGGAAAACGCGCGTCCCTCGGCCCGGACAATGACGACCCGTACGTTCCCCGGCAATTTCCGGGAAATGTTGCCCAGCTCAGTCCACATCGGAGGTGTCTGGGCATTGAGAACGTCGGGCCGGCACAACGTCACCGTCGCTACCGGCCCGTCCTGTTCATAGCGAACGCCTACTTCGTCGGTCCCGCCCCGCCCGGCGTTGCCGGCCGTCACGCCTTCTTGCGGCGGCGGGCGCCGCCACGCTGGCGCAGCTGCACGCCAGACTCGGTGAGCACGCGGTGCACGAATCCGTAGGAACGCCCGGTGGAAGCGGCCAGCGCGCGGATGCTCTCGCCGGAGGTGTAACGCTTCACCAGGTCCTTGGCGAGCGACTGTCGCTCGCTACCGACGATTCGACGACCCTTCTCAGTACTGGTAGCTGTGCCAGTGGCTGCCATCTTGAATCCTCACGTCGCAGACAGTGCGGTCAGATACGGTCCCACCTATTACACCGTCTCGAACGATCATGCGCCAGGTATCTAGCCCCCGCGAACGTGCCCATTTATTACTGTCAGGAACTTGACGGTTACCACGGGCATCAATGTCAGGCAGTTTGCCGGCAGCCACTCCGCGCGCATTTCCGGACTGGCGGGCCGCCTCCCAAGACCATCGATCACCTGCGAAAACACTCGATCGAGGGGAGGCCCTCGATCGCTCCGGAGAGTGCTGTGATCGCTCCATGGCGTAACACTCGACCTTGCAGGCTATCGCTGGCCGAGTGCCCGACCTGTTCTGAAACGCCCGAACATCGCACTGTCTGTGTGGGCACCAGTTGACAACTGAGGATCGACGATGATCGGGCGTGCCGAACCCTAGGCGAGCTCGACGAGTTCCAGCATGTCGTCGCTCCACGAGTCCTCGTCGCCGTCCGGCAGCAGGATCGCGCGGTCCGGCTTGAGCGCCTGCACACACCCGGCGTCGTGGCTGACGAGCACGATCGCACCCGGGTAGTTGGCGATGGCGTCCAGCACCTGTTCCCGGCTGACCGGGTCGAGGTTGTTCGTCGGCTCGTCGAGCAGCAGTACGTTCGCGCCGGAACAGACCAGGGTGGCCAGGGCCAGACGGGTCTTCTCACCGCCGGACAGCACCCCGGCCGGCTTGTCCACGTCGTCGCCGGAGAACAGGAACGCGCCCAGGATCTTCCGCAGCTCGGTGTCGTTCTGCTCGGAACCGGCACTGCGCATGTGGTCCAGGATCGTCCGGTCCACGTCCAGGGTCTCGTGCTCCTGGGCGTAGTAGCCCAGCCGCAGCCCGTGCCCGGCCCGCACCTCACCGGTGTCCGGTTCGAGCAGGCCGCCCAGCATCCGGAGCAGGGTGGTCTTGCCGGCACCGTTGAGGCCGAGGATGGCCACCCGCGAGCCACGGTCCACCGCCACGTTGACGTCGGTGAAGATCTCCAGCGAGCCGTACGACTTGGAGAGCCCCGCCGCGGTCAACGGCGTCTTGCCACACGGGGCCGGATTCGGGAACCGGACCTTCGCCACCTTGTCGGACGTGCGGACGTCCTCCAGGCCACCGAGCAGCTTCTCGGCACGGCGTGCCATGTTCTGCGCGGCGATCGTCTTGGTGGCCTTCGCCCGCATCTTGTCGGCCTGTGCCATCAGGGCACCGGCCTTCTTCTCCGCGTTGGCCCGCTCGCGGCGGCGACGGCGCTCGTCGGTCTCCCGAGCTTCCAGGTACGTCTTCCAGCCCATGTTGTACATGTCGACGACCGACCGGTTGGCGTCCAGGTACCACACCTTGTTGACCGCGGCGTCGAGCAGCTCGACATCGTGGCTGATCACGATCAGGCCGCCCTTGTGCTGTGCCATGTAACCGCGCAGCCAGGCGATCGAGTCGTGGTCCAGGTGGTTGGTCGGCTCGTCCAGCAGCAGGATGCCCTTGCCGTTCTGCCCGGAGTTGGCGAACAGGATGCGGGCCAGTTCGATCCGGCGGCGCTGGCCACCGGAGAGGGTGCCGATGGTCTGGGCCAGGGCACGTTCGGGCAGGCCCAGGTTCGCACAGATCCGGGCGGCCTCGGCCTCGGCGCCGTACCCGCCCAGGGCGGAGAACTGGTCCTCCAGGTTGCCGTAGCGCCGGATCAGTTTGTCGTCGGAGCTCTCCTCGAGCTGGATCTCCAGCTTCTGCATCTCGGCGAGGATGGTGTCCAGACCACGGGCCGACAGGACCCGGTCGCGGCCGGTCACGTTCAGATCGCCGGTCCGCGGGTCCTGCGGAAGGTAACCGATCTCACTCGTCCGCTCGACCTCTCCCGCGTACGGAACCCCTTCTCCGGCCAGAACCTTCAGCGTGGTGGTCTTGCCCGCACCGTTGCGGCCGACCAGGCCGATCCGGTCGCCGGGCTGCACACGCAGCGTCGTCGGGGAGATGAGGATGCGCGCGCCGGCGCGAAGTTCCAGTCCGGTGGCGGTGATCATGTGATTTTCTCGCTCTCGGTGATTCGGCTGACTCGGGGCGCAGAAAAGCGCCGGCCATCGGATTGACGGTCGGCGCCGGGGCAGGTCAGCCTTCGCAGAGCAGCACGCCGCCATACTACCGGGCACTCCCTCCGACCTCCCACTCGATTAGCTCGCAAGATCATCGGGTACACGCCCGGCAACCCGTGGTGAAGGTGAGACGAATATGGAACTCAACGAGCGCGCCGACATCGACACCAGTCAGATCGAGGACGGCCGTGGATCAGGTGGAGGCGGTGGCGGCGGTGGTCTGCCGATCGGTGGCGGCGGTCTTGCCGGCATCGTGGTGACGCTGATCATCGCCGTGGTCGGCGGCTACTTCGGGATCAACACGCTGGGTGGGGGCGGCGGCGAGTCGACCGGGCAGCCACTCACCCAGTGCAGCGACGACGCCCAGAAAGTCCAGGTGCTGGAGTGCCGTAACGGGCTCTATGTGACGTCGATCCAGAACTACTGGGCGAAACAGCTCCCGGACTCGTTCGGCGAGCAGTACCAGCCTGCCAAGACCCACCTCTTCTCCGGCAACGTCAACACCGCCTGCGGCGCCGCTGACTCCGGTGTCGGCCCGTTCTACTGCCCCGCCGACGACAAGGTGTACATCGACCTCACCTTCTACCAGGTGCTCGCGAAAGACCTCGGCGCCCCGGGCGAGTTCGCGCAGCCCTACGTGCTGGCCCACGAGTACGGCCACCACATCCAGGACGTCCTCGGCACCGAGGCGGAGATGCGCCGCCGCCAGGAACGCGACCCGGACTCGGCCAACCAGGAGTCGGTCAAGCTGGAACTGCAGGCCGACTGCTACGCCGGCGCGTGGGCGCACTCCGCGTCGAGCACCACCGACAAGGACGGCGACAAGATCTTCACCAGCCTCACCGACGCCGACGTCCAGGAGGGCATCCAGACCGCCGGCCAGATCGGCGACGACGCCCTCCAGGGTCGCGGCGGCGGCGAGGTGAACCCCGAACAGTTCACCCACGGCACGTCCGAGCAGCGGCAGAAGTGGTTCCGGGTCGGCTGGGAGTCCGGCGACCCGAAGCAGTGCGACACCTTCAAGGCCGGCGCAGTCACCTGACCCACTCAGTTGCAGTCACCTGACTTCACTCTGGCGGGGTCGGCTGACCCGCTCAGGTGCGGTCGGCTGACCCGCTCCCCCGCAGTGGTCAGCCGATCGCAGTCCCCGGCCGGTGCCCTTCGGCGCCGGCCGGTTCGTGGATCAGGACCGGCACGGCCCGGGCCGCCGCCACCGCCGACACCAGCACCGCATGGCGTGGCTCAGGGACTTCCAACATTCTTTCGGTACGCAACGCGACCACCGCCGCCAACTGGGGCACCGACAGGATCGCGTCCACAGCCGTCCGGTCTCCACCGGTGACGACCGCCACCAGCGACCGCACCTCCGGAAGAAGAATGCGTCCCACGATCCCGGCCCCGTCGGACGCCGCCGCCTTGGCCTGATTGTCCCGCCGCCGCGCGAACCGCTGCTGCGACCAGCCACCCGCGGCCGTCCGCCCCTGCACGTAGTTCCGGTCCACCTTGGACACGATCAGCTCTGCCCCGTCGGCGATCCCCACCGCGACCGCCCCCTTACGGGCCAGCAGCAATCCCAGCCTGCGCGGCGCACCGGCCTGCTCGATCAGCTCGGCGATCGTCCCCACCGGCCCGGCTCCCGGCGGCGGATACAGCGTCGCCGTCGCACCGTCCCCGCCGATCAGGGTCAGACCCTCTTCCCGGTACGAGTCGTGCCGCGCCCCGAAATTGGCCAGCCACCGCGACAACCGCCCCGGCGCGACATCCACCCACTTCCCGCCGCCTGCTGCTGCTCGCTCGCCCACACCCCCACCCTACGACCCGCCGAACCACCTCCGGCCGTTGTCCACAGACCGCCCGCTGCTTCCTCCGGTTGTCCACAGACCGGCGGAATCCTGTCGTGGCCCGGTGGCAGGATGCGGGGCATGAGCGACCTCACCGTGGTCCTGATGGACCGTCTCACCAGCGCGTTCGAGGCCGCCCGCGATCCGGCACGAGCGGTCGGGGCGGCCGCTTACCTGCGCGACCAGTTCCCGTTCCTCGGCCTGACCAGCGCGGTCCGCCGGGCTCAGGCCCGAGTGGCGCTGAAGGGCCTGCCGAAACCCACCGAGGCCGATCTCCGCGAGGTGGCGCTGGCGTGCTGGTCCCGCGAGGAACGGGAGTTCCAGCAGTTCGCCTGCGACTATCTGACCGCCCACATCAAGACCCCCGGCCCGGGCTTCCTGACCACCACCGCCGAGTTGATCACCACGAGATCCTGGTGGGACACAGTGGACCCGCTGGCAACGCACGTGGTCGCCGGGCTGGTCCGCCGCCATCCGGCACTGACCACCCGGATGGACGAGTGGTCGATCGCGGACGACATGTGGCTGGTCCGCACCGCGATCCTGCACCAGTTGCTCTACGGCCCGGCCACCGACACCGAGCGCCTCTTCGGCTACTGCGCCGCCCAGGCCGGCCACCAGGATTTCTTCGTCCGCAAGGCGATCGGCTGGGCTTTACGGCACTACGCCCGCACCGACCCCACCGCGGTTCGCTCGTTCCTGACCGCCCACGCCGACCACCTGTCCCCACTCTCCATCCGGGAGGCCGCCAAGCATCTGTGACGACCCACCCCGCCTTCGCCCTCAAGGCCGGCCTTCACCTCATGGCCACCAGAGCCAGCCGAGCCCATCAACCAGCCCGCGGCTTCGGCGGCGGCGTCGGCGGCGGCGTCCTGCTGTCCGGGTCGCCTCACCTCGATAGCCCTCTCGCCGCCTGAGACGAGTGGCACCTCGCCGTTGGCGGCAGCGAACTCATGAGTATTGCGGTGACCAGATGCGAATAGGGCACCTGTCAGGCGGTTAGGAGCAGGTGCAGGGCGAAGCTGGTGATCACGAGGCTGGAGACCAGGGCGGTGATCAGGCGGCCTCGGTCGCTGGTCAGGAGACGGCCGATCAGGGAACCGCCGCCGGCTATGAGTAGCTGCCAGCTCGCTGAGGCCAGGAAGGCACCGGTGACGAACCAGCCGCCACCAGCGCCTAAGGTACCGGCGCCCGAAGCCGTAGCACCCGAAGCAGTTGCGCCAGAGGCAGCGGCGACCGAAACGCCGCCATCGGCTCCGCCTGCATCGCCGACCGCGCCGCCGCCCACGACCAGGGCCGCGAAGTAGATCACGGTGGCCGGGTTCAGCAGGGTCAGGCCCAGGACTCCCAGGTAGGCGCGGAGAGGTGTGGCGGGGCGTTCATCGCGTTCCTTGACTCCGGAGCTGCGGATCGCCGTCCAAGCCGTCCAGGCTGCCAGGGCCAGGAGGACCGTCGCGCCGGTCCAGCGCAGTGGTTCGGCGATCGGTGCGACCACGCGCGCCACGGCTGCCCCGCCGGCGACCGCCACCAGGGCGTAGATGCCGTCCGCGGTGGCGGCACCCAGACCGGCTGCCGCGCCGACCCGCAGGGAGATTCGCGCGCTGAGACCGACGATGAGCACTCCGATGCCCCCGACGGGCACGGCGATCCCGTAGCCGGCGATCACACCGGCCAGGAATGCGCCGTTCATGACCGCTGCCGAACACCCGCCGTCTCGCCGGCGGCCGGCTGCTGTCGCGCGGCCCGTTCGGCCACGACGACAGGTACGGCGGGGAAAGGCTTCTTCTCGGTCACGCCCGCCATCATCGAACTCCCGGCTGCCCCGACGCCACCCGTTTTCCGCTGGCGATCCAGGCCCGGCCACTCAGCTGGCGATCCAGGCCCGGCCGCTCATTCGCGTCCGCAGACCAGCCAGCCCTGACCGCCTGGGGTCCGTAACGCGAACGGCACAGTCCCACGTCTGGGGCCGGCCTGACAGCCAGGACCGGTGAGCGGCCGAAGGGACTGGCTGAGAGAGACGGCCGCAGGGAAGCCGGAGAGGGAAGGACCGACCGGACGGAGAAAGCGGGTGGAAGGGGCCGGACTGGTGGTCTGGTCGCAGAGCGGTGGAAGGGGCCTGGTGGGTGCCTGTTCGGGGCCGCGTAGGTACTGGTGGAACGGCAGGCGAGGGCTTCGGGATGGGGTGAGGGAGTGCCCGCGCACGTCCGGATGGGGGCTGCGGATGCAATGGCAGGTCTTTTCGTGCGGTTGGTGAAGTTACTTGATGCTTCTTGGTGAATTCGGAACGTGACCGTCGGGTGGTCGGGTGGGTAGGGTCCGATCATGGTCGCTGAACTGATTCTGGTCCGGCACGGGCAGAGCCTGGCCAACGTCGCCTTCCCGGCCGCTGACGCGGAAGGGCTGCTGGAGGCGGCGGTGAGCGGGCCGGACGCCGAGATCCCGCTCACCGGGCTCGGGGAGGAGCAGGCCGCCGCGGTGGGCCGCTGGCTGGCGGGACTGCCTGCGGAGCGCAGACCGGAGGTGGTGATCACGTCGCCGTATCTGAGGGCGCGGGAAACGTGGCGGATAGCCGCCGAGACGGCGCGGGAGACCACGCGGACAACCGCTGAGGCGCCGGGGCTCGCGCTGCCGGAGCCACGTACCGATGATCGGCTGGTCGACCGGCTGATGGGTGACCTGGAGTTGCTGACCCGGGCGGCGGTGCGGGCCCGGTTCCCGGAGGAGCCGGCGCGGCGGGCGGCGGCGGGCGAGTTCGAGTACGTCCCACCGGGTGGCGAGTCGTTCGCGGACATCGCGGTGCGGCTGAAGTCCTTCCTGGACGATCTGCACGCCGATCACCCGGGGCGGCGGGTCGTCGTGGTGGCGCATGACGCGGTGGTGCTGATGATGCGGGCGGTCGTCGGGCAGTTGAGCTGGGACGATGTGCTGGCGGTGGAACGAGAGTCGGGCAGCGTACGCAATGCTTCGATCTCGGTCTTCGTCAGTGGGCCGAGAGGGCTCACGCTGGACCGGTACAACACGGTCGACCACCTGCCGCCGGCGTGAAACGCGGCCAGGCATCGATGATTATCACTGCCAAGAATGTCGTGTCCGGACGGTGCCTCACCCCTACGGGCCGGCCCGCCCGCGCCGAGCGGTGAACCGCCAGCTCGGTGCGCTCCTGACCGCCGAGGCGATCTCCATGCTCGGCAGCCGGATCACCTTCGTGGCCATCCCGTGGCTGGTTCTGACCACTCAGGACTCCGCCCTGCTCGCCGGGCTGGCGGGGCTGGCCGAGATGCTGCCCTACGTGCTGGCAGGGCTGCTCGGCGGCCCGATCGTCGACCGGGTGGGCCCGCGGCCGACGGCGGTGGCCGCGGACACGGCGAGTGTTCTCGCGGTGGCCGGCATTCCGCTGCTCGGCTGCCTGGAGGGGGTGTCGCTGGGCGCGCTGCTGGCGCTGATCGCGCTGGCGGGGGCGCTGCGCGGGTTCGGTGACGCGGCCAAGCGGGCCCTGCTGCCACGGACGATCGCCGCGGCCGGCCTGTCGACCGAGCGGGGCACCGCGTTGTACGACGGGGTCTGCCGCGCCTCCACCCTGCTCGGGCTGCCGCTGGCCGGTGTCCTGATCGCGGCGTTCGGGGCGGAGACGGTGCTGCTGTTCGACGCGTTCTCGTTCGCGGCAAGCGCGCTGGTCATCGTGACGACGGTCCGGGTCGGCCGGCCGGACGCGGCGGCGGTGGCCGAGTGCGAGGAACAGGGTTATGCGGGGGCGTTACGGGACGGTTTCCGGTACGTCAGTTCCGACCGGCTCATCCTCGGGGTGATGTCGATGCTGTTCGTCACGAACATGTTCGATCAGGCGTTCGCCACCGTGTTCGTGCCGGTCTGGGTTCGGCAGGGCCCGCACGGCCCGGCCGCGCTCGGGGTGATCGGCACCGCGTTCGGGCTGGGGGCCGTAGCCGGCAACATCATCTACACGCTGCTCGCGCCACGGCTGCCCCGCCGCCGTACTCTCGCGATCTGCTTCTTCCTGGGTGGCCCGGCGCAGCTGCTGGCGCTGGCGCTGACTGATCGGGTGTGGATGGTCCTGACCGTCGCGGCTCTGGCTGGTGCTCTGATGTCGACGGTGAACCCGATCCTGATGACCGCCGTCTACCGGCGTATCCCGACCCGTCTGCACGGCCGGGTGATCAGTGTGCTGATCGCGGTGTCGTGGGCGGGGATCCCGTTCGGCGGGGTCGTCGGCGGCTGGGCCACCGACCTGCTGGGTCTGCGGAACGCCGCGCTGGCCGCCGCCATCGGCTACCTGACCGTCACGGTGGCACCGTTCCTCTTCCCGGCCTGGCGTGAGCTGGACGAACATCCGCAGCGGGACACCAGGCCGGCGATAGCGACCGCTTGAAGAGAGATCAGAGGGACAGGCCCGCCACGAACCGGAGGAAGCCTTCCGGGTCGGGGTCGTCGGGGGTGGGCTGCAGGACGACGGTGTCGGCTCCGGCGGAAGCCCAGCGCCGGACCTGCTCGGTGATGGCGGCGGCGTCCCCGGCGACAGCCCGGTCGTCGAGGGTGGGGTAACTCCAGCGGACCCGTTCGCGTTCCAGTCGTTCGGCCGCGTCCGCGCCGGTGGCGGCGTGCAGGTAGACCACGAGCTGCCCGTCGCCGAGGGTTTCCCGGGCGGCCCGCACCTGGCCGGGGGTGGTGCCGCCGGCCAGGATGACACCGTCACCGGCGGTGGCGGCGAGTTCCAGGGTGCGGGGTGCGGAAGCGCCGACCAGGATCGGGACGAAACTCTCCGGCGGCCAGTCCAGGGCGACCCCGTCGAGTTGGACGTACCGGCCGGCCGTGGTGACCCGGTCACCGTCCAGCAGGCCCCGCAGTGCGGTGACGTGTTCCCGGAGCAGCGTCATCGGTGACTTGACCCGGGCGCCGACCTGGCCCATCCAGTCCTGCACGCCGTGGCCGACGCCGATCTGGACGCGGCCTGGGAAGAGCCGGTGCAGGGTGGCCAGTTCCATCGCGGTGAGGGCGACGTTGCGCAGCGGCACCGGGAGCAGTCCGACACCGACGCGCAGCCGGCTGCTCCAGGCGAGGGCGGCCGACGCGGTGGCCACCCCGCCGCCGAGGAAGCAGTCCTCCCAGAGCCACAGCTCGGCCAGGCCCGCTTCGTCGGCGGTGCGGACCAGGTCGTGGAAGCGTTCCGGGGGCAGTTGCGGCAGGCACACGGCTCCGATGACGGTCATGCCGGTACGTGTTCCCGATCCGGGCCGGAGGCAATCCGACGGTACAGCTGTTCCGGTTCGAGGTGGGTGTACCAGGGGGTGACCAGACGGCGTTCGTAGCGTTCCATCCCGATCAGGAAGAACACCGCGTAGCCGGTGCTGATCGCCAGGGACGCGGCGGCCCAGGCGGCGATGACGACGTGTTCGCCCTGCACGAGGCGGGTCACCGCGAAGCCGAGGGCGGACAGTTCGACCAGCGTGAAGATCCGGTAGGCCCATTTCAGGCGGGCGTCGGCGGTGCGCAGCCCGCGTTTCTGGGTGACGCCGAACTGCCGTTCACCGAACAGGGCCGCGGGCAGGGCGGCGAGCATCGGCAGGGTGTCCGCGACGGCGAACGCCTCACTGTGCAGCAGGTGGTAGTGGCCACGGCCGAACCGGACCACGGTGTAGATCGAGAAGACGGTGAAGGCGAGAAAGGCAAAACCATAGATGGCGTACGGGCCCCGCACCTGCGCCACGCCGGTGGTGAGCGCCGCGACCGGGATGATCAGGTAGAGCATCCGGTTCAGTCCCTGGAAGTGGGCGACCATGGCGCTCAGGTAGTTGAGCCGCTGGTGGATCGTCAGCCCGCGGATGCGCAGTGGCGAGTCGGCGTGCCGCAGCAGCAGGTGCAGACTGCCGATCGCCCACCGGCGCCGGGTGCCGTAGTACTGCCGCAGATTGTCGACCTCCAGGCCGTACGCCAAGGGTTCTTCGAGGTAGACCGACTTCCAGCCGTGGGCGTGCATCCGCATCGAGGTGTGGATGTCCTCGGTGGAGGTGTCCTCGGCGAATCCGCCGACCGAGTCCAGTGCGGACTGTCGCAGCATCGCCGACGTACCGGTGTAGATGGCGCTGTTGGTGCTGTTCTTGGTGGGTTGCACGCCGCCGTAGAACATCTCCTGCTCGTGCCAGGCGCTGTCGGAGCCGCCGCGGCGGCGGAAGGTGAACGATTCGGTGTTGTAGAACGACTGCGGCGACTGGACGACGGCCACACCGGGGTCGTCGAAGTAGCCGAGGGTCCGTTCGATGAACTCGGGCAGCGGGATGTGGTCGGCGTCCAGGGTGATCACGAACTCGGCGTCGGTGATCCGCAGCCCGTGGTTGAGGTTGCCGGCTTTGGCACCCTCACTGCTGGTCCGGGGCAGGTAGCGGGCGCCGAGCCGGGCCGCCATCGCCCGGATCTCGGCGCGGTCGCCGTCGTCCAGCACGATCACGTCGCGGACACCGCGGACCCGGAGCGCCCCGATGACTGTCGGTTCGAGGACCGGCAGCGGCTCGTTGACGGTCGGCACCAGGATGTCGACGCTGCTCATGACCGGCAGGTCCACGGTGCGGGGCACCGGGCGGGTGCTGTGGCGCAGCGACACCACGAAGATGGTCGTCGTCACCACGGCGAACATCTCGGCGGCCCAGGCGAGCGGGCCGTACCAGACGTCCCAGTTGACGACAGCGGTCCGCCAGACGGCGAAGATCGGGACGAGGGTGAGGAAGACGACGAACAGCACCCGCAGTCGCGGCGGGTCCCGGTCGAGAATCTGTTCAACGCGGTACGGCGTCATGGAATGTCCCGTCGGAGAGAAGAAGTGCGGTCAGGGCCGGGCCGGCGGCCAGTACTCCGGAGCCCAGCGGAACGACGGTCGCTCCCGCCTCCGCCGCGATCAGCGCGCCGGCGGCGAAGTCCCAGGGGGCGAGTTCGTCCTCGTAGTAGGCGTCGCAACGGCCGGCGGCGAGCCAGCAGAGTTCCAGGGCGGCGCTGCCGTGGCTGCGGATGTCGCGGATCCGGGGCAGCAGCGCCACGACGGTCGCCGCCTGCCGTGCCCGGGACGACGGCTGATAGGCGAAACCGGTCGTCACCAGCGCCCGGTCGAGCGGCACCGGATCGTTGACCCGGATCGGGTCGCCGTTGAGACGGGCGCCCCGGCCACGGGCCGCGGTGAACGTCTCCGAACGCGACGGGTCGTGGACGACTCCCACGACGGTCCGCCAGGTACCGTCCGGGAGCTGCTGTTCCGCCGCGATGCTGACGGTGACGTGCGGTGACCCGTACAACAGGTTGGTGGTGCCGTCGACCGGATCGACCACCCACCGCAACCCGGACGTCCCGGCCCGCGCCCCGCCCTCCTCCCCGAGCAGGCCGTCGTGCGGGCGGGCCGCGGCGAGGTAGGCGATGATCGCCGCCTCGCTCGCCAGATCGACTTCGGTCACGTGGTCGGTGCCGCTGGACTTGTGGCCGATCGCGCGGACCGTTCCGGCGGCCCGGATCACCCGCCCGCCGTCCCGGGCCGCGTGCACGGCGACGTCGAGCAGTTCGTCGAGGATCACCGCGAAGCCGTCACACGGCGGACTTCGGCGAGGACCTTCTCGCGGTACGGCGACGGCAACGCGGTGATCGGGTCCAGCACCCGGACCCGGTCGATACTGCCGTCCTCGAACGGCAGCGCCAGCCCGAGCAGCGGCAGAACCTCAGCCCCACCGAAAGCCCCGCCGGCCGGCACGCCGACCACCAGCTCGGAATCCCCGGTCAGCACGACGCCGAGGGTCCCGGCCGCCGTGCCGCGCAGGGCGAGGTAATGCTCGTTGGCCTCGAAGTCCCCGAACGCGCAGGCCAACTCGACGTCCAGGGCCGGCCATTTGCGCAGGAAGTACCGGTAGTTGGGGCCCTCGCTGCGCTTGTTCGCCGCGACGCTGCGCACGTGCGGCAGGTGCACGCCGAAGAAGTCGCGGCCCATCACGATCGGGGTTCCGGAGCGCGCCACCCGGTAGGCCCATTCCAGGTCCTCGACGCCGTAGCCGTGGAACCCGGGATCGAACTCTCCGGTCTCGGCACGCGGCAGGGCGATCAGGGCCGTCCACGCGAACGACCAGGGGATCACGTGCGCAGCGGTCATCCGCGGGTCCTGGTCGCCGGTGCCGGTGGTCTGCAGGTCGTCGAGGACTTTGCGGTAGTGCTCGTAGGGCAGCGTGGTGACTTCGGTGACGTCACCGGTGTTGTTGTCGTAGTTGATCATCTGGCCGACCACGCAGGCGCGTTGCCCGTACCGGAAATGGCTGGTCCACAGGTTTTCCAAGGATCGTGCGGGCAGGACCATGTCGACGTCCATCAGCACCACGACCGCGCCGGAGGCCTGCCGCAGGGCCAGGTTGCGGGCGGCGCCGACCTGCCAGGGCCGGCTCGACGTCACGGTGACGACGTCGAGGCGGCCGGCGAACTCCCGGCTGATCGCGGCGTGTTCCCCGCTGTCGTCGAGGACGCCGAGCACGACCTCGAACTCGTCGGCGGGCAGCGTCTGATCGGCCAGTGCGGCGAGGGCGAGCCGAAGATTTCCGGGCCGGTTCCGGTACGGGATGACAAGGCTGATCTTGCGGTCACTCATCGAGGTCGCCCGGGGCGATCAGCACCTTGCAGCTCGCCTGGTCGGCCGGACCGAACCGCCGTCCGTCCACATCGCACCCCAGGGCCGCGAAACCGGTCTTGAAGTCGTCGAGCGGGATCACGTGGCTGACCAGGCGTTCGGCCGGGATCCGGCCGGTGGTGATCAGGTGGAACGCCTCGTCGAAGGAGCCGTGCAGCGAGTCGATCGACCCGATGATCGACAGGCTCCGATCGGCGAGCAGCATCGTGTCGATCGCGGCAGATCTTTCCTTCAAACCGATCGACATGTACGTGCCACCGGGCGCGAGCTGCGGGAACAGTTCCTCCAGCAGTGCCGAGGTGGTGTCGACGACGATGTCGAGGGGCGCGTCCGGGTCGTTGAAGTATTTGCTGCGGGCCTCCTCCAGTGACGCGTAGGCGGCGGTGCCGTCGGGCAGCCGGTCGCGGGCGAACTCCAGGCGGGCCGGCGAGTGCTCGATCACGACCGGGGTCAGGCCCTTGAGCGAGAGCACCCAGGTGTAGAGCAGGCCGAGCGGGCCGGCGCCGAAGACGTAGGTGAACGCGCTCAGCGACGGCGGCTGCAGTTTGCGGGCGCCGGCCACCACGCAGCTCAGCGGCTCGGTCAGGGCGGCGGCCCGCAGCGACACGTCGTCCGGGACGCGGTGCACGAACGCCGAGGTGGTGCGGTAGCGGCCGGCGTAGGCGCCGTCGTAGCTGACACCGCTCTCGGTGCCGTGTTTGTTGACGCAGTGGTTGATCCGCTGGGTGCGGCACATCCGGCAGCGCCCGCAGTACGGCGTCGGGTTGATCACCACCCGGTCCCCGACGGTGACGCCGGTGACGGCCGGGCCGGTCTCGGCGATGATGCCGCTGGCCTCGTGGCCGAGGGTGACGCCGGGGACCGCGACCGGGTAGGACCCGGAGACGATGCCGAGGTCGGTGCCGCAGACGCCGCAGAACTTGATGTCGACGACCACGTCGTCGTCGCCGATCACGTGCAGATCGGGGATCTCGGTCAGCTCGACGTCCCAGGGGGCGCGGTATTTGAGGGCTTTCACGGTCGCGTGGCCTCCTTCTGATAGTCGTGCAGGGTGTCGCGCAGGCGGCTGAGCAGGTCGTCGACCTGGGCGGTGGTGATGATCAGCGGCGGGCGGACCTTGACGGTGTTGCCGAATCCGTAGCGGCTGCCGCGCAGGATCAGGCCGTGCCGGCGGCCCAGGGCGATGAACTCCTCGACGTCGACGCTGGTCGGCAGGTCGAACGCCTGCATCAGGCCGACACCGCGGACCCCGGTCATCTCCGGGAACGTGCGGGCGAGGGTGTGCAGGCCGCGGAGCAGCCGGTCCCCGGAGACGGCCACGGTGTCCAGGACGTGGTGGCTCCGGATGTACTTGACCGTCTCCTCCAGCGCGACCAGCGCGAGGGGGTTGGCACCGGAGGTGCTGGAGTGCTCCCACTGTTCGAGGACGTCGAGTTCGGGGCGCATCAGCACACCGGCGACCGGGATGCCGACGCCGCCGGCGCCCTTGGCGAAGGTGATGACGTCCGGGCGCAGGTCGGCGGCGTAGCCGGTGGAGGCGAAGAACGATCCGGTCCGCCCGAAGCCGGTCTGCACCTCGTCGGCGATGATCAGGATGCCGAGCCGGTCACAGGTCTCGCGCAGTACCCGGTAGTAGTCGCGGGGCGGCACGATGTTGCCGCCGTTGCCCATGATCGGTTCGACGACCACTGCCGCGACCCGTCCGCTGGACGCGTACTCCACGAAGTCCTCGAGCCGGCGGGCGCACATCATCGCGCAACTGCCGGGTGTCTGGCCGTAGAAGCAGTTCGCGCAGTCCGGGCCGGGAATCTTGACGGAATGTGCCATCGGTAAGGAGAAACTGCGGTTCCGGAATGCGTTTCCGGACACTCCGGTGGTGGCCACGGTCTGGCCGTGATGCGACAGGAACAGCGAGAATATGTCGGATCGGCCGGTCGCTTTCTGCGCGATTCTGATCGCCGCCTCGTTGGCGCCGGATCCGGTGATGTCGCGGAACCAGAACGCCCCGATATGGGCGGGCAGATCCGGACGCATCAGCTCGAAGATCTCCGCTGATCGCGAGCGGGTGAATTCGGAGGAGAGATGGACGATTCGGTCGAGTTGCCCGTGCAGGGCCTCGATGATCTCCGGGGCCGAGTAGCCGAGGGAGACATTGAAGGTCCCGGACGCGCAGTCGATGAATCGTTCACCACGAACGTGCAGGTAGATACCGTCGCCGACATAGTCCGGCAGGCCGGTGAGCGGCTTGGGGACGGTGCTCGAGGTCATCGCTGGCCTTCCTGGTGGAATCGCTCCCATGACGTCGGCTCCACAGTGGCCGGTAATGCCGCGAAGCGTCAACCCTGAACCGGTTAAGTTCTGGCACGAAAAGCACCTGAGCTGCCCGCATTGACGAGTGTGCGCTTAGTCACGGAGCGTTTTCGATTCCCGGATGTCGCCGCCAGGTTTCCGGAATGATGAGGAAGAATTGCCGACCGATTAAAAAAGAAACGCGGACCGGAGAACCGGCCCGCGTCGGACAATTACGACGATCAGTCCGAGTTGCTCCAGACAGTGAGCTGCTCGGCGACCGAACGATCACCGTCCACTCGGACCGCGGAAAGCGGAATACGGCAGTAGAGAGCCAGCACCAGATCACTCGCCGTGGCCTGCACCCGGGTCACCGGCTCACCGCTGGCGGCCGGGCCCTGTCTCGCGCCCACCGGCGACAGATCCAGCGTCCACGACGGGCCCTCGACGGCATGGAACCCGACCCGGGCCGGACGATGCGGCCACGCCCCGAGCGAACCCAGACCCACCGACAGGAACTCGCCCACCCCGTCGACCGCCACCGCGGCGGGCAGCGGCTCCGGCCGGCCGATGGTCTCCTGCGCGTCATAGGCGTGCACCGCCGCCTCCTGCACCTGATGCCGGGCCACCGCGCCGGCCGTCAACGGCGCCCCCGAACCGGCCCACCACGCCCAGCTCGGATCCTCCGGGCCGGCGTCCCGCAACGCCGCCAGCAGCAGAGCGGTCGACGCGGCCGACCACTCCAGCAGATCGCCGTGCGGCTCCCGGTCACCGATCCGCTCAGGCGCGGGCGGCCGGCTGTCGTCGGCCTCGGAGACCGTGGCGGCCCAGAACCGGTGCACCGCCCCCAGATGGGCGACCAGGTCGGTGAGCGACCAGTCCGGGCAGCCGGGCACCCGGGCGGTGCGATCGGGTGCCGCGGCGACGGCCTCCCGCAGGGCCGCGGACCGGTTCTCGATCAGCGACAGCAGTTCAGGGAACGGCGGAGTCGAAGTCATGCCCGGTTTCTACCACCGGGGTACGACACAGGGCGGCGCGTTCAATGAACGCACCGCCCTGGAGACGTACTACTCAGACGTTGAAACCCAAAGCCCGGAGCTGGTCCCGGCCATCGTCGGTGATCTTGTCGGGGCCCCACGGCGGCAGCCACACCCAGTTGATCCGGAAGTCCTGGACCAGCCCGCCACCGGGGCCGGTCGTCAGCGCCTGCCGGGTCTGGTCCTCGATCACGTCGGTCAGCGGACACGCCGCCGACGTCAGCGTCATGTCGATGGTGACCACGTTCTCGTCGTCCACGTGGCTGCCGTAGACGAGGCCCAGGTCGACGACGTTGATCCCCAGCTCGGGATCGACGACATCCTTCATCGCCTCCTCGACCTCGGCGAGCGTCGCCTTCTTACCGGTGAACGGCACAGCGGCCGCCACCGGCTCGGCGTCCGGAACCGCCACCACGGCCGACGGGTCGGCCTCAGCGGTCGGCGACACACTCACCGACGGCGCCTTCACCGGATCACCGGCTTCGACGGCGGCGGCCCGTTCATCGGCCAGCCAGTCCGGAACCTCTTCGCCCGCACCGGGTGCGGCGCCGGAGGCCGGGGCCGAGGCCACCGTCCTCGCGGTATCGGTCAGTTCACTCATGCTCTGCCTCCCTGAGCACGCCCGCCGCCGGAATGCCGCCCGGCGAGGACAGTCACGCCTTCACTTCTGGGCTCATGCCCACATCCACACCGGCGCGCGCCGCGGCGTCCTTGAACGCCATCCACGGCAGCAGCGCACATTTCACCCGGGCCGGGAACTTGGCGACCCCGGCGAAGGCGATGCCGTCACCGAGCACGTCCTCATCCGGTTCGACCTGGCCACGGCTCTGCATCAGCTCCACGAACGCGTGGTGGATCTCCGCGGCCCGCCCGAGCTGCTCCCCCTGGACCAGCTCGTGCAACACCGAAGCCGAAGCCTGGCTGATCGAACAACCCAGCCCGTCGTACGAGATCTCGGAAAGATCCGCCGAGACCCGCACGGTGATCTCGTCGCCGCACGTCGGGTTGACGTGGTGCGCCTCCCCGTCGAACGGGTCCCGCAGACCACGACCGTGCGGGTTCTTGTAGTGATCGAGGATGATCTCCTGGTACAGACCGTCGAGCATCAGCCGAACACCTTCTTCACCTGGTCGAGACCGCGCACCAGGGCGTCGATCTCGTCCGTCGTCGTGTAGAGGTAGAACGAGGCCCTGGTCATGGCCGGCACACTGAACCGTGAGCACACCGGCCGCGCGCAATGATGCCCCACCCGCACCTCGACGCCGAGCGCGTCCAAGATCTGTCCCACATCGTGCGGGTGTACCCCGTCGACGCCGAACGACACCGTGCCACCACGACCCTCCACGGTGGCCGGACCGAAGATCCGCACCCCGGGTACCGACTGGAGCGCGTCCAGCGCGTACCGCGTGATGTCCTGCTCGTGCTGGTGGATCGTCTCCATACCCAGCCCGGTCAGGTAGTCCACGGCCGCGCCCAGACCGATCGCCTCGGTGATCGGCGGGGTGCCCGCCTCGAACCGCGCGGGCGGCGCGGCGAAGGTGGTGCCGGTCATCGTGACGGTCTCGATCATCGAGCCGCCGGACAGGAACGGCGGCATCTCCGCCAGCAGAGCGCCCCGGCCCCACAGCACACCGATACCGGTCGGGCCGAGCATCTTGTGGCCGGTGAACGCGATCAGGTCGGCGCCCAGCGTGCGCACGTCGACCGGCAGGTGCGGCACCGACTGTGAACAGTCCAGCATCAGCAGCGCACCCTGCTGACGGGCGCGGGCCGAGATGCGGGACACGTCGTTGACCGTGCCGAGCACGTTCGACATGTGCACCACGGAGACGATCTTCGTACGCTCGTTGATCAGCTCGTCGAGATTCGACTCGTCGAGCCGGCCCTCGTCGGTGATGCCGAACCAGCGCAGCGTGGCACCGGTCCGCTCACACAGCAGCTGCCACGGGACCAGGTTGGAATGGTGCTCCATCTCGGAGATCACCACCTCGTCCCCGGGCCCCAGGCGCAACATCTGACCCAGCGAGTACGCGGCCAGGTTGATGCCTTCGGTGGAGTTCTTGGTGAACACCACCTCGTCCGGGCTCACCGCGCCGATGAACGCGGCGATCCGGGCCCGGGCACCCTCGTAGGCCTCGGTGGACTCGGTGCCCAGCGTGTGCACGGAACGGGACACGTTGGCGTTGAACCGCTCCTGGTGCGCGCGCATGACGTCGAGCACCTGCACCGGCTTCTGCGAGGTGTTGGCGCTGTCCAAGTAGACCAGCGGGTGGCCGTTCACCTCCCGCTCGAAGATCGGGAAGTCCTTGCGCACCCGCGCGACGTCAAAGGTCATGACTGAACTCCTCAGGCCTTGGTGAGGAACTTCTCGTAACCCTCGACCTCGAGCCGCTCGGCCAGCTCGGAGCCGCCCTCTTCGACGATCTTGCCGCCGACGAAGACGTGCACGAAGTCGGGCTTGATGTAGCGGAGGATCCGGGTGTAGTGGGTGATCAGCAGGAAGCCGGTCTCACCGGTCTCGCGGACCCGGTTGACACCCTCGGAGACGATCCGGAGCGCGTCGATGTCGAGGCCGGAGTCGGTCTCGTCGAGGATCGCGACCTTCGGCTTGAGCAGCTCGAGCTGCATGATCTCGTGCCGCTTCTTCTCACCGCCGGAGAAACCCTCGTTGACGTTGCGCTGCGCGAACGCCGGGTCCATCTGCAGCTTCTCCATGGCACCGCGCAGCTCGCCGGCCCAGGTGCGCAGCTTCGGCGCCTCACCGTCGATCGCGGTCTTCGCGGTCCGCAGGAAGTTCGCCACCGAGACACCGGGAACCTCGACCGGGTACTGCATGGCCAGGAAGAGACCGGCCCGCGCGCGCTCGTCGACACTCAGTTCGAGCACGTCGACGCCGTCCAGGGTCACCGAGCCGCCGGTGATCTCGTACTTCGGGTGGCCCGCGATCGAGTAGGCGAGGGTCGACTTACCGGAGCCGTTCGGGCCCATGATGGCGTGCGTCTCGCCCGCCTTCACGGTCAGGTCGACGCCGTTCAGGATCGGCTTCAGCTCGCCCTCCGGCAGCTTCACCGACACCTGCAGGTCGCGGATCTCCAGAGTGCTCACGGCTCTACTCCATTGCTAGGAATCGTCGAAACGTAGATGTCGCCGTCGCGGATCTCGACGGGATAGACCGCCACCGGGTCGATGGCAGGCGGTCCGGAGGGCTCACCGGTTCGCAGGTCGAACCGGGAGCCGTGCAACCAGCACTCCAGCGCACACCCGTCCACCTCCCCCTCGGAGAGAGCCACCGAGGCGTGGCTGCACTCGTCGCGAACGGCGTAGAACTGATCGTCGTCGGCATGGACGATCGCGACCTCGACCCCGTCGACCTCCACCTGGAGGGCGGTGCCCTTCGCGACGTCCGTCACCGAACCGACGTTCTCGAAAGTCATTACTGACCGGCCTCGACCAGACGGGACTCGATCACGTCCCCGAGCCGCTCACGCAGCTCCTCGACCGGGATCTTGTTGATCAGCTCGGCGAAGAAGCCACGAACCACCAGCTTGCGCGCCTCACCCTCGGGGATGCCCCGCGCCATCAGGTAGAACAGCTGCTCGTCGTCGAACCGGCCGGTCGCGCTGGCGTGCCCGGCACCGGCGATCTCCCCGGTCTCGATCTCCAGGTTCGGCACCGAGTCGGCGCGCGCCCCGTCGGTGAGAAGCAGGTTCCGGTTGATCTCGTACGTGTCGGTGCCGGTCGCCGTGGCCCGGATCAGCACGTCGCCGACCCAGACGGTGTGCGCCGACGAACCCTGCAGCGCGCCGCGGTAACCCACGTAGCTCCGGCAGTCCGGGGCCACGTGGTCGACCAGCTGACGGTGCTCCTGGTGCTGGCCGGCGTCGGCGAAGTAGAGACCCCACAGCTCGGCGTCACCACCGCGGCCCGCGTACTCCACGCTGGTGAACTGGCGCACCAGGTCGCCACCGAGGGTGACCTGCAGGTGCACGACCCGGGAGTCCCGGCCGACCTTCAGCTTCACGTGCTGGGCCTGAACCGCGTCCCGGTCCCACTCGGCCAGCGTGACGAACGTCAGCTGAGCGCTGTCGCCGGTCACCACCTCGATGTTGTCGGCGAGGGTGACCGTGCCGGTCTGCTGCAGGATGATCGTCGCCTTGGCGAACGCGCCCACCTTGACGAAGGTGCGCGCGGCCGCCGCGTCACCGCCCTTGCCGACCAGCCGGATCACCACCGGCTCGGCGAGCTCCGCCTCGGCCGCCACCTCGATCACGGTGACGCCGGCGGCCGACCCGTAGGCCAGGGCGCTGACCCGGTCGAACGGGGTCAGCACCGCCTCGACGTCGTCGGCCGTCGACACCGTCACGCCGGCCGGGAGATCCCCGAACTCCACGGACGGGGCGGCACCGGTCAGCTCGGTGGCCTTGACCAGGTCACGCAGCCGCTTCAGCGGGGTGAAACGCCACTCCTCCTCCAGGCCGTTGAGGGCCGGGAAGTCGGCGACGTCGAAGGAGCGCAGCACCTGCGACTTGGTGCTCGGCGGGGCGATGGCCTCGGTAGTCATTTCTTCCTTTTAGTCCGCTTCTTGAGAATGGCCCGGGCTGAGGTCAGCCCACGGCCCCTTCCATCTGGAGCTCGATGAGGCGGTTCAGCTCCAGGGCGTACTCCATCGGAAGCTCCTTGGCGATCGGCTCGATGAAGCCGCGAACGATCATCGCCATCGCCTCGTCCTCGGTCATTCCCCGGCTCATCAGGTAGAAGAGCTGGTCCTCGCTGACCTTGGAGACGGTCGCCTCGTGACCCATGTTGACGTCGTCCTCACGGATGTCGACATACGGGTACGTGTCCGACCGGGAGATCGTGTCGACCAGCAGCGCGTCACACTTGACCGTGCTCTTCGAGCTGGACGAACCCTCCAGAACCTGAACCAGGCCGCGGTACGACGTGCGGCCACCGCCCCGGGCGATCGACTTCGAGATGATCGTCGACGAGGTGTGCGGCGCGGCGTGCACCATCTTGGCACCCGAGTCCTGGTGCTGGCCCTCGCCGGCCATCGCGATCGACAGCACCTCACCCTTGGCGTACGGGCCGGTCATGTAGACCGCCGGGTACTTCATCGTCACCTTCGAGCCGATGTTGCCGTCGACCCACTCCATGGTCGCGCCCTCTTCACAGGTGGCGCGCTTGGTGACCAGGTTGTAGACGTTGTTCGACCAGTTCTGGATGGTCGTGTACCGCACCCGGGCGTTCTTCTTCACCACGATCTCGACGACCGCGGAGTGCAGCGAGTCCGACGAGTAGATCGGCGCGGTGCAACCCTCGACGTAGTGGATGTAGCTGCCCTCGTCGGCGATGATCAGGGTCCGCTCGAACTGGCCCATGTTCTCCGTGTTGATCCGGAAGTAGGCCTGCAGCGGGATGTCCACGTGCACGCCCTTCGGCACGTAGATGAACGAGCCACCGGACCACACGCTCGTGTTGAGCGCGGCGAACTTGTTGTCGCCGACCGGGATGACGGTGCCGAAGTACTCCTTGAAGAGTTCCTCGTGCTCCCGCAGCGCGGTGTCGGTGTCCAGGAACAGGACGCCCTGCTCCTCGAGGTCCTCACGGATCGCGTGGTAGACGACCTCCGACTCGTACTGCGCGGCGACGCCGGAGACCAGACGCTGCTTCTCCGCCTCGGGGATGCCGAGCTTGTCGTACGTCGCCTTGATGTCAGCGGGCAGGTCGTCCCACGTGGCGGCCTGCTTCTCGGTGGACCGCACGAAGTACTTGATGTTCTGGAAGTCGATACCGGTGAGGTCGGCGCCCCAGTGCGGCATCGGCTTGCGGTCGAACAGGCGCAGGCCCTTGAGGCGCAGGTCGAGCATCCACTGCGGCTCGCTCTTCAGCGCGGAGATGTTGCGCACCACGGCCTCGGACAGGCCGCGCTGAGCGAGCGCACCGGCGGTGTCGCTGTCAGCCCAGCCGTATTCGTACCGACCAAGAGCGGCGAGGTGCTCTTCCTGAGTGACGATCTGGTCAGTCATGTATCTGTCCTAACCGTGATTGCGGTGGTGCGAACGGCGAGGGCGGGGATGTGCGTGGTGCACACCCCGTCGCCGTGCGCGATGGTGGCGAGGCGCTGCACGTGAGTGCCGATGAGCCGGGAGATGACTTCGGTCTCGGCGTCGCACAGTTGAGGAAACTCGGCGGCCACGTGAGCCACCGGGCAATGCTGTTGACACAACTGCCCGCCGGACGCGATCGCCGATGCGTTGGCAGCGTAACCCTCGACCGTCAGCACCTCGGCGAGCGCCTCGGCGCGGGCGATCGGATCGGGCCCGGCCTCCTCGATCGCCGCCTGGCAGCGCTCCTCGAGAGCCTTGACCTGAGTCGCGGCGAAAGCCGAGACGGCCGCTGGACCGTGCTGCTGCGCGATCCAGCGCAGCGCGGCGGTGGCGAGACCGTCGTAGTGATGCGGATTGAGATCCTCGCGGGCGGCAGCCGTCAGCACGAAGGCCTTCGCCGGCCGGCCCCGACCTCGGGGCTTGCTCTGTCGCAGCTCACGCGTCTCGACCAGACGCTCGGCGAGCATCACGTCGAGATGCTTGCGGATCGCGGCCGGGCTCAGGCCGAGCGCGGCCCCGAGCTGGGCCGCGGTGGTGGCGCCGTGCTTCAGCAGAAGCTGCACGACCCGGTCACGGGTGCGCCCGTCGGTCGCGCCGGCCGGAGCCGGTGCGCCGATCTGGATCAGCACCTCGTTTTTCACTACTCCAACGTTACGTATTTACTCGGAGCCCTGCAAACCGGGGTCCGGTGATCCGTCCCACCAGCGTCCGGAGATCCGTTCCACCAAGCTCGGTGATCCGTTCCACCTGCGGGGAGAGCTGCGGAAACCACGATTCTCCGGCGAGCGTACGATCCCCCGGTGAAGTCCTCCGCTTTACTGGCCTCCCGTCCCGTTCGGTGGTGCGGCGACTCGCTGCGCGGCCTCGCCCTCGCCTCGCTGATCGCCAACATCGGGATCATCGTCACCGGCGCCGCGGTCCGCCTCACCGCCTCCGGCCTCGGCTGCCCCACCTGGCCCCGGTGCACCGACGAGTCCTACACGACCACCCCCGAGATGGGCATCAACGGCGCCATCGAGTTCGGCAACCGGCTGCTCACCTTCGTGCTCGTCGCCATCGCGGTCGCCTGCTTCGTGGGCGCGCTGGCCCGGCGCCGCCGCTCCCTGATCCGGCTCTCCGTCGCCATCGCGCTCGGCATCCCCGGTCAAGGCGTCATCGGTGGCATCACCGTGCTCACCAACCTCAACCCGTGGGTGGTCGGCCTGCACTTCATCCTGTCCGTCGCGCTGATCGCCGGGGCGTACGCGCTGTGGCGCCGCGTCGACCAGGGCGACAGTGAGCCGGTTCCGCTGGTCCCCGGCCCGATCCGGCACCTCGCGCTGGTCACCACCGCGGTCAGCTTCGCGGTCATCGCCGCCGGGGTGGTCGTCACCGGCAGCGGGCCGCACTCCGGGGACCACGGGGCCAAACGCAACGGGCTCGACCCCGACCGGATCTCCCAAGTCCACGCCGACCTGGTGTTCCTGCTGGTCGGGCTGACGGTGGCGTTGTGGTTCGCGTTGCGTGCGGTGGACGCGCCGCCGGCCGCGATCAAAGCCGCGGCGGTGCTGTTCTGGGTGGAGATGGGGCAGGGGCTGATCGGTTTCGTGCAGTACTTCACGCACCTGCCGGTGGCGCTGGTGGCCGCGCACATGCTCGGCTCCGGGCTGGTCTGGACTTCGACGCTGGCAGTGCTCTGGTCCTTGCGCACCCGCCCGCTTTCGGCCCTGTCCCCCACCCCTTCCCCACAGGCCACCCCCGCCCCAGCCCCAGTCCCCACCCCTCGCTGACCTTCGGCCAGCCGTAGCTCAGCCAGGTAATTCGGCTAGCCGTAGGTCAGCCAGGTTCTGGAGTGGTAGTTACCTGTCTGGTGTACGGCTCGGTCGGCCGAGCCGTACACCAGACAGGTAATCCGACCGCCATAACACCTCTCAGCTACGGCTAGCCGAGAAAACGGGGGTCGGGCTGGGCGTGGTGGGGCGCGGGAAGGCCGCCCGGGTATGGACGGCCTTCCACGGTTTGTGGCTGCGCCACGGGGCTGGCGAGGATCGCTGGCTTGTGGCCTTCACCAGGCGGGCGAGCGCCACAGGCTCGTGGCCTTCACCGGGCGAGCGACCACCGCCCGCTTGTGCCTCTACGCGGAGCGGGTGAGCACCGCTCCGCCTACGGCTCTGCGCCGGGCGGGCGACGGGCCGCCAGTTCGGTGGCTGCTCAGAGACGGGTGAGGATCGCGTCGGCCAGACGGTCGGCGGCGCCGGGTGCGGTCCGCAGGAACAGCGACGGCTCAGCCAGTTCCAGCTCGATCAGGGTAGGCGCGCCGTCCGGCCCCGGAATCAGGTCGACCCGGGCGTACAACAGCTGTTTGGTCCCGCCGGGAATCGTGGCGAGGACACGGGCGGCGAGGTCGAGTTCGGCCACCGACGGCTCCCGCGGGGTGATCCGCTCGGAGCCCACGTCGACCCGCCCGCCGCCGCCGGCGGTCAGCATCGCCGATTTGCGGATGCCGTGACTGAAGGTCAGTTCACCGGTGGCGTCCGGGATGCAGAGCACCGCGGTCTCCCCGGCGGTGTCCACCGCGGACAGGTATGGCTGGATCATCGCGGTCCGCCCGGCGGCGGTGAGCCGTTCCACGTGTGCCACGGCCAGGCCGGTCTGTCCGGGCAGCAGGTAGCGGCCGGTGTCCTGGCTGCCGGCGCTGACGGTCGGTTTGACGACCCATTCGCCTTCGGCTGCCGGGGTCCAGGTGTCACCGGGCCCGACGAACTCGGTGGGGATGACCGGGATCCCGGCCGCGGCGAGTTCGCTGAGGTACCGCTTGTCGGTGTTCCAGGCGATCACGCCGGCCGGGTTGGCCAGCCGTGGGACGGACCGGGCCCACGCCACGAACTGCTCGTGGCGCGCCGTGTAGTCCCACGGCGAGCGGATGACGGTGAGGTCGTAGGCGGCCCAGTCGGCTGCCGTGTCGTCCCACCGGACCGCGTCGACGGCCACCCCGCGGCCGCGTAGCGCGTCCCGCAGGGGGTGGTCGTCGTCCCACAGGTCGGGGAAGCCGGCCGAGGTCACCAGGGCGACCCGGGGTGGGGCGCCCATCAGCGGGCCATGCTCCGGCGTGACATCGAACGCCACAGGTCGTTGCTGGGGCGCATCTGCTCCATCAGCTCGCGCTCCCATTCGTTCTCCACCTTGACTCCCGCGTGGTCACAGGCCTCGCGGGCGACTCCGGTGTCGGGGGCGAACTGGTCGGACCACTCGCCGTCCTCTCCGACGAGGACGATGCGGGCGCCGCGCTTACCGACGTACTCGATCACCGCCTTGGCGCCGCCGTGTCCGGCGGCGAAGGACTTGATGTCGGAGGTCAGTGTCGTAACGGAACCTTCTGCCATGGTCCGCAGCCTAAGCACCCGGCGGCGAGGCCGGGGGGACTCCGCCCGGCTTTTGTGACTCCAATTACCAGCAGGTTTCAAAATTCGGTGCATTGTTTACAGCTGATTTCGGAGGTTTTGTCCCTGTACCGATTATCCGCCGTTTGAGTGACGGACAGTAACCGACACTAACGGCAATCCGGGCATCCTGTGCGTTGGGTCAGACCAGTGCGTCGATCGCGACGGCCATGAAGAGCACCGTGAGGTACGTGATGGAAAGGTGGAACAGGCGCATCGGTTTGACCGCGGCCCCGCCACCGGTCTGCCGTACCAGCCTGATCGACTCACCCAGGAAGATCGCGCCCATCACGACCGCCGTGACTCCGTAGATCGGCCCGAGCCCGAGCGGCCACGCCGCGAGCGAGGAGATCACGGTGAGGACGGTGTAGAGGATGATCTCGAAGTTGACCCGCTTCATCGACCGGACGACGGGGAGCATCGGGATACCGGCTCGCGCGTAGTCGTCCTTGTATTTGATGGCGAGCGCGTAGAAGTGCGGCATCTGCCAAAAGAAGACAATCGCGAAAAGCGCCCATGCCATCGGCGGGATCGAGTCGGTGACCGCCGCCCAGCCGATCACTACCGGCGCCGCGCCACACACTCCGCCCCAGAAGGTGTTCGCCGGGGTCCGCCGCTTCAGCCAGAGGGTGTAGACGACGTCGTAGTAGAAGATGGAGAACGCGGTGAGCGCGGTGGCCAACCAGTTGGTGAGAACCGCCATCAGCGCGACCGAGATCACAGACAGCGTCAGACCGAAGATCAGAACGGCCCGCGGAGTCAGCTGGTTCGCCGGCAGCGGCCGTCGTTTCGTGCGCCGCATCAACTGATCGATGTCACGGTCGATGTAGCAGTTCAGCACGCTCGCGCCGCCGCCGGCCAACGCGCCGCCGACGAGGACCGCCGTGAATGTCACCGGGTCAGGCCAGCCGCCGGCCGCCAGCATCATGGTCGGCACCGTGGTGACCAGGAGCAGTTCGACGATCTGCGGCTTGGTCAGGACGAGGTACGCCCGGAACACCGCGAGCCAGTGACGCGGGCCTCCGGTGCCGGGTTCGCGAACGGGGCGCTCAGCCGCGCCGGGCGTCCGCCGTAAGAGAGGACGCTCGGTGATCATGCTCACGGACAGCCACCTTCCGGCATCGCCTTTATTACGCGGCCGTTGCCGGGTACCCACCCGGCGGCTCGCCCGGACAGCCTACGCGCCGCCGTCTCCGCTGCTCGGGGCACCCGGCACGGGTGTAGACGGTCACACCCGTTGAACTGGCATGTCCGCTCACAGCGTATGTGCCTAGGGCGTTCGCTGCGCATGCGTTTAGCCCGACTGGATAGGGTCAAGCCGAAAAGGGTTCCATAATTTTGCCCGAGGAGCACAACCGACGTGGCTGCCACAGATCCCGCTCTCAACTGGTCCGACCTCGACCGCAAGGCGGTGGACACCACCCGGGTGCTGGCCATGGACGCCGTGGAGAAGGCCGGTAACGGCCACCCCGGCACGGCCATGAGCCTGGCCCCGGCCGCCTACCTTCTGTTCAACCGTGTGCTGCGGCACGACCCCACGGACCCGGAGTGGGCAGGGCGCGACCGTTTCGTGCTGTCCTGCGGTCACTCCAGTCTCACCCTGTACGTTCAGTTGTTCCTCAATGGCTACAGCCTGTCACTCGATGACCTGAAGTCGTTGCGCCAGTGGGACTCGCTGACCCCGGGTCACCCGGAGTACGGCCACACCCCCGGCGTCGAGATCACCACCGGCCCGCTGGGCCAGGGCATCGGCAACGCGGTCGGCATGGCCATGTCGGCCCGCCGTGAGCGTGGCCTGCTCGACCCGGACACCGCGGCCGGCGAGTCGCCGTTCGACCACTTCGTCTACTCGATCGCCAGTGACGGCGACATCGAGGAGGGCGTCAGCCACGAGTCCAGCGCGATCGCGTCGGTGCAGAAGCTCGGCAACCTCGTGGTGATCTACGACGACAACGAGATCTCCATCGAGGACGACACCCGGATCGCGAAGTCCGAGGACGTCGGCAAGCGCTACGAGGCGTACGGCTGGCACGTCCAGACCGTCAACTGGCGCAAGGGTGAGACGTACGCCGAGGACGTCGAAGAGCTCTGGACCGCGATCCAGACCGCGAAGTCGGTGACCGACAAGCCGTCGTTCATCGTCCTCAAGACGATCATCGGTTTCCCCGCGCCGAAGAAGCAGAACACCGGCAAGATCCACGGTTCCGCCCTGGGTGCGGCCGAGATCACCGCCACCAAGGAACTGCTCGGTTTCACCGACGAGCCGTTCGCCATCGACGACGAGGTCGTCAAGCACGCTCAGCAGGTCGTGGAGCGTGGCAGGGCGGCGCGGGCCGAGTGGCAGAAGGCGTTCGACGCCTGGGCCGCCGGCAACGCCGAGGGCAAGGTCCTCTTCGATCGGCTCGCCACCCGGACCCTGCCGGAGGGCTGGCTCAAGGCCCTGCCGGTGTTCCCCGCGGACGAGAAGGGCGTGGCCACCCGTGCCGCGTCCGGCAAGATCCTGGAGGCGCTCGCGCCGGTTCTGCCCGAACTGTGGGGTGGCTCCGCCGACCTGGCGGAGAGCAACAACACCACGATGAAGGGCGAGCCGTCCTTCATCCCGGCGGAGTACGCGACCGAGGCGTTCCCCGGCCACGAGTACGGCCGCACGCTGCACTTCGGCATCCGCGAGCACGGCATGGGCTCGATCCTGAACGGCATCGCGGTGCACGGCGGCACCCGGCCGTACGGCGGCACCTTCCTGGTGTTCTCCGACTACATGCGCGGTTCGGTTCGTCTCTCCGCGCTGATGAAGCTGCCGGTCGTCTTCGTGTGGACGCACGACTCGATCGGTCTCGGTGAGGACGGCCCGACGCACCAGCCGATCGAGACGCTGACCGCGCTGCGGGCCATCGTCGGCCTCGACGTGGTCCGCCCGGCCGACGCCAACGAGACCGCTTACGCCTGGCGTGGTGCGCTGGAGCACGACGACCGGCCGACCGCGCTCGCGCTGTCCCGGCAGAACCTGCCGACGCTCGACCGGACGAAGTACGCGTCGGCCGAGGGCACCCTCAAGGGCGGCTACATCCTGTCCGAGGCGTCCACCGGTACGCCGCAGGTGATCCTGGTCGCCAGTGGTTCCGAGGTGTCGATCGCGCTCACCGCGCAGGAGCGCCTGGAGGCCGACGGCACTCCCACCCGGGTCGTGTCGATGCCCTGTCAGGAGTGGTTCTACCAGCAGGACGTCGCTTACCAGCAGCAGGTGCTGCCGTCCGGTGTGAAGGCCCGCGTCACCGTCGAGGCCGGCATCCGGATGAGCTGGGACCGCATCCTCGGTGACGCCGGTGAGGCCGTCAGCATCGAGCACTACGGCGCCAGTGCCCCGGCGAAGGTTCTCTTCGAGCAGTTCGGCTTCACCGCTGACAACGTCGTCGCGAAGGCCCACGCCTCCCTCGCCAGGGTCGGCGAGATCACCGGTCACAAGACCGGTAACTGACTTTAGTTCTGCGACTTTCAGGAGTTGAGGGAAATGACCGACAGACTGGCCGAACTGTCCGCGCAAGGTGTCGCGGTGTGGCTCGACGACCTGTCCCGGGTGCGGCTGACCAGCGGTTCGCTGGAGAAGCTGCGCGCCGAGCAGCACGTGGTGGGCGTGACCACGAACCCGAGCATCTTCCAGAAGGCGCTCTCCGACGCGGACGCCTACGACGAGCAGTTGCGTGACCTGGCGCTGCAGGGCGTGACGGTCGAGGAGGCCGTCCGTCTGATGACCGCCAAGGACGTCCGTTGGGCGACCGACATCTTCCGTCCGGCGTACGACGCGTCCAACGGTGTCGACGGCCGGGTGTCCATCGAGGTGGACCCGCGTAAGGCGCACGAGACCGAGTCCACCGTCGCCGAGGCGAAGACGCTGTGGTGGCTGGTCGACCGGCCGAACCTGTACATCAAGATCCCGGCCACGCTGGCCGGTCTGCCCGCCATCACGCAGGTGCTGGGCGCGGGCATCAGCGTGAACGTGACGCTGATCTTCTCGGTGGAGCGGTACCAGGCCGTCATCGAGGCGTTCCTGGCCGGTCTGGAGCTGGCGAAGGCCAACGGCCACGACCTCTCCAAGATCGGTTCGGTCGCGTCGTTCTTCGTCTCGCGCGTGGACAGCGAGATCGACAAGCGGCTCGACAAGATCGGTTCGGAACAGGCGAAGGCGCTCAAGGGCAAGGCGGCCATCGCCAACGCCCGGCTGGCGTACGAGGCGTACGCCGAGGTCTTCGGCGGCGACCGCTGGAAGGCGCTGGCCGCGGCCGGTGCCCACCCGCAGCGCCCGCTCTGGGCGTCGACCGGCACGAAGAACCCGGAGTTCCTGGACACCATCTACGTCGAGGAGCTGATCGCACACGGCACGGTGAACACCATGCCGGAGCCGGTGATCTTCGCGTACGAGGACCACGGAACCACCCGCGGTGACACCATCACCGGTAACTACGGCGATGCCCACCAGGTCTTCACCGACCTCGCGGCGATCGGCATCGACTTCGCCGACGTCTTCAAGGTCCTCGAGGAAGAGGGCGTGGAGAAGTTCGAGCAGAGCTGGAACGAGCTTCTCGAGGGCGTCACGAAGTCCCTCAAGGCCGCCGCCTCCGGGTCGAAGAACCCCAGCGACGCTGCCTGACGAGCACGATCCGCGGCCTGTCACGGGAGTCCCCGTGACAGGCCGCTCCGTCATCAAAAGACTGGCAGGATGACAACGTGGGTAATCCGCTGCGCACCGCACAGGACCGTCGGCTTCCACGGATCCCGGAGCCCTGTGCTCTGGTGATCTTCGGGGTCACCGGTGACCTGTCCCGAAAGAAGCTCATCCCGGCCGTGTACGACCTGGCCAACCGTGGTCTGCTTCCCCCCGGTTTCGTGGTGGTGGGCTTCGCCCGCGCCGACTGGGGCGACGGCAGCTTCGAGTCCCTCGCGTACGCGGCGGCCAAGAAGGGCGCCCGCACCCCCTGGCGCGAGGACGTCTGGCAACGCCTCTCCGAGCGATTCCACTTCATTCCCGGCTCGTTCGACGACGACGCCGCTTTCGATCAGCTCTCGACCACACTGGACGAGTTGAAGGAACGCAACGGCATCACCGGCAACGCGGCCTTCTACTTCTCCATCCCGCCGGCCGCGTTCCCGCTGGTGCTCAACCAGCTCAACCGCACCGGCATGGCCGATCCGTCGAAGACCAGCGGCTGGCGCCGGGTTGTCGTGGAGAAGCCGTTCGGTCACGACCTGCAGAGCGCGGTGCAGCTCAACCAGCTGGTCGACGACGTGTTCATCCCGGAGGACGTCTTCCGGATCGACCACTACCTCGGCAAAGAGACCGTACAGAACATCATGGCTCTGCGCTTCGCGAACAGTCTCTTCGAGCCGGTGTGGAACTCGAAGTACGTCGACAGCGTCCAGATCACCATGGCCGAGGACGTCGGCATCGGCACCCGGGCGGCGTTCTACGACGCGTCCGGTGCCGCCCGTGACGTGCTCCAGAACCACCTGCTCCAGCTGCTGGCGATGGTCGCGATGGAGGAGCCGACGAGCTTCGATCCCCAGGAGGTCCGGGCCGAGAAGCTGAAGGTCCTCAAGGCGATCAGTCTCCCGGCCGACATCGCCACCGGCTCGGTCCGCGGTCAGTACCTCCCCGGCTGGGTGGCCGGCGAGCGTGCCGTGGGCTACCTGGAGGAGCCGAACATCCCGGCGAAATCCACCACCGAGACGTACGCCGCGGTCCGCCTCGGCATTCAGAACCGGCGGTGGGCCGGCGTCCCGTTCTACGTACGGGTCGGCAAACGGATGCCGCGCCGGGTCACCGAGATCGCGATCCTGTTCAAACGGGCTCCGCACCTGCCGTTCGACCCGGCCGACGTGGAGATGCTGGGCCACAACCAGCTGGTGGTCCGGGTGCAGCCGGACGAGGGCGTGGTCCTGAAGTTCGGTTCCAAGGTGCCCGGTACGTCGATGGAGGTCCGTGACATCGCGATGGACTTCCAGTACGGCGAGGCGTTCACCGAGTCCAGCCCGGAGGCGTACGAGCGTCTGGTTCTGGACGTGCTGATCGGCGACCGGACACTCTTCCCGGACGCCGCCGAGATCGAACAGTCGTGGCGGGTCATCGACCCGCTGGAAGCGGCCTGGGCGAACACCAAACCGGAACCGTACCGGGCCGGTGAATGGGGTCCGCGGGCTGCCGACGAGATGCTGGCGCGCGAAGGCCGTACCTGGAGGCGGGCATGATCGGTCTGTGGGACACCACTGGCAGCGAGGTCGTCAAGGCCCTCGCCGCGGAACGGCGCAGTGCCGGCGGCGTGGCCTCCGGTCTGGCTCTCACCCTGATCGCGGTGGTCGAGGAGAAGAAGGTCCGGGAGGCTGAGGCGGCGGCCACCATCGCTGCCGCCGCGCACCCCTGCCGGCTTCTCATCGTCGTCCGGTCGGACATGGAGGGCCGCAGCCGTCTGGACGCGGAGATCGTCGTGGGTGGGCGTCTCGGCCCGGCCGAGGCGGTCGTTCTGCGGATGTACGGCCGTCTCGCGCTGCACGCCGAGTCGGTCGTGATGCCGCTGCTGGCCCCGGACGTCCCGGTGGTCACGTGGTGGCACGAGGATCCGCCGAACATGATCGCCAACGACTTCCTCGGGGTCGTCTCCGAGCGCCGGATCACCGACAGCGCGCAGGCGCCCGACCCGGTGGCCGCGCTCAAGCAGCGGGCCGTCGACTACGCGCCCGGTGACACCGACCTCACCTGGACCCGGATCACCCTGTGGCGGACCCTGGTCGCGGGCGCCTTCGACAGCACCGACGCCCGGGTCATCGGCGCGAAGATCGTGGCTCCGGCCCACGACCCCACCGCCTGGCTGATGCTGGGCTGGCTCAAGTCCCGGCTCGGTATCGAGCCGGTGATGGAGCACACCGACCGGTCGCCGCGCCTGCACTCGGTCGAGTTGCAGTGCGAGAACGGCGACTGCGTCCGGGTCACCCGTGAAGAGGGCACCGCCCTGTTCAGCCGGACCGGCCAGGACGACCGTTACATGCCGCTGCCGAAGCGGCCGGTCGGTGACGAACTGGCCGAGGAGTTGCGCCGGCTCGACGCCGACCAGATCTACGCGGACGCGCTCGGCGCCATGGCCGGCCTGTCCGGTCTGGATCACCGCAACCCGAATCGCGTGCACGTTTGGAAGGACCCGGCGCTGGCTGCCATCGCCGGTTCCGTCGCATAGTTCTTTCACGTTCGAGGCCGTCCGTCGCACCGCGGCGGGCGGCCTCTTCATCAGGGAGAAACCCCATTGAGTGAGACCGTGGTCGTGGTGGTTCCGGACGCCGACATTCTGGCGTCCACAGTGGCGGCACGGCTCGTCGTCAAAATCATCGACGCGCAGGCGGTGCACGGCACAGCCAGTGTGGTGCTGACCGGCGGCCGGGTCGCGGCGAAGGTACTGCGCTCGGTCCGGGAACTGCCCGCCGCCGCCGCCATCGACTGGTCCCGGGTCGACCTGTGGTGGGGCGACGAACGGTTCCTGCCCGCCGGAGACCCGGACCGCAACGAGACCCAGGCCCGGGAGGCGCTGCTCGACAAGCTGCCGCTCGACCCGGCCCGGGTGCACGCCATGCCCGCCTCGGACGGGCCCGACGGTGACGACGCGACGGCCGCCGCCACCCGGTACGCCGCCGCGCTCGCCGCCGCAGCCGTTCCCGGCAGCACGGTGCCCCGGTTCGACGTGCTGATGCTGGGCGTCGGCGAGGACGGACATGTCGCGTCGCTCTTCCCCGGTCACCCGGTACTCGGCGAGACTGGCCCGACGGCCGCCACCTTCGACAGCCCGAAGCCGCCGCCCACCCGGGTCACCCTGACCGTGCCGACCATTCAGGGCGCCGACGAGGTGTGGCTGATCGCGGCTGGCCCGGACAAGGCCACCCCGATCGGTACGGTCCTGTCCGGTGGTGATCTCCCGGCCGCACACGCGAAGGGCGTCCGGAAGACACTCTGGCTCCTCGACGAGGCCGCCGCCGGCAACCGCCCGTGACCCGCGTGCTGAGTCGGGGCGTGCCCCGGCTCAGCACCGCGCTCACCGCACAGAGCCACCAGCGCGCAGCCCGCCCCGCCCGGATCAACTGACCGGGGTGGCTGCGGGAAGGCTGGTGGATTTCGTTCCGGCGGAGGGCGCCACCGTCCTCGGCGAGACGACAGCCGAGCCGGCGGCAGGCTTCGAGGGGATCCCGGCGGGCCGGGGACTGCTGGTCGGAGAGGACGAGGCCTGCGGGCGCGCCGGCGGGGTGACCATCAGGGACGGGACAGCCGACGGCGAGGTGGCCGGGGACGGGGCGGCCGGCTGGATCGGCTGCGGCGCCGGAGTGCTGGAACGCAGAGCGAAGCCCAGAGCCACGATGGCGATCGCCGCTCCGGCGACAGCGGGCAGCCAGCGCCGCGACGGCAACAAGAACGCGAACGACCGGGTGTGCCGTGCCGCCGTCGGCGGTGCCTCGAACCGCAGCCGGTCCGCTGTGATCTGCCCGGCCCGGGCCGCCAAGGCACTCCGGAGCCGCCGCTCCATCTCGTCGGTCACCGCTCCCCCAGTCGTTCCCGCAGGATCGCCAGCGCCCGATGCGCCGTCGATTTGACCGTGCCACGGGAGATCCGCAGCGTGTCGGCTATCTCCTCTTCGGAGAGCTCCGACCAGTACCGCAACACCAGCACCTGCCGTTGCCGGGCGGTCAGCACCCGCAGCGCCCGCAACGTGTCCCGATCACTCGCCCCGAGCAGTGCCTCGTCCTCGGCCGCCACGGCACTGCCCGGCGGCGGAGGAACATAGGACCGGGCGGTACGGCGGCGGCGCAGCGCGGACCGGGCCGCGTTGGTGACTCCGGTGATGAGGTACGCGTTCGGATCCGTCACGCCGCGCAACTCCGGTCCGTGCCGCCGGTAGAGGGCGGTGAACACGTCCTGCACCACGTCCTCGGCGGTGGGCAGGTCGTCGACCATCAGCACCGCCAGCCGCACCAGGCTGAGCCGCCGGCTGTGATACAGCTCGTTGATGGCCGGCGGCGCGCCGGGCGCACCGATACCCGGCGCCGTGGCCCCTGAGGATTTGATCGCGCGCGGTGACTCCGGGTCGCCGCGGCCGCCCGCGCGCACACCGGCAGACCACGAACGCAGCCAGGCGAACAGCGGAGGAAACGGCAGCACGAAGATCACAGGCGAGGCCTCGGGGGTCGGCGACGGGAACGAACGGTACCTTTCGGGTCAGTTCTTCCGCGACGGTGTGGCGGCCGGCTTCACCGGAGCCGGAGTGGCGGTGACAGCGGGCTTGCTGACCGGGGACACGGTGGGCTCACCCACGGGCGAGGCTGTGGGTTTTCCGGCCGGTGACGCGGTCGGCTTGCCGCCCGGTGACGCGGTCGGCTCACTGACCGGCGAGGCGGTGGGCTTCCCGACCGGCGAGGCGATGGGGCTCGCGGTGGTCTCGACCGGGGAGACTTCGGGGGCGGCCGTCTCCTGCTTCGAGATCGGGGAGGGCTTCGGAGCGGGCGTGGACTCGCCGGCGAACGCGACGGCCGACACACCGCCGATCGCCAGTACGGACGCGGTGCCGAAGGCCAGCGCCAGGCCACGGGTCGAGAAACGCATCGGAACTCTCCTGCTCGTCGGTGATCGCTTCGCTGGAGTAGACGCGTGACCCACCGAAAGGTTGGCGCTCAAGCAGTGACGCGCGCCACAGTCATAGAATTCGCGGGATGCAGCCGACGATCCGCGACTACCGACCCGGCGACCTCGACGCGATCTATGACATCTGCGTGCGTACCGGCGCCGGTGGTGCGGACGCCCGCGGCGTGCACAGTTCGGACCTGATGCTCGGTGACGTGTGGGCGGTGCCCTACGTGACCCGGGAGCCGGAACACGCGCACGTTCTCGACGACGGCACCGGCACGGCCGTCGGCTACGTGCTGGGCACGGCGGACACACGGGCTTTCGTCGCGTGGTTCCGGGCCGAATGGATTCCGGCGGTGGCGGATCGTTTCGCCGCCGGTGACCCCCGGGACCGGGGCCTGACCGCCGCCCTGAACGCTCCGGAGAAGATGCTCCGGGCGGAGTTGGCGGACTATCCGGCGCACCTGCACATCGATCTGCTGCCGGAGTGGCAGGGCCGGGGCAAGGGCCGGGCGCTGATGGCAGCCTTCCTGGACGGTCTGCGAGCGGCCGGTGTGCCGCGGGTGCACCTGGGCATGGCCGCGGGCAACACCGGCGCTCACACGTTCTATCAGCGCCTCGGATTCCACGATCTGCCAGTGCCGGACTCCGGCGCCCGGTTCATGGGCCGCGACACCGCACCGTTCTGAGAAAATCGCCGTTCTGAAATGAGCGATGCCCACCGGACGGGCCGGCGGGCATCGATGGTTCATTCGCCCCGGCGCTGCCGGAGTTTGGCGAGCGCCTCGGCGAGGATCGCCGCGGCGTCCTCGTCGGAACGGCGTTCCTTCACATATGCGAGATGCGATTTGTACGGTTCGGCCCGCAGCCGCCCCGGCGGATTGGAACTGTCGAGTCCGGCCGGATGGCCGCACCGTGGACAGTCCCAGGTCTCCGGGGCCGCGGCTTCGGCCGCGAACCAGATGATGCTGTCGTGACCGGCCGCGCAGAAGTACGTGATCTGCCGGCGCGGTGCTGGTTCGGTGCGCTCGTCGGGTCGCATCGGGCTGGACCCGACACGGCTACCGCGGATAGCGCTGCCACTGGACACGGACGTCACTCCTGTCTCGAGGGGCCTCGGGGGTCCGGACCACAACGGAGAGGTGGGTGAACCGGACACCAAGAACAAAAAACCGCACGACCGGAGAAACCGGCCGCGCGGCAGATTGTACGACCTCTGGACACCGTCAGGCGATCTGGACTTTCAGCCAGAAGCTCAGCCCGACGATGCAGGCGAACCAGATGATTCCCACCAGGACGGTGTATCGGTCGAGGTTCTTCTCTGCGACCGAGGAACCGGACAGGCTGGAGGTCACACCGCCACCGAACATGCTCGACATGCCGCCACCCTTACCCCGGTGCAGCAGAATCAGCAGAGTGAGCAGGATGCTGGTGATGACCAGCAACACGATCAACGTGTAAGCGAACGCGATCGGCATCGTCGGGTTCATTCCTCTCGAAGGGCAAGCAGCGGTCCCACAATAGCGGGTGCCCGGCCGCATGATACGACCGGGCACGCACTAACTACCCTTAGCTTCCGGCGTGCTCCGGAAAACGCACGATGGCGGCGAAGCCCTCGGCGTCCAGAGCGGCGCCGCCGACCAGGGCGCCGTCCACGTCCGGCTTGGCCATGATCTGGGCGATGTTGTTCGCCTTGACCGAGCCGCCGTACTGGATGCGCACCACATCGGACACCTCGGTACCGAACTTCTCGGTGAGACGGCCACGGATCGCCCCGCAGACCTCCTGAGCGTCCTCCGGCGTCGCGGTCTTGCCGGTGCCGATCGCCCAGACCGGCTCGTACGCGATCACGATCTGCTTGAGCTGTTCGGTCTTGAGTCCGTCGAGCCCGGCGTCGATCTGGGCGAGCACGTGCTCGACCTGGTTGCCGGCCTCACGGATCGCCAGGCCCTCGCCGACGCAGAAGATCGGAGTCAGACCGGCCTCGAAGGCGGCCTTGTTCTTCGCGTTGACAGTGGCGTCGTCCTCGGCGTGGTACTCGCGGCGTTCGGAGTGCCCGACCACCACGTAGGTGGCACCGAGCTTGGCGATCATGCTGCCGGAGATCTCACCGGTGTAGGCGCCGGACGCGAACTTCGAGATGTCCTGCGCGCCGTACCCGATGTTGAGCTTGTCGTCCTTGATCGCGCCCTCGACGCTGCGCAGATCGGTGAACGGCGGCAGCACCACGGTCTCGACCGCCGCGAGGTGCTCGGCGGTCAGGTTCGCGGCCAGTTTCCGGACCAGGAGAATCGCCTCGAAGTGGTTGAGGTTCATCTTCCAGTTACCGGCGATGATCGGCTTGCGGGTCACGGCACCCATCACTTCTCCAGAGCGGCGACGCCCGGCAGCGTCTTGCCTTCGAGGTACTCCAGGGATGCGCCCCCGCCGGTGGAGATGTGGCCGAACGCGGACTCGTCGAGCCCGAGCGTGCGCACGGCGGCCGCGGAGTCACCGCCACCGACGACCGAGAAACCGTCGATCTTGGTGATCGCCTCGGCCACCCCACGGGTGCCCGCGGCGAACGGCGCCAGCTCGAACACGCCCATCGGGCCGTTCCAGAACACGGTCTTGGCACCGGCGATCGCCGACGCGAAGAGTTCCGTGGACTTCGGGCCGATGTCGAGACCGAGCCGGTCGGCGGGGATCTCGGAAGCCGCGACGACGTCGTGCGTGGCGTCCGCCGAGAACTCGGTGGCGGCCACGATGTCGACGGGCAGCACGATCCGGCCGTCGGCCTCCGCCAGAAGCCCCTGACAGACGGAGATCATCTCGGCTTCGAGCAGCGACTTACCGACCTCGTGGCCCTGGGCCTTGAGGAAGGTGAAGCACATGCCGCCGCCGACGAGGAGCTTGTCCACCGTCGGCAGCAGCGCCTTGATGACGGCGAGCTTGTCGGAGACCTTCGAGCCGCCGAGCACGACGACGTAGGGCTGCTCCGGGCTCTCCGACACGCGCTTGAGGACCTCGACCTCTTTGAGGACGAGACCACCGGCGTAGTGCGGCAGGCGAGCCGGAACGTCGTACACCGAAGCGTGTTTGCGATGTACGGCGCCGAAGGCGTCGTCGACGTAGAAGTCGGCGAACGCCGCCAGCTGGTCCGCGAAGGCGCCCCGCTCGGCGTCGTCCTTCGAGGTCTCGCCGGCGTTGAAGCGCAGATTCTCCAGGAGCAGGACCTGGCCGTCCTCCAGCGCCTGGACGGCGGCGGAGGCGGACGGTCCGACGGTGTCGGAAGTGAAGACCACCGACGAACCGAGCAGCTCACCCAACCGCTGAGCGACCGGGGCGAGGGTGAACTTCGGGTCCGGCGCGCCCTTCGGGCGGCCCAGGTGGGACGCCACGATCACGCGAGCGCCCGCGTCACGCAGGGCGATCAGCGTCGGCAGGACCGCGCGAGCACGGCCGTCGTCACTGATGACGCCTGGGTTTGCTTTGTCGAACGGGACGTTCAGGTCGGCGCGCACGAACACGCGCCGACCCGAGACACCCTCGCCGAGCAGGTCGTCGAGAGTCTTCAAGGCTGATCAGGCCCCGACGAGCTTGACCAGGTCGACGAGGCGGTTCGAGTAGCCCCACTCGTTGTCGTACCAGCCGACGACCTTGACCTGGTTGCCGATGACCTTGGTGAGACCGGCGTCGAAGATGCAGGAGGCCGGGTCGGTGACGATGTCAGCCGACACGATCGGGTCCTCGGTGTAGACCAGGATGCCCTTGAGGGGGCCCTCGGCGGCGGCCTTGATGGCGGCGTTGACCTCTTCGACCGTGGTGTCACGGGCGGCGGTGAAGGTCAGGTCGGTGGCCGAGCCGGTGGGGATCGGCACCCGCAGGGCGAAGCCGTCCAGCTTGCCCTTCAGCTCCGGCAGCACCAGGCTGACGGCCTTCGCGGCACCGGTCGAGGTCGGCACGATGTTCAGCGCGGCGGCGCGGGCGCGGCGCAGGTCGCTGTGCGGGCCGTCCTGGAGGTTCTGGTCCTGGGTGTACGCGTGGATCGTGGTCATCAGACCCTTGTCGATCCCGATCGTGTCGTTCAGGACCTTCGCCATCGGGGCGAGGCAGTTCGTGGTGCAGGACGCGTTCGAGATGATGGTGTGCTTGGCGCCGTCGTACAGACCGTCGTTCACGCCCATCACGATCGTGATGTCCTCGTTCTTGGCCGGAGCCGAGATGATGACCTTCTTGGCGCCCTTGTCGATGTGGGCCTTGGCCTTGGTGGCGTCGGTGAAGAAGCCCGTCGACTCGATGACGACGTCGACGTTCAGGTCGCCCCAGGGCAGGTTGTTCGGGTCACGCTCGGCGAACGCCTTGAAAGTCTTGCCACCGACGGTGATCTCGTCGGCGGAGGCCTTCACCTCGTGGCCCAGACGGCCCAGGATGCTGTCGTACTTCAGCAGGTGAGCCAGCGTGGCGTTGTCGGTCAGGTCGTTCACGCCGACGATCTCGATGTCGGCGCCGGAGGCGAGAACCGCCCGGAAGAAGTTACGTCCGATACGGCCGAAGCCGTTGATGCCAACCCGGATGGTCACAGGTGGTCTCCTCGTTTCGGTCCGCCGGATTCTGCGACCGGCGGAGGGGTCTGCATGCCGACCGACAGGAGCGGCCGTCACTAAGGCGTCCGGCCGGACTCGAGAGAGTGACTGCGCCAATTCAAAAGCAGTTCGGCCGGACTACCGGCACCGTCGCCGTCACCAGTGACCCTATCCGAGGCCACACGCCCCCGGAGCGGCGGGGCGCGACCTGAACGTTACCTAACTGGATCACCGCGATGTTGCCGGTTGACGCCTCAAGGGTCCCGCTTCTTCACCCGGCCGAGAAGGACCAAAGGTCCCCCGGCCGGGTGATCACCATCACGCGGGAGATGTCTCAGCAGGCCATCATCTCGGGAGTGACGGCCGCCTCGGTGTCCGGGATCCCGAGATCGCGGGCCCGCTTGTCGGCCAGCGCCAGCAGCCGCCGGATCCGGCCGGCGATCGCGTCCTTGGTCAGCGGCGGATCCGCCAGCGCGCCCAGCTCCTCCAGGGACGCCTGCCGGTGCTCCAGCCGCAGCTGACCGGCCGACGTCAGATGGTTGGGCGCGTCCTCGGAGAGGATCTCCAGCGCGCGGGTGACCCGGGCCGCGGCCGCGACCGCCGCACGAGCCGACCGCCGCAGGTTCGCGTCGTCGAAGTTGGCCAGCCGGTTCGCGGTGGCGCGCACCTCACGCCGGACCCGCCGTTCCTCCCAGGCCAGCACGCTGGAGTGCGCGCCGATCCGGGTGAGCAGCGCGGCGATCGCGTCCCCGTCCTTGATCACCACCCGGTCCACGCCGCGGACCTCACGGTCCTTCGCGGTGATCCCGACCCGGCGGGCGGCACCCCGCAGAGCGAGAGCCGCCTCCGGGCCCGGGCAGGTGATCTCCAGGGCGCTGGAGCGACCCGGTTCGGTGAGTGAGCCGTGCGCCATGAACGCGCCCCGCCAGGCCGCCACCGAGCAGCACACGTTGCCGCTCACCACATGCTGGGGCAGGCCCCGGACCGGACGGCCGCGCACGTCGAGGAGACCGGTCTGCCGGGCCAGCACCTCACCGTCCTTGACGATGCGGATGATGTAGTGGCTGCCCTTGCGCAGCCCGCCGGAAGCAAGGACGTGCACCTCGCTGGCGTAGCCGTACACCTCGGCTATCTCGCGCCGCAACCGCCGGGCCACCGGGCCGGTGTCCAGTTCCGCCTCGACGACCACGCGGCCGGAGACGATGTGCAGGCCGCCGGCGAAACGCAGCAGCGCCGCCATCTCCGCCCGGCGGCAGCACGGCTTGGGCACGTCGACCCGGCTCAGCTCTTCCTTGACCGCTGCCGTCATCGCCATCGTGAAGTCACCTCATGCGCCGGATCTTGAAAGTGTGTGCCGCACTACGTCAGTAATCAACGAGTGGCGCCCAATACTGGCACCAGGGCAGCGCCCAGTGACTCAGGATCATGCCGTGGGCTGCCGTCCGCGACGGCGACGGGTGCCAGAACCAGCTCGGCGCCGAGGTCACGGGCGGCGCTCCGGACCTGTTCCGGTTCGCCCACCCACGTGGCGTCGGCGAGCACCGTGTCCACCCGCAGCGACGGAAGGTACCAGTGCAGGGCGGCCAGATGATCGGCGGTGGACAGCCCCGACGTCTCCTTGTCCGGGCTGAGGTTCAGGGTCACCAGGCGCCGGGCCCGGCTCGCCACGATCGCCGCCGCCAGCTCCGGGACCAGCAGGTGCGGCAGCACACTGGTGAACCAGCTGCCGGGGCCGAAGATCAGCCAGTCGGCGTCACGGACCGCGGCGATCGTCTCCGGGCAGGCCGGCGGGTCCGCCGGGTCCAGCCGCAGCGCCTCCACCCGGCCTTCGGCCACCGCCACCGAATGCTGACCGCGCACCGTCTCCCGGGCGCCGTCGGTGTGCACCACGTCGGCCTCGATCCCGACCGCGTGCCGGGCCATCGGCAGCACCCGGCCCTGCGCGCCGACCATCTCGGCGGCGTGGTCCAGCGCCGCGACCGGGTCGCCGAGCATCTCGATCAGCCCGAGCAGCAGCAGGTTGCCGACCGCGTGCCCGGCCAGGCTGTCCTTGCTGCGGTCGGCGCGGCGCTCCAGACGCGGGCCCCGGCCGGGTGCCGCCACCTGCGCCGGGATGTGCATCGCGGCGAACCGGTGCTGCATCAGGCTCGCGGTGAGCCGGTGCTGCGGGTTGTCGGCGGCCAGCGCGGCCAGCGCCTGCCGCAGATCACCGGGAGGCAGCAGCGCGTCCCGTTCCACCCGCAGCCGTCCGCTGGATCCGCCGTCGTCGCCGACCGTGACGATGGCGGTGATCTCCAGATCGAGGTCTCTCGTGGTGCGTCTCAGGGCCCGCAGTGAGGCACTCAGCCCGTGCCCGCCGCCGAAGGCGACCACCCGGATCGCCGTCACTCGCGCCCCAGATCGCGGTGCGAGGCGTGGGCGGACAGGCGCATGCCACTCAACCGGGAGGTCAGCTCCTCGGTGATGGCGACACTGCGGTGCTTGCCGCCGGTACAGCCGATGGCGACGGTGAGGTAGCGCTTGCCCTCCCGTTCGAAACCGGGCGCGGTGGACGCGATCAGCCCGGCGTACGTCCCGACGAAGTCGGTCGCGCCGTCCTGGCCGAGGACGTAACTGCTCACCCCCTCTTCCAGGCCGGTGTGCTCGCGCAGCTCGGGAACCCAGAACGGGTTCGGCAGGAACCGGGCGTCCAGTACGTAGTCGGCGTCCGGCGGCAGCCCGTACTTGAAACCGAACGACAACACGGTGATCCGCAGCTTGCGCGAGTCCTCACCACCGAACAGCTCCTCCACCCGGCGGCGGAGCTGATTCACGTTCAGATGGCTGGTGTCGATGATCACGTCGGACTGCTCGCGGGCCTCCTCGAGCAGCTTGCGCTCGGCGGCGATGCCGTCGGCCAGCCGCCCGTCACCCTGCAGCGGGTGCGAGCGCCGCACCGATTCGAAGCGCCGGATCAGCACCTCGTCGTCGGCGTCCACGAAAACCACCCGCGGCGCGAAACCACGCTCCTTCAGTTCACGCACCGCACCGGTCAGGTCGGTGGAGAAGGCCCGGCTGCGGACGTCCAGCACCATGGCGGTACGCCGGGCGGCACCGCCGGCGGCGAACGCCAGCTCCGCCATCTCCAGCATCAGCGCCTGCGGCAGGTTGTCGACGACGTAGAAGCCGACGTTCTCCAGCGCCCGCGCCACCGTGCTGCGCCCACCACCGGAGAGCCCGGTCACCACCACCAGATCGGTGCCGGCCTCGTCGGATTCCAGGGCATCGCCCATCGCTTCGGTCACGCACGCCTCCTGCGTCGAATTCGGGGAACACAACATGGTAGGCCGGGGAGATCTCACCGCTGCCCAGTCTTCCCCGTCTCGGGTGAACGCAGTGCGGCGAGTACCGATTCCGCCGTCCGCAGACCGATGCCCGGCACCTCGGAGATCTCCTCCGGCGTGGCTTCGGCGATCCGCTTCAGCGAACCGAAATGACGCAACAGGGCCTTGCGGCGCACCTCCCCCAACCCGGCCACCTGATCCAGCGCGGACTCGGTCATCCGTTTGGACCGGCGCTGCCGGTGGAAGGTGATCGCGAACCGGTGCGCCTCGTCACGGACCCGCTGGAGCAGATAGAGCGCCTCGGACGTACGCGGCAGGATCACCGGGAAGTCGTCGGCCGGCAGCCACACCTCCTCCAGGCGCTTGGCCAGGCCGCACAGGGCCACATCGGTCACGCCCAACTCGGCGAGGACCTCGGCGACCGCGTTCACCTGCGGCTGACCGCCGTCGACGACGATCAATTGAGGGGGGTACGCGAACCGGCGCGCCTTCCCGGTCAGCGGATCGATGCCGGGCAGTTCCCCCGCTGCCAGAGGTTCGGGCGCCTGCTCGGGCCGGGACCGGCCGAACCGCCGCCGCATCACCTCACTCATCGCCGACAGGTCGTCCATGCCGCTGCCGTCGGGATTGCCGCGGACGATGAACCGCCGGTACTCGCTCTTGCGCTCCAGCCCGTCCTCGAACACCACCATCGAGGCGACCACGTCGGTGCCCTGGATCTGCGACACGTCGAAACACTCGACCCGCAGCGGCGCGGTCTCCATGCCGAGGGCCTCGGCGATCTCCTCCAAGGCCTTGTTCCGGGTGGTGAGGTCACCGGCCCGGCGCAGTTTGTGCCGCTGAAGCACCTCGGCGGCGTTACGGGCCACCGTCTCCATCAGCGACTTCTTGTCGCCGCGCTGCGGCACCCGCAGACTGACCCGGCTGCCCCGGCGCTCGGAGAGCCAGTCGGCGAGCGCGTCGGCGTCGTCGGGCAACGCCGGGACCAGCAGCTCCCGGGGGACGTCGGTCTCGCCCTCCTGCTCCCCGAACATCTGCCGGCAGAAATGGTGCACCAGGTCGCCGGTGGTCAGGTCCTCGACCTTCTCCACGATCCAGCCGCGCTGGCCGCGGACCCGCCCGTCACGCACGTGGAAGACCTGGACGGCCGCCTCGAGCGGGTCCTCGGCGAAGGCGACGATGTCGGCGTCGGTGCCGTCGCCGAGCACGACGGTCTGCTTCTCCAGCGCCCGGCGCAGGGCCGCCAGGTCGTCGCGGAGCCGGGCGGCACGCTCGAACTCCAGTTCCTCGGAGGCCTGCAGCATCTCCCGCTCGACCCGCTTGAGGAACTGCTCGGTGCGCCCGGCCATGAAGTCGCAGAAGTCGTCGACGATCGCCCGGTGCTCGACGGCGGAGACCCGGCCGACACACGGGGCCGCGCATTTGCCGATGTCACCGAGCAGGCAGGGCCGGCCGATCTGGTGCGCCCGTTTGAAGACACCGGCCGAGCAGGTGCGGGCCGGGAAGACCCGCAGCAGCAGGTCGAGGGTCTCGCGGATGGCCCAGGCGTGCGAGTACGGCCCGAAGTAGCGCACACCCTTGCGCTTGGCGCCGCGCAGCACCTGGAGACGGGGGAACTCCTCGTCCAGGGTGACGGCGAGGAACGGGTACGACTTGTCGTCCCGGTACTTCACGTTGAACCGGGGGTCGAACTCCTTGATCCAGGAGAATTCGAGCTGCAGCGCCTCGACCTCGGTGCCGACGGTCACCCAGTCCACCGCGGCGGCGGTGGTGACCATCTGCTGGGTGCGGGCGTGCAACGACCAGACGTCGGCGAAATAGGAGTTCAGCCGGTTGCGGAGATTCTTCGCCTTGCCGACGTAGATGACCCGGCCGTCCGGGTCGCGGAAGCGGTAGACGCCCGGGGAGTCGGGAATGCTACCCGAAGCGGGGCGATAGGTGGACGGGTCTGGCACAGGCCCCACAGTAGTGCGTGGGACTGACAGAATTGCCCGGCCGGAGACCCGGTGCCGCCGCCACGGCCCGGGTCTTCGGCCCTGGCGCCTAAGCGGTGACGATGTTGTCGCCGTCCACCGAGACCGTGGTCTCGGCCAGCGGCGACTTCGCCGGCCCGGAGACCACCGAACCGTCCTCGACGGAGAACAGGCTGTTGTGGCACTTGCAGATGATCGAGCTGTCCTTGATCTCGGTCACCTTGCAGCCCTGATGGGTGCAGACATTGCTGAAAGCCTTGAAGGTGCCCTCGGCCGGCTGGGTGACGACCAGTTCGTCGAGGATCACACCGCCGCCCACGTCCACCTTGGAGGCGGCCACCAGCACGGTGCCGGTGCTGCCGCCGCCGGTCGAGCCGCCCTCGGCGCCCTCACTGCCGGCCGGAGCCGGTTCGGCGGCGAAGTCGGAACCGTTCGGGTTCGTGCCACTGGAGTCGGTGCCGCAGGCCGCGAGCGCGGCGGTCGCGCCGATCGCTCCGGCACCCATCAGGACGACACGGCGTGACGAGGCGGGACCCGGTCGGTCCTGCTGGGTCTCGGCCTCGGTCCGCTGCTGCACGTCAGTCATCAGTTGTCCTCCACTACCTGTTTTCTACCGCCAGAAAGTCACGCGGAGTCGCCCCGGGATACGGATCAGATGCCGTGATCAGTTCAACGGGGCAAGCGAGATTTTCCCGCTTCCTCCACGTTCGCCCGGCAGGTCTGCCTGCTGAGACAAACACAACCGCGCCCGGCAGACCCTAGGAGACCAACCTGACGCGGTTGCTGAGAGTTGTCTAAGAAATTCCTAAATCAGACGGCCGCGGCTTTCGCCCGAGAGCGGGTGGCCCGCTTCTGCGGGGTGGACCCGTTGGCCTTCGCCGCGCGCGCGGCGGCGTCCTTCGAACCCTTACCCTCGCCGGTCAGGCCCAGCGTGTGCCGCAGGAACTGCCCGGTGTGACTCTCCGGCACCTCGGCCAACTCCTCGGGCGTGCCCGTGGCCAGCACCAGACCACCCTTGCTGCCGCCCTCCGGACCCATGTCGATCAGCCAGTCAGCGGTCTTGATCACGTCCAGGTTGTGCTCGATCGTGATCACCGTGTTGCCCTTGTCGACCAGGCCGTCGAGCACCAGCAGCAGTTTGCGGATGTCCTCGAAGTGCAGGCCGGTGGTCGGCTCGTCGAGCACGTAGACAGTCCGCCCGGTGGAGCGTTTCTGCAGCTCGGAGGCGAGCTTGACACGCTGGGCCTCACCACCGGACAGAGTGGTGGCGGGCTGACCCAGCCGCACGTAACCCAGACCCACCTCGACCAGGGTGCGCAGGTGCCGGTGAATGGCGGGCAGAGCCGAGAAGAACTCCGCGGCCTCCTCGATCGGCATGTTCAGGATCTCGGAGATCGTCTTGCCCTTGTACCGCACCTCCAGGGTCTCCCGGTTGTACCGGGCGCCCTTGCACACCTCACACGGCACGTACACGTCCGGCAGGAAATTCATCTCGATCTTGATGGTGCCGTCGCCGGAACAGTTCTCGCAGCGCCCGCCCTTGACGTTGAACGAGAAGCGACCGGGCCCGTACCCCCGCACCTTGGCCTCGCTCGTCTCGGCGAACAACTTCCGGACATGATCGAAGACACCGGTGTAGGTGGCCGGGTTCGACCGCGGGGTCCGCCCGATCGGCGACTGATCGACACCGACGACCTTGTCCACGTGCTCCAAGCCGGTGATCTTGGTGTGCCGGCCGGGAACCTGCCGGGCACCGTTGATCTGATTCGCCATCACCGTGTGCAGGATGTCGTTGACCAGCGTCGACTTACCCGAACCGGAGACCCCGGTGACCGCGATGAACTGACCCAGCGGGAACGGCACGGTCAGGTTGCGCAGATTGTGCTCACGCGCACCGTGCACCACCACCTCACGGCCGTCAGCCCGCGAACGCCGGGTGGCCGGCACCGGAATCGACCGGCGCCCCGACAGATAGGCCCCGGTCGGCGACTTCTCACTTGCCAGCAACCCCTCAACGGTGCCGCTGTGGACGATCTCACCGCCGTGCTCCCCGGCACCCGGGCCGATGTCGACGATCCAGTCGGCGGTCCGGATGGTGTCCTCGTCGTGCTCCACCACGATCAGCGTGTTACCCAGGTCACGCAACCGCACCAGGGTCTCGATCAGCCGATGGTTGTCCCGCTGGTGCAGACCGATCGACGGCTCGTCCAGCACATACAACACCCCGACCAGCCCGGAACCGATCTGGGTGGCGAGCCGGATCCGCTGCGCCTCGCCACCGGACAGCGTGCCGGCACCCCGATCCAGCGACAGGTAGTCCAAACCGACGTCGAGCAGGAACCGGAGCCGGGCGTTGATCTCCTTGAGCACCCGCTCGGCGATCATCTTCTGCCGGTCGTCCAACTCGATACCAGCCAGCAGCTCGGCACAGTCACCGACGGACAGGTTGCAGACCTCGGCGATGTTCTTCCCCGCCACGGTCACCGCCAGCACCTCGGGCTTCAGCCGGGCACCACCACACACCGAACAGGGGACGTCACGCATGTACCCCTCATACTTGTCGCGCGACCAGTCACTCTCGGTGTCGTTGTGCCGCCGCTCGATCCACTGCACCACACCCTCGAACCCGGTGTAGTACGAGCGCTCCCGGCCGAACTTGTTCCTATACCGCACGTGGACCTGATCATCGGCCCCGTACATCACGATCTTCTGCACCCGGGACGGCAGCGCCCGCCACGGCGTGTCCAGGGAGAACTTCTCCGCCTCGGCGAGAGCCTCCAGAAGCCGGGTGAAGTACTCCTGGGTGGTGCCACCGGCCCACGGCTGGATCGCGCCCTGACCGAGGCCCTTCTCCTCGTCCGGGATGATCAGCTCCGGGTCGACCTCCTTCTTCGTGCCGAGGCCGGAACACTCGGGACACGCACCGTACGGCGCGTTGAAGGAGAAAACCCGCGGCTCCAGATCCTCGATCGCGAGCGGATGATCGTTCGGGCAGGCCAGATGCTCGGAGAAACGGCGCTCCCGGTCCGGGGCGTCCTCCGGCAGATCCACGAAGTCGAGCAGCAGAATGCCGCCGGCCAGCCCCAGCGCCGCCTCGACCGAATCGGTCAGACGCTGCTTGCTGGACTCCTTCACGCTGAGGCGGTCGATCACCACCTCGATGGTGTGCTTCTCCTGCTTCTTCAACTTCGGCGGCTCGGTCAGCGGATGGACCACACCGTTGACCCGGGCCCGGGCATAACCCTTGGCCTGCAGTTCGGCGAACAGATCGACATACTCGCCCTTACGGCCACGGACCACCGGAGCCAAGACCATGAAACGAGTGCCCTCAGGCATCTCCAGAACCCGGTCGACGATCTGCTGCGGAGTCTGCTTACTGATCCGCTCCTTGCAGACCGGGCAGTGCGGGATGCCGGTCCGGGCGAACAACAGCCGCAGGTAGTCGTAAACCTCGGTGATCGTGCCGACCGTGGAACGCGGGTTGCGGTTCGTCGACTTCTGATCGATCGAGACCGCCGGGGACAAACCCTCGATGAAGTCCACGTCCGGCTTGTCCATCTGGCCCAGGAACTGCCGCGCGTACGACGACAGCGACTCGACATAACGCCGCTGGCCCTCGGCGAAGATCGTGTCGAAGGCGAGACTGGACTTGCCCGAACCGGAGAGCCCGGTGAAGACGATCAGCGCGTCTCGGGGCAGGTCGAGGTTGACGTCACGCAGGTTGTGCTCGCGGGCGCCACGGATAGTCAGTCGGTCGGCCACTGCCAGCCTCTCCGTACAAGTGTATGAGTCGAGCAGCCACTCTAGCCCCGGGGTATGACATTTTCCGGCACCCGGTCGATCATCCGTTCGAGGGAACCGGCCAGAGCTCCACGCCGCCCACGCTCTGCGGCTCACCCAGGGCCTCCACCAGAACAGACCGCAGCGACGCCTCATTCCGGCTACCCGGAATCAGCACGACCACACCCGCCCGCCAGAAATCCAGATCCGCCAGGAACCGCTCCCGGTCCACCGCCGGAACATAGCCGTACTCCCGCACACTCCACAGCAGGTCGGACGTGTAACGGTGCGGAGCCTGCCAGGAACCGGTGTCGTCGGCCGGCGGATCAGCCGGGCCCATGAAATAGCCACGCGGCGTCGGATAGTCCAGATTGTTGAGAGTCGCCCAGCGCTGCCCGGTGCGCCCCGACGTCACATCCGGCAACGGCACCGTGACCAGCGTCTTCCCATCCGCGACATAGGAACGCCAGGTCCCCTCGGTCAGGAACGGCGGCATCGGATCACCCTGCACCACCGGCAACGGCTTGGGGATCAACGGCACCAGCGCCAGCACCATGCCGATCCAGAACAGGCGCCGGCGTTTCGGCGCGAACGAACCGGCCCGATCCACGGCGAACGCCAGCAACACCCCGGCGACCGCGGCCGGCACCATCGCGAACCGGGTCACGCTGACCAGGTCGATCACCGGAACGTGACTGATCAGCCCGAACGGCAGCGGGATTCCGGTGTCGTACCCGAAGATCCGCAGTTGCGGGCCGAACGACATCACCAGCAACACCAGGCCGGCGATCGCAGTCGACCGCAACGCCACCGACCTCCACAACATCACGATCGCCACGATGACCATCACCAGGCCGACCGGGCCGAAGAACGTGTTGTCCTCGGTCGCACTCACACTCAAATTCCTGGTCAGCGCGGCGTTTCCAGCGAGCGCCTGCCGGGAGAACCAGCCCAGCGACGCCACATCGGTGACATAGGCGGTCGGTTCGAACGGCTGCCCGTGATAGTTACCCGGGGCGAAGAACTGGTACCACAGCGGGTACGCCAGCAGCACCCCCGAGGTGAGCGCGGCCACCCCGATCCCGGCACTGAAATGCTTCCAGACCAGACGCGCCTCACTCCAGGCCATCGCCGCGTACCCGGCCGCCATCAGGCCGAGCGTCAACGCGGTGAAGAGCAGCGCCTCCTCGTTGATGAACACCTGCAACGTGATGAGCAGACCCAGGATCACGCCGCCGCGCCGGACCCGGCCCGGTTCCCGCAGCCGCAGCACCTGCCAGACGATGAACGGCAGCACATAGTTGCTGACGAAGTTCACATGCCCGTTCGCGTGCGAGATCATCGCCGGCGCGAAACCGCACCAGGCGCCACCGATCCACGCCGCCGGGCGGCTGTCCACCAGATGCCGGGACAGCACCCAGTACCAGGCGAAAGCCGTACCGCCCAGACCCCCGGTCACCAACAGCGCCACCGTGACGCCGCCGCCCAGGAAATGAGTGACCGGAGCCAGCGGGATCGCCAAGGCCAGGATCGACGTGTTCGCCATCATGTTGACACCGACCGGCACGTTGAACCGGTCACTGAAGAACGGCGCCGCACCGTCGAACACCACCCGCTCGGCGTGCGCCAGCATGAACAGGAAGATGCCGTGATCGTCGTCGTTGCCGGCGAGCACCCGCCCGTTCGGGTCGATCCAGAGCTGAATCGTCACCAGCGTCGCGAACAGAGCGAACCCCAGCGCGACCCACGTATCGACCCGCTGCCACCGGGCCGGACGCCCGGCCTTCTCCGCGACTTCCGCCGCCTTCTCGGTCACCTCGTCAGCCGCACGCACCGGCCGCATTCTGCCAGAACGCCCCTACACCCCCACACCGAGCCGGTTACCCCCACCCCACCCACTCACCTCCCTCCCCGACTCACCTCCCTCAACGACGGCTAGCCGTCGCTCAGTCATGAAATTCGGCTAGCCGTAGCTCAGCCATGTTCTGGGGCGCCATAACAGGTCTGAACTACGGCCGGGTTGACTGAGCCGTAGCTCAGCAACGTCATGGACCCGCTATGACATTGCTCAGCTACGGCTAGCCGAAAAGAACGGGCCGGAAGAGCTGGGCCGGGGAAGAACTGGGGGCAGGGAGAAACTACGTCCGGCCGGTCGAAGAGCCCGCCAAACAAGGGCCGGACGAACGAAAGGCCGGAGAACACGGGGCTGGACGAGCAAGAGCAGGAAGAACGACGGGCCGGACGAACAACTGGCCAGCGCGCCGATGAACGGCCCGGCGGTCGCGGGGCGGTGGGGGCTGGTCAGCCGACGCGCGAGGTGGCGGCAGACGCCCGAGGTGGAGGCAGGCCAGCCGACGCGCGAGGTGTTTGCCGGTGTGCCGGCCAGCCGTACCGGAGGAGGGGTTCAGAGGCGACGGCTGCTCGGGGGCGCGGGGGAACGTCGTTGGCGGGCCAGCCTTGCGGAGCGGCGGCCGCTCTCCACCTCGACCTCGCGGCGCAGTTTGCGCCAGCTCTCCAGGCGGCGTGGCGGCAGCGAGCCGTCGGCCAGGGCGGTCTGGACGGCGCAGCCGGGTTCGGACTCGTGGCCGCAGTCGTCGAAACGGCACCGCGCCGCCAGGCCGGTGACGTCGGCGAAGGCCCGGTCCAAGCCGCCGCCGGTGTCGAGAAGGCCGACGCCACGGATGCCGGGGGTGTCGATGACGGCCCCGCCGCCGGGGAGCGGCACCAGATTGCGGTAGGCGGTGGTGTGCCGCCCTTTGCCGTCCGCGTCGCGGATCTCCTGGACGGGCATGACACTCGTGCCGGCCAGTGCGTTGACCAGGGTCGACTTGCCGGCGCCGGAACGGCCGAGGAGGGCGACGGTCCGGCCCGGCCCGATCCGGGCGCGCAGTTCGTTGAGGCCCCGGCCCTGTTGGACGCTGACCGGCAGGACCGGCACGCCGGGTGCGAGTTCGCCGAGTTGGCGGGCGATCGCCGCCGGGTCGCGGCTGGTGTCGCTCTTGGTGAGGACCAGGAGCGGGTCGGCGCCGGATTCCCAGGCCAGGGCGAGCAGGCGTTCGACGCGGGCGTCGTCGGGTTCCGGGTGGATCGGCTCGACGACGGCGACGACGTCCATGTTGGCGGCGAGGACCTGACCTGAGGAGTCCTTGTCGGCGGTTCGCCGGATGAGTGTGGTGTGGCGGGGCAGCACGAGTTCCAGGGTGGTACGCCGGTCCGGCCAGTGTCGCAGCACCACCCAGTCGCCGGCGCTGGGCAGGGCGGACGGGTCGCGGGCGGCTTCGACCATCACGGAACCGCCGAGGGTGGCCCGGGTCACGCCGGACTCGGTGAGGACGGTGCAGATGCCGCGGTCGGCGCGGAGGACCCGGCCGGGAACGGAGTCGGGCCGGTCGAAACGGCGGAACGAGGAAGCGAAACGGTCGTCCCAGCCCAGCTGGGACAGGGGGTACGACATGAGAACCCTTTGCGGTGTTAGGGGACGACGTGGCCTGGCACTCAGGCGGAAGCCCCCGGGTGAAGGGACGCGGTACTGGCGAACTGCACGCTCCTCACCTCCTCCGCATGTGATCGATCGGCGCGTCTGTCACGACGGTAGTGGCGTCGTCACCGAGGCGAAAGCGATTTCCGGGGCGCTAGGGTTCTGACGTGACTTACACCGGTGATGTCGTTCCGGGCGGCGAGCCCGCGGTCCGTGACCTGGGTGGTGGCCTGACCCTGACGAAGGTGTCGGTCGGCGCGATGGACAACAACGCCTACCTGCTGTCGGCCGGTGGCGAGCAGTTACTGATCGACGCGGCGGCCGACGCAGGCCGGCTGTTGGAGCTGATCGGCCCGGCGGGGCTGCGCACGGTGGTGACGACACACCGGCACGGTGATCACTGGCAGGCTCTGGCCGACGTGGTGAAGGCCACCGGTGCGGACTCCCTGGCGCACGTCGACGACGCGTCGGAGATCCCGGTGGTGTCCCGGGCGCTGGCCGACGGCGACCTGATCGAGGTCGGCGGCCACACGCTGGAGGTGATCCACGTGGTGGGCCACACGCCGGGGTCGATCGTGCTGTCGTATCGGGGGGAGCATCTCTTCACCGGCGACAGCCTCTTTCCCGGCGGGGTGGGCAACACCCGCGGGGTGAAGAAGAATTTCACGTCGCTGATCGATGATGTCGAGCGCAAACTGTTCGACCGGTTCGGCGACGGCACCTGGTTCTACCCGGGCCATGGCCGGGACTCGACGCTCGGCGCGGAGCGTCCACATCTGGCGGAGTGGCGCGCACGCGGCTGGTGAGACGAGTCACATCGGCGCCTTCATGTCGGACTTATCGTGTTTCACGATGAGAAATCTGCTATCTCCAGGAGTCGCCGGATATCGCTCCTAGACTCCTGGGGACTGTCCGGTTTTGTCCCGGCGGTCGATCGACACATCGACCAGAAAAGGACATGACATGAATGCTCGACGCGCGGTGTCGGCGACGATCGTCGCGGCGGCGGCCGTGCCCATCGCGGTACTGACCTCGGCCCAGCCCGCACAGGCGGGGCCTTGCTCGGGAGTGCCGACGATCACCGGTTTTCCGTTCGACGGGAAGTTCGAGATCTCGCCGACCAACCTCCGCACCGGGCCGGGGATGGAGTGCCCGTCGTTCGGGATGGGGTTCGCCACCGACGCCGTCCGGTACTACTGCTGGCGGATGAACGAACGGGGCGAGAGCTGGACATTCATCGGCATCCCCGCGGCCCAGATGTTCGGCTGGGTATACGGCGGCACGCTGGTCGGCGGCGGATCACCCACCGCGTGTCCTAGCGGGCAGCCGGGCCCGGGCGGCGGCTATCCCCCCGTCGGGAACCCGGTCGGCGGCGGAGATCCGTCCGGTACTCAGGTCCCGATCGGCTCTGGTGGCAATACCCTGACCAACTCAGCGGTCACCGGCCACTACGGTCCCGGAGCGACAACCGGGACCACCGGCGGATCCGGTGGTGCCAACCCGCTTGCCGACCCGGCCGTCACCGGCCACTACGGTCCCGGAACGACAACCGGGACCACCGGCGGCACCCCGAATCGCAACGGGATCGGCCCGCGACAGTCGTGAGTTCGCCGCCCGGAAGACCGGCCACATTCCCGTGGTCACCACGCGAGGCGTGCTCGGGTCACCATCGGCCCGCGCATGCCGGACGAGACGCGGCAGCCCGGGGCGCTTTCCCCGTCCCGGGCTGCCGTTTTCCTCCCTCGGCCGGCGTCAGCCCTGGCCGGGCTTGGCGTTCTCGTTCACGTGGATGCCCTTGGCGAACTCGATGACGTCGGTCTTGCTCCAGCCGAGGCCGTCCCAGACCTGCACCTGCAGGCGGGGACCACTGGGCTGGTCGACGTAGAGCCACCAGCCGGTGGTCATGTCCTCGGATTTGCCGAGCACACCGGGCTTGCCGCCGACGTCGACCTTCTCGCCCTTGGGCGCGCCGGTCTCGTCGACGGACTGGAGCATGACGACGACCTTGCCCACGAAGTTCTGCGGGTTCTTGTCCTTGGCGTTCTTCGGGCCGAGCGTCAGGACGTACGAGTCGACGCCCTGAACCTCCCAGCCGTCCGGCACCTGGTCGAGGGTGTAGCCCTCCGGCTGGTCGCCGGTGTAGGCGACCAGTTTCACGGTCGGGGCGACCACACTGCCGGCGGTGGTGCCCTGTGCGATCGGGGTGTGCTGGGCCGGTGTGGCTCCGCCGGTGGTGGCGAACGCGACGGCCGCGGCGAGTGCGGCGACGGCGAACGCGGAGCCGGTGCCGGCCTGGGCGAGACGGCGGCGGCGCAGGGCCCGCTGTCCGCGGGCCATGTCGGCGGCGATCTGCTGGGTGGTGGGTTCGACGGCCGGTCCGGCGATGCCCGCCAGCCCGTCCTGAAGGTTCATCATGTCGTTTCTCCTGATCGAAGCGTCACAGCAGCGCTAGGGAGGGGTTGGGGCCGAGGACTGTCCGGAGGCGGTCGAGCGCCCGGGCGGTCTGGCTCTTCACCGTTCCCTCGGAGCATCCGAGGGCGTCGGCGGTGTCGGCGACGTCGAGGTCGTAGAAGTAGCGGAACACCAGTGCCGCCCGCATCTTCGGTGGCAGTTCCTTCAGGGCCGCGCGCAGCCCGTCGGAGACGTCACCGTCACGATGAGGGACGGCCACGTGGTCCGGGACCTCGGCCATCGACCGTTCGCTGCGCCGCCACCACCGTCGCCGCTCGTCGGTCAGCGCGTTGACGAGCACTCGCCGGACGTAGCCGTCCGGGTTGTCGGCTCGCTGGAACGCCGGCCAGGCGACGTACAGTTTGGTCAGCGCGGACTGGACGAGGTCTTCGGCCAGGTGGGCGTCACCCGCTGTGAGCAGAGTCGCCGTACGCACCAGTGCGGCCCTCCGGCTGACCACGAACTGGTGGAATTGCTCATCTCGCTCGTTCTTCACACGAGCCCCTCCTTCGCTCTCACACCTCCCTGACGACTGCCGTCCCGGCCGGGTTGCATGAAGTCGCTCAATCTTCCGGAATAGGCTTTGACCAGGGGCGGAGCGTACTCGTCCCGTTTCGAGGTGCCTAGGCCCAACGTGACCAGGGACTGCACCAGCAGGGTGGCGGCGGTGACGCCGTCGATCACCGGGACGCCGACTCGTCGTGACACGTCGGCGCAGAGGCCGGCCATTCCGGCGCAGCCGAGCACGATCACGTCGGAGCCGTCGTGGTCCAGGGCGTGCCGGGCCAGGGCCACCACTCGGGGCAGCACGGTGGGGTCGGTCTCCAGTTCCAGGACCGGGATCTCGCAGGCGTGTACGCCTTTGCAGGCTCCGGTGGCGGTGTAGCGGCGGGCCAGGTCGTGCGCTCGCCCCGCCGTACGGCCAAGGGTTGTCACCACGCTGAATCCGCGGCCGACCAGCGTCGCCGCGTGCATCGCCGCCTCCGCGATGCCGACCACCGGACCGGACGCGATCTCGCGGGCGGCGTCGAGTCCCGGGTCGCCGAAGCAGGCGATGACATGTCCGTCGGCGCCGTCCCGTTCCCCGGCGATGATCTCGGCGAGCAGGCCGGGGACGGCGAGGGCTTCGTCGTAGTGGCTTTCGATGGAGGCCGGGCCCATCGCCGGGGTGACCGCTTCGACGACGACGCCCGGGCCGGCGACGGCCCGGGCGCTCACCTCGATCAGTGTGGTCATCGACGCCGTGGTGTTGGGATTGATGACCCGGATGCGCATCAGAACTTGATCTTCACCGGAGGACCGGAGACCGCGGCGGTACGGCGGGCCAGGCTCAGGTAGACGACGAAGCCGAGGCCGCAGCCGATGAACCAGCTGTACTGCGCGACGTCTGTCATCTTGCCGAGTACCGGGATCACCGCGATGATCGCGCCGGCCGCGGTGGCGATGATGGCCGGCGGGTTGTAGCCGTTCTTGTAGTAGTACGGCCCGTTCGGCGACATCGTGAACAGCGCGTCCACGTCCACCTTCTGTTTGCGGATCAGGTAGTAGTCGGCGATCAGGACTCCGAACAGCGGGCCGATGAAGGCGCCGAGCGTTTCGAGGGTGTAGTGGATGACCTCGGGGTTGTTGTAGAGGTTCCACGGGGTGAGCAGCACCGATCCGACCGCGGCGATCATGCCGCCGGCCCGCCAGGAGATCTTCTGCGGGCTGACGTTGGAGAAGTCGAACGCCGGTGAGATGAAGTTGGCGACGATGTTGATGCCGATCGTGGCGATGGTGAAGGTGAGCGCGCCGAGGACGATCGCGAAGGTGCTGTCGATCCGGGCGACGGTCGCCACCGGGTCGGTGAGCAGTTCCCCGAAGACCGGGACCGTCAGTGAGGCGGTGACGACGGTCAGGATGGAGAACATCAGGAAGTTGACCGGCAGGCCGAGGAAGTTGCCGGTCTTCACGGCGGTGAACGACTTGCCGTACCGGGAGAAGTCGCCGAAGTTCAGCATCGGGCCGGAGAAGTACGACACGACCAGGGCGATCGCGCCGAGCATGACCGGGATCGCGTCGGTGCCGGTGACGGTGACCTCGCCCAGGTTCAGGTCGATGGCGCTCCAGCCGGCCTGGGAGATCAGATATCCGGCGAGGACGAACATGACCACGTAGACGGCCGGTCCGCAGAAGTCGATGAACCTGCGGATGGTCTCCATGCCGGTCCAGAAGACGGCCGCCTGCAACACCCAGAGCAGGGCGTACGTGCACCAGCCGAGCAGTGGCAGGCCGAGGAAGCCGTATTGGTCGACGTCGGCGTACGGCATCAGGGACGGCCACAGTTTGAGGATGACGACGTCGAGGGCCGCCGAGGCGAGGTAGGTCTGGATGCCGTACCAGGCGACCGCGATGGCACCGCGGATGATCGCCGGCACGTTGGCGCCCAGCACTCCGAAGGCCACCCGGTTGATCACCGGATAGGGCACGCCGGTGACCTGGGACGGTTTGGCGACGAGGTTGCAGAAGAAGTAGACGATCGTGATGCCCACGACCAGGGAGACCAGCACCTGCCAGCTGGACAGCCCCAGGGCGAAGAGGCTGCCGGCGGTGACGTATCCGCCGACGCTGTGCACGTCGGACATCCAGAACGCGAAGATGTTGTACGAGCCCCACCGCTGTTCTTTGAGCGGGGCGAGGTCATCGTTGGTGAGACGCGGATCGTAATCGGGTTTCGTGACGCCGCTACCGACCGGCATGCCGGCGGCTTCGACCAGGTCCTCGTGATGCTTGCCGGGGATGGTGGCCATGGACGTCACGCTATGAATCCGCTGTTTCACCGGGATGTGCGGAACTGTATATCTTCCAGCCGGCGGTCCTGTTCGTGGTCCGGGTAGAGGGTCCGCTGGTTGAACACGGTGCGGCGCACGTGCGGCGGGTTGACGATCGGGGCCGGCACGCTGGTTGCCCGCCGTTCGGCCATCATGCCGATGATCGAGCGGGACGCCTGGTCGTAGCCGGTCCGGTAGGCCTCATCCCGTTCCAGCCCGTGGCGGTGCCACTGGTGGATCCGGCCGACCGCGTAACCGCTGGACACGACGATGCAGAGGGTGAGGATGAAGTACAGGATGCCGTTGCCGGGCGCTGTCATGATCTTCCTGTCTCGAAGGGGAACGTCCGGCTTCTCGGTGCGCAGGGGCGAGGCCGGGAGAACTTCTTGCGCGGCGGCCGGCCCACCGGTGACGCGATGACCGGTCGTCGCCGGCCGGCGGCCATCCGGGCGGCGAACGCGGCTGACGCGTGCCGGAATCCGTTGCGGAAAGCGGCCCGGCGCAGGTGGTGCTCACGGTGCCGCTGGTGCACCCGGCCGCCGATGTAGGCGCTGACACAGGCCACCGCGAGAGCGCACAGCGACTCCAGCAGGACGAACCTGGCGGGTGTCATCGGCGGATCGCTTTCACTGTTTCCTCCGGCTTCCGGGAGCTGTTTTCATGACGGCAAACTCACGTTCGGCGACGCAGGAAGTCAGTCGCCGGTTCGGCGTTCGGCGGACGAAGAGCGGTCCCTGATAGCCGATCGGCCCATTGAATCCGTGGCCGCGCACTGGTCCGCACGGACCCCTGGCCCACCCCCGTTCGGACGGCACAGCGGTCCGTGTGACGGAGTCCGAAGGCGTGAGAACGAGCCTGATTCACGCGAACGGGGCCTCAGGGTATTTGACTTGTCTGTCCGTTTTGCCAACATCCCCCTCGCGGCTGGACCGCCGCAGCCGTCGTCGGCGTCGTCGAGGGAAGGGCTCCCGCGCATGCAGCACATCGGCCCGGCAGGGTCCCGGACCGTCTGGCGCGCGCTGGCCGCGGGGATCGTGATCCTGGCGGTGACCGCCGTGACCGGGTACGTACACCGGGAGGTCACCGATTCCGCGCTGTTCGCCTGCTGGTGCGCCGGGTACGCGACGCTGCTGGTGCGGGCGTACTCCTTCGTCCGCAACTCCCGGCCCCCGCATCCGGAGGCGGTGCCCGGCCGGGTCGTGGCGATCGTCCCGGCCGGTGAGGCCGCCGCGGAGGATCTGCGCGCCTGTGTCTGGTCGCTGCTGAGCCAGCACGGTGCCGTCGTCAGTGAGGTCCACGTCACCGACGACGGCCCGGACCGCCGCCCGGTGCAGCCGTTCGCCCACCCGCGGGTGTACTGGCACCGCCGGCCGGACGGCGGGTCGCGCCCCGGTGGCCTGCATGTCCTGGACCAGCTCGATCCGGGTGACTGGGACTTCGTCCTGACCCTGGACGGTGACTGCATCCTCGACGAGCACGCGCTGGGGCATCTGCTCGCGGCGTTCGCCCGGTCACGGGTGACGGTGGCCAAGCCGATGATCGTGGCTCGTAACGCCGGGCAGAACCTGCTCACCCGGATCGCGGACGTGCACCTCGGCAGTTCCCGGGCGATGCGGATGAGCCGGCCGCTGCCGGGTGCCGCCCTGTGCCGGGCCGGCGCCGCCTTTCCGGACCGGCATCACCACCGGACCGGGTCGGCCGTGTTCGAGGGCGAGACGACGGTGGTGCCGGCGGCGACCGCCTGGACTCGGGCGCCCGCCGACCCCGCGACCGCCTTCGACCTGTGGTTTCGCTGGTCGACGACGTGGTGGCGGACGTTCGGGCGGCTGTTTCCGGCGGCCCGGATGCTCGCCGGTTCCCTGACCGTCGGATACGCGTCGGTGGCGCTGGTCAGCGGCCCGGTCCAAAGCGGCACGGCCGCTTTGTACGCCACGTTGTATCTGCTGGTTCGTTACGCCATCACGGGCCTGTATCTGGTCGACCGGCCCCGGACGAGCGGACCTGACAGGTTCTGGACGTGGCTGCTGCTCACTCCGGCCGAGGCGTTCCTCAGCCTGCTGTTCGTCGTCCCGGTCAGGTACTTCGCCCTGTTCCGGCTCTGCCGGAGCCGTTCCACGACGTCAACGGCCGGTCCCGGCACGGTCTACCACAGCGCTCACCTGCTTGAAGGGAACCGAACGTGAACACCGACACCGAGGTGATGTTGTCCGGCGGCCTCGACGGCGTGCTTGTCCCGGCGATGCCGCCAGCGCAGCGAACGACATCGGTCCCGTCGGCGGAGACCCTGGTCCTGCCGGACGGGGCGCTCCAGTTGCTCGCGCTGGCCCAGCGCACCGCGGACGATCACATCGCCGCGGTGAACCGGCACGCCCACCAGGTGCGCGCCGAGGCCCAGGCTCTGGCCGAACAGATTCACCGCGAGGCCCATGCGTACGCCGACGAAGCGCGCGCCGAGACCGACCGCCTGCTGGCCGAGACCCGCGCCGAAGCCGACCGGCTCCTGACCGAGGCGCGTGCCGAGGCGGGGCGGATCGTGGCCGACGGCAGTGTGCACGCCGAACAGATGCGGGCGCAGGCGCAGCAGCGTTACCAGGACGCGGTCGGTGGGCTCGCGATGCAGCGGGAGGCGCTGCAGAAACAGATCGAGGCCCTGGCGAGCTTCGACAACGACTACCGGCAGCGGATCACGATGTTCCTGCAGAGCCAGTTGCGGGCGCTGTGGGCCGAGGAACCCCGGGCCATCGATCCGATGGACCCGGAGACACACCCGGCCGACTGAGCCGGCCCGGTGCCGGCCGGCTCAGTCGGCGCCGTCACGTCTCGGGTACGGTCCGCACCGGCCCGGAGGCGTGTCGCGGCGCTCGCTTACGCCGCCGGCGCCGGAAGTCGAGTTCCCACCAGTCGTCCGGGATCTGCTCGACGAAGAAGCGCTGGACCGGGGACAGCTCGCCGACCGCCGCGAGCGTCTTCTGGGCCCGGATCCATCTCCGGGTGTCGGTGCGGGCACGCTGCACCCGGGCTCGGGCGACGGGATCCGAGGGATCGCTGTACGGCTGATCGCTCTCCAGCAGGGCCAGCGCCGCGTTGTAGGCCGCCCGCCACCTCGCGGGCAGCGTCGTGTCGTCTTTTGCCACGGTCGAGTCCTTGATCTAGTCGCCGTCCGGTCCCCACGGTCCACCCCGCGACCGGGCCGCCGGGAGTTCCGTCATGCCATTAACTTGCCAGAAATGTCGGCAGAGGCCAGAGACGCCCGTTCTGGCCTTTCGGTGCCGCGCTAACAGCGAATCGGCTGCGGTACAAGGTGCCGAAATGCCCCTCCGCGAACTATTTCGAGGTAGAAGCAACGTAATTCAGCCCACTTGCGGCCAGGGGTCCGTCGTCATTTCAGCCGCCCGCCATCGGCCGAAAGGCGGATCGGGTGGTGCGAACGGACGGTCGCTAACGCCCGTTCGCACTACGTCGGGCGTGGAGCCGGGCCACCACGGAGAGCGGAAGAGCCCTGGAAAGCGAATTCGGTTCGCTCCCTGACGCTTTCTTCGGGCAGTTCCCCTGAACGGCCAGTCATCGGCAGTCGTTCAGGCATCCGACAATGTACGCAGGAGCGACAACCGGCGTCGCGGAAATGGTGTTCTCCCTCTCGAAAGGCTCCACCAGAAGAAACCGAAAGGAACCGCGATGAAAAAGCTCACCCGCGTTATTTCCACGGGTGGACTCGGCTTGCTCGCCGCGCTTGCGGTAGCTGCCGGTCCAGCGCAGGCCGTCAATGCCAATAGTGTCGCGCACACCAAGCCCGCGACGCGGCCGGTCCACCTGAACGACGGCGTCCAGGTTGCCGGTTTCTACTCGTCGCTCCAGGCCTGCAGCCTGGCCGGGCGTTTCGGTGAGCAGCGGGGCTACTGGGACACCTACAGCTGCAGCCCGGTCCGCGTCGGCGTGCGCGGCGGTGCCTGGGCGCTCCAGGTCGCCAGCTACGACAACTGGGACCGGGGCGGCTTCGACGTCGCGCTGCGCGCCGTCTGTGCCTTCCCGAACCAGTACCGCCCGGTGTGGGTGGGACAGTACCGTCAGGGCCGGCCGGCCCGGGTCTTCGTGAAGAGCCCGGGACGGGTCATCTACGGCCACCCCGGCCGGGTCATCTACGGCAAGCCGGGCTGGGGCTGGGGCGGTAAGGGCCACGGTGGCTACGGCAACGGCGGCGGTTACGGCAACGGCGGCGGTTACGGCAACGGCGGCCACAACGGCGGCGGCTACGGTAACGGCAACGGCAACGGCGGGCACAACGGCGGCGGTTACGGCAACGGCGGCTGGGACGACGACGACAACCACGGCGGCGGCGACTACGGCCGCAACGACCGCAAGAAGTAGGCACCTGATCCACGCCGGTGCCGCCGGGGGATGCGCCTGCCCCGATGGCACCGGCTTCTCAAGCGGGGTACCACCATCAGGTTGCTCATGGAATTCGCCGACGAATTCCACCACGCCCGCGCCCTCCTGAACCGGGGTGCGGGCACAGGCGTGACGTTTCACCGGGCGGGCCCGGTCTTCAGATGATCTGGGGACCGGGCCCGCCCTACTGCTGTTCGCGCCGTTCCCGTTCGCGTGTTTCGTATTCCGGCCGGAAACCCCGGGAGGCCATCACGAAGAATGCTCGGTAACCGTGCCGGTATCCGTCGCGAAATGACCGGTCCCGGTCGAGACCGAGTCTGTACCACTGATGGGCACGCCCGCCGAGATAGGCGAACAGCGCCGAGATCACGATGCAGGCGGCGATCTCGAGAACGCTTTCGGTCGGCATTCCACGAGCTTAAAGTCGGCGAACGACATGACAAAATGCCGGCCTCGGCGGCCGGCGGTGACTTCCGTGCGGATTTCCCCGACGATCATCCAGGTGTTACCGGTGGTTCCGGGCCGTGACCCGGCCGGAGTCGGAGGACGAATGTCGATCCGCCGGTCTCGCCGGGGTGGTAGTCGACGTCGCCCTGGTTGGCCCGGGCCAGTTCCCGGACGATGTAGAGGCCCAGCCCGGTGCCGGCCACCTTCCCGGCGGTGGACGCGGCGCGGGCGAACCGGTCGAAGAGCCGGTCCTGGAACTCCGGCGGCACTCCGGGTCCCTCGTCGCGGACTTCGACGGTGACGGCCGGGCCGCGTTGCCGGGCGACGACCGCGGTCACGCCACCGCCGTACTTGGCGGCGTTGCTGATCAGGTTGGTGAGGATCTGATCCAGGTGGCTGGGCTGCATCATCGCGACCAGGTCCGGCGGGCAGACCACCGGCACCCCGCCGGCGGCGGTGGCGACCAGGGCCGCTTCGATGTGGTCGGCGACGTGCACCGGGACGGGTGTCGCCATCAGCCGGCCGGCGTCCAGGCTGACCAGGTCCAGCACCTCCTGGACGATGATCGCGAGCCGCTGCGTGGTGCGGTGCACCTTGCCGACGATCTGCCGGGTGCCGGCGGGCAGGTCCTCCTCGGACAGTGCCAGGTCGAGGTTGCCGAGCATCATCGCCAGCGGGTTGTTGATCTCGTGGCCGAGCATGCCGATCAGGTCGGCCTTGAGCTGGTTGGCGGCCTCCAGTTCGCGGTGCCGGTCGGCCAGGTCCGCGGTCCGGATCCGGACGGTGTCCTCCAGCGAGTCGTAGAGCAGGGCGTTGTCCAGGGCGACCGCGAGCTGCCCGGCGATCAGCCGGACCGCTTCGAGGCGGTCGGTGGCGAAGACACCGTCCTGCCGGTGGTTCTCCAGCAGCAGGACCGCGCCGTCGGCGTCCCGGCTCGGAATCGGCACCGCCAGCAGCGCGCAGGTGCCCAGCCCGGCGAGGTACGGGTCGCGGGCGAAGCGTCCGTCCCGGGTCGCGTCGGCCACCAGCAGCGGTCGGCCGGTCCGCAGGACGTAGCGGACGGCCGATTCGAGCCGGTCCGGTCCGGGCCCGGCCGGGGTGTCGCCGGCGATCTCGGTGGTGTGCCAGTCCCCGGTCCGGTGCCGCAGCACGAGGCGTACGTGGGTGGCCCCGGTCATGGCGCTCAGCACGTCACCGACCTGCCGTTCCAGTCCGGCCAGCGAGGTCGCCGAACTGAGTGCGCGGGAGGCGCGCAGGATCGCCACCAGGTCGATCCGGTCGGTGCCGGCGCCGCTGCCGGAGTCGGGGACGGTGGCCCGCAGGAACGGGTGCCCGGCTTCCAGACGGGCCAGCAGCCCACCGGCGCCCCAGGCCAGGTAGGTGTCGCGGGCTTCCACCAGCAGCCGGTGCCCGGTGTGTGCCATGCCGCGTTCGAGGTGGAAGCGGGCGGCCCGTTCGGCGAGCAGGGCCCGGTGCCACGGCCGGCCGGTCACCTCGTCCAGGCCGGCGTCGAAGTGCCGGGCGGCGGCGTCCGGGTCACCGCGGGCCCAGGCTCGTTCGGCGTCGACCAGGCGCAACAGTGGCCGGAAGTTGCGGGGTGAGTCGGTGGCGCGGGCGGCGAGCCAGTCCCGGAGCCCGCCGAGTTCGGTGCCGGCGGTGGGGTCGCCGTCGCGGAGCCGGGCGGTCAGGCTGAGGCAGCGGACCACCCGGGCCAGGGCGGAGACGTAGAAGCCGCGGATCGCGTCGCGGTGCCGCATCGCCGCGGCGGAGTGCTCGTCCAGGGCTGCCGGGTCGTGCCGGAGCAACGCGGCGAGGGCCCGGTTGACGTGGTGGGTGGCCAGGCCCGGCGGGTAGGTGTGCAGCCCGTCGGGTTCGGGTGGTTCGCAGTCCGGAACCGGTTCACGCAGGCCGCGTACCAGGTCCCGGTATCCGGTGAGGCTGAGCGCGGCGGTCCGGTTGCCGGTGCGCTCAGCGGTGGCCAGGGCGGCGCCGACCTCCTCGGCGACCGTCTCCAGCGAGTCCGCGGTGTCGAAAAGGGCGGCCGCCTGCCGGACGCTGCTCAACCCGGCGACCAGGCCGTCTCCGGCGGCGATCAGGTCGTCACGGGCTTGCGGGCCGGCGTCGGCGATCTCTTCGAGGGGTTCGAACCAGTGCGCTGCCAGGTACAGGTACATGTACCGGGCGACGGCGGTCTCCGCCTGGTAGCCGTGCGCCCGGCCGGTCTCGGCCACGTACCGGCTCAGCCGGTACCCGGTGCGGTAGTCGTCGTACTGGTCGATGGTGGTGCAGATCGCCGCTCCGGCGGCTCCGACGACCGGTGGGCAGACCCCTTCGGTACGCCACAGCCGGTACGCCTGCAGCACCACCCACGCGTGGTGCAGTGTCCCGAGCCGGTAGGCGGGCACCAGCAGCCGGTTGATCAGCCGGCCGGCCGCGAGGACCCGGGGGTCGGTGGTCTCGGCGGCCCGGTCGAGGTCGCCGGGGTGGTCCCGCAGGGCGGCCGTCTCCGCGAGCACGTACGGTGCCAGGTCGTCCGGCGGTTCGATGCCGAAGCGGCGCAGGACGTCCAGGCCGAGGGCCCACGAGGCCTGTGAGTCGCCGCGCTGGGCCAGCAGGTCGACCTGGATCGCGGTGGCGTCGGCAAGCGTGATCAGGTCCGGGGACCGGCCGGCCAGTTCCCGGTAGATCCGGTCGGCTTCGTCGAGCCGGCCCAGGCAGAAGAGGGTGGCGTGCCGGTCCACGGCGATCGCGTCGCACAGTGGGCCCCGGTCCGGGGCGAGCCGGCTCGCCGCGTCGAACAGTTCGGCGGCCACCGGATGGTTGGTGAGCCGTACGGTGCGCCGGCCGGCTTCGTGCAGCAGAGCCGCCGCGGTCTGCCGTTCCGCCGGTCCGGTGATCAGGGCGACGGCGGCCAGGTATTGTTCGGCGGCTTCCTGCTGGTGGCCGGGCCGGGTGGCCAGGCGGCGGGCCAGGGTCAGGTGGGTGTGCTCCCGTTCCGCGGTGGTCTGCAGGTCGTGTGCTGTCTGGTGGATCAGGTCGAGGCGGAAGCGGACGGTTCCGTCGGTGATCAGGATCAGTCCGCCGTCGACGGCCGGGGTCAGGTCGCGGGTCAGTACCGGTTCGGTGGTCCCGGTCGCGGCCGCCAGCAGGCCGGTGCCGGCGTCACCGCCGAGGCAGGACAGGGCGGCCAGGTGGTGACGGGTCCCGGCGGGCAGTTGCTCCACGCGTACGGCCAGCAATCGGGGAATCTGGTGGGCCGCGGCGAAGGACCGGACCGCCTCCGGCTCCCACTGCCAGCCCGTCCCGGACAGGGTCAGCAACCGTTCCGACCGCAGCCCGTTGAGCAGTTCCACCATGGCGTACGGGTTACCGTCGCCGCTGTCCCGGACCGCTTCGGCCAACTCGGCGGTGTCCTGCGGCGGCGTCCGCAGCACCGCGCCGACCAGTTCGGCCGCGCTGTCCGGGTCGAGTCCGGCGAGCCGGATCACCGGGCCGGCCCGGCCGTCGTGCCGCCAGCGGTCGATCAGTTCCCGCAGGGCCGGGTCCTCGTCGCGGTAGGTCATCGTGATCAGCAGTCCGGGGATCGGCCCGGCACCCAGGATCGCCTCCAGGACCTGCACCGATCCGTCGACGGCCCACTGCAGGTCGTCGAGGACCAGCACGATCCGGTGCCGGGCCGCGAACGCCCGCAGCAGGGCCACCGCGGCGGCACCGGCCCGGGCCCGGGCGGTCGTCGGGTCCGCCGGCCGGGTCTGTTCCCGCGGGCCGAGCAGGTCGGTCATCTCCGGGATGGCGGCGTAGACCACTTCGGTGTTGGCGCCGAGTTCGGCCACGATCCGGCGGCGGTCCTCGGCGATCTCCGGTTCCGGTTCGGCCAGCGCCGCCTGGACCAGGCCCCGCAGGGCGCGGGTGACGCCGCCGGTGCCGGTGCCGGTGCGGAACCGGTCGAACCGGCCGGTGGTGAACCAGCCGCCCCGGTCGGTGATCATCGGGCGCAGGGCCCGCAGCAGTGCGCTCTTGCCGCTGCCCGGCGGCCCGGCGACCAGCAGGGCCGGTGTCCCGCCGTCCAGGGCGCGGTCCAGGGCCGCGGTGAGCAGGGCGGTCTCCCGGCTCCGGCCGGCCAGCCGGGCCGGTGGCACCAGGAAGGCCGGGAAGTCGCGTTCGCCGAGCAGCCACCGCCCGTCCGGGTCGGCTTGCCCGCGGGCCAGGTCGTAGGCCAGTCCTTCGGCGCTCTGGTAGCGGCGGTCCGGGTCCTTCTCCAACAGCCGCAGAACGATCGCGGCGAACCGGGGCGGCAGGTCGGGGCGCAGCCGGTCCGGTGGGACCGGTGGGCGCGTCAGGGTGTCCCGGACCAGATCGAGGGTGTCCGGGCCGCGGACCGGTGGTTCGCCGGTGGCCAGCGCGTACAGGGTGGCGCCCAGGCCGTAGAGGTCGGCGCGGATGTCGACGGCGGTTCCGATCCGGCCGGTCTGCTCCGGTGCCAGGTAGCCGAGTGTGCCGACCGGCCCGTCCGGGGCGGTGCCGGGGCCGGGCCCGATCAGTGCCAGGTCGAAATCGATCAGTATCGGTGGGCCGGTGGCGGGCAGCAGGATGTTGGCCGGGGTGACGTCCCGGTGGATCACCCCGGCGCGGTGCACGGCGGCGAGGGTCGCCGCCAGGCCGGCGCCGATCTTCCACAGCGTGGGTACGGGTAACGGTCCGCCGTCCGGGACGGTGCCGCCGTCGTCCTCCACGGTCAGTACCCGTGGTGACTGGTGACCGGCGAGCCGGGGCACACCCGGGATGCCGGCGAGGTGCCGCAGCACCGACTGTTCGTGTCCGGCGCGGCGGGTGGCGCCGGGGCCGGTGGCCCGCTTGTGGATCAGGCTCCGGCCGCCGGGCACGGTCCGGCGAAAGACCTGTGTCCGTTCGCTGCGGTAGAGCACTATCCGATTTTGGTTGTTTTCGGGCGGCTCAGTAGGCGTACCGCCGCAATCGTGTTTTTGATCTTGAAGGTCAGTCGCCCTCCGCGAAAAGCCCGATGTCCCGTGGCAGGAACGCGACGAACCTCTGCAACCGGCCGTGATGCACGGCACACACGCCGGCGAGGGCCTCCTGGTCGCGCCGCAGGAACGCGGCGAGCATCCCGGCGTGATCGGAGTGCAGCAACTCCCGTTCCGAACCGGTCAGGTGTGACATCGGACGCAGTGGCTCGGTCATGTTCCACGCCGACTCCAGCATGTTCACCAGCCGCCGCATCCGGCACGGGGCGATCAGCGCCAGATGGAACCGCCGGCTCTCCCGGTGATAGGCGGCCCCGCCGTCGTCGGCCTCGATCGCCTGATCCAGCGACCGCAGCGCGGCCCGGGCCGTCCGGTCGTCGGCACTTGACGCACCGGCGACCGCCACCCGCAGCGCCGCCGACTCCAGAGCCTCCCGGACCAGGTAGATCTCCCCGAACTCGCGGGCCGTCATCATGGCCACCCGGTAGCCGCCGTTGGCCCGATGGTCGACCAGGCCCTCCCCGATCAGGGTCATCAGCGCCTCCCGCACCGGGATCCGGCTCACCCCGAACGCCGTCGCCACCGCGTCGACCGGGATAGCCGAACCGGGCGGCACCTGACCGTGCAGGATCACGGCCCGCAACTCGTCCACGATCGCACTCTGGGTGCTACCGGCCGGCCGATCGGCGAGCCGGGCCAGCAACGCCGATCTGCGCCGGGGTCCGGACATGGACGGACCCTAGCCCTCGGCGGTTATCGGCACGTTTCACGCCCTCGTGGATAGGCTGGCATTCAGTGCGCTGCCCCGGGAGGTCTCCATGCCCCTGTACCCCCAGCCGAATCACCCGCCCGAGTGGCAACCACCACATCTGCCCGGCCTCACACCCGGGTTCCCCGGCTGGCTGGAGGAGCGTCTCTTCGACCAGCGGATCGTCATGTTGCGCGGTCAGCTCAACGCCGAGAACGCGTCCGGGATCGTGGCCGCGCTGCTCACCCTCGACTCGGCCGGGCCCGAGGAGATCCACCTGCACGTGTCCAGTTCCGGCGGTGACCTGAGCGCCGCGCTGTCCGTGGTCGACGTGGTCGACGCGCTCGCCGCACCGGTGCACGCCCTGGTCACGGCCGAAGCCGGCGGTGCCGCCCTGGCCGTGCTCACGGCCGCGGGCCGCCGGGCGGCGTACCGGCACGCCCGGTTCAAACTGTCCGAGCCGCGGACCGCTGCGGTGACCGGGACCGCCGACGAGGTGGCCGCGGCGGCCGGGCAGTACCTGCGGGAGCTGGAGGAAGTGGTGCTCCGGCTCGCCGAGCTGACCGGCAAGACCCGCAGCCGGATCGAGGACGACCTCAGTGCCGGGCGCAGCCTCGGCGCCGCCGAAGCCGTGGAGTACGGGCTGATCGACGAAGTGGTGGCACCGAAGAAGAACGGGCCCCGGTGAGACACCGGGGCCCGTTCCATCACTGGCTAAACGTCAGCGCACTGGTCGAACGTCAGGAAGCGACCTTCACACCCATCGAACGGGCGGTGCCGGCCACGATCTTGATCGCAGCGTCCATGTCGTTCGCGTTGAGGTCGGGCAGCTTACGCTCCGCGATCTCCTTGACCTGGGCGACGCTGAGCGTGCCGACGGTCGTGGTGAGCGGGTTGGCGGCGCCGGACTTGATGCCCAGGGACTTCCGGATGAGGAAGCTGGTCGGCGGCGTCTTGTAGATCAGCGTGTGGCTGCGGTCCTCGTAGACCGACACGATGACCGGGATGATCTCGCCCCGGTTCTTCGAGGTGGCCTCGTCGTACTCGACCTTGACGGCGCGCATGTTGGCACCGGTCGGGCCGAGCATCTTACCGAGGTCGACCATCGCGGCGTTACCCGCCTCAAGCGCGAGGGTGACCTCATGAGTCTTTTTCTTGGGCGGCATTGAGTAGGGCTCCTTAGGGTGAGCTGCACGGGCCGAACTCGCAGCTCGCCAGCTTCAACGACACACGACAACCCCGAGACAGTACTGGACCGCGGGAGCGGATTCCAAATTGAGGCCTCGGGTGCAAATCCCAGTGTATCCCGGCTGACCTGCGGGCCGCCGCTGGGGCCGTGGGCCTCGCCCGCCGGCGCTACCGTCCTCGGCCTGCCGCGGCTGCCGTCCTCGCAAAACGGCCATAAGACCACAAGTTTCAGGTCTTGACCCCGTGTCACATTCCGCAACCTTCGCCGGGAACAATAGACCTCATGCAGACCCGCACCGACCTACGCAACGTCGCCATCATCGCTCACGTCGACCATGGCAAAACCACCCTGGTCGACGCCATGCTGCGCCAGGGCAGCCAGTCCCACGCGCGTGGCGAGATGGCCGACCGCGCCATGGACTCCATGGACCTGGAGCGGGAAAAGGGCATCACCATCCTCGCCAAGAACACGGCGATCAGCTACCAGCCCTCCGAGGGCGACCCGGTCACCATCAACATCATCGACACCCCCGGCCACGCCGACTTCGGCGGTGAGGTCGAGCGCGGCCTCACCATGGTCGACGGCGTGGCGCTGCTCGTCGACGCCTCCGAGGGCCCGCTCCCGCAGACCCGGTTCGTGCTCCGCAAGGCCCTCGCCGCCAAGCTGCCGATCATCCTGATCATCAACAAGGTGGACCGGCCCGACGCCCGCATCAAAGAGGTCGTCGACGAGACGTACGAGCTGTTCCTCGACCTCGACGCCGACGAGCACCAGATCGAGTTCCCGATCGTCTACGCCTGTGCCCGCGACGGCATCGCCTCGCTGACCCAGCCCAAGGACGGCACCGTCCCCGAGGACAGCGACTCCCTCGACGTGCTGTTCAGCACGATCCTCGAGACCATCCCGGCCCCCAAGTTCCACGAGGGCGCCCCGCTCCAGGCGCACGTCGTCAACCTCGACGCGTCGCCGTTCCTCGGCCGTCTCGCGCTCTGCCGCGTGCACGAGGGCACCATCCGCAAGGGCCAGACCGTCGCCTGGTGCAAGACCGACGGCACCATCAGCAACGTGCGCATCTCCGAGCTGCTGATCACCGAGGGCCTGGAGCGCAAGCCGGCCGAGAGCGCCGGCCCCGGCGACATCATGGCCGTCGCCGGCATCTCCGAGATCATGATCGGCGAGACCCTCGCCGACGCGGAGAACCCGATCCCGCTCCCCCTGATCCAGGTCGACGAGCCGGCCATCTCCATGGTCATCGGCACCAACACATCGCCCATGGTCGGCAAGGTCAAGGGCGCCAAGGTCACCGCGCGCATGGTCAAGGACCGCCTCGACAAGGAGCTCATCGGCAACGTGTCGCTGCGCGTCCTGAACACCGACCGCCCCGACGCCTGGGAGGTCCAGGGCCGTGGTGAGCTGGCTCTCGCCATCCTGGTCGAGCAGATGCGCCGGGAGAACTACGAACTCACCGTCGGCAAGCCGCAGGTGGTCACCAAGACCATCGACGGCAAGGTCCACGAGCCCGTCGAGCGTCTCACCATCGACGCCCCCGACGAGTACATGGGCGCCATCACCCAGCTCCTCTCCACCCGCAAGGGCCGGATGGAAGAGCTGATCAACCACGGCACCGGATGGCTCCGGATGGAGTGGCTGGTCCCGGCCCGCGGCCTGATCGGCTTCCGGACCGAGTTCCTCACCGAGACCCGCGGCACCGGCATCATGCACCACCTGTTCGAGGCCTACGAGCAGTGGTTCGGCGAGCTGCGTACCCGCCAGAACGGCTCGCTGGTCGCCGACCGGGCCGGCGCGGTCACCGGGTTCGCGATGATCAACCTGCAGGAGCGGGGTCAGCTCTTCGTCGACCCGACCACCGAGGTGTACGAGGGCATGATCGTCGGCGAGAACTCTCGCGAGGACGACATGGACGTCAACATCACCAAGGAGAAGAAGCTCACCAACATGCGGGCCGCCAGCGCCGACAACACCGAGCGCCTGATCCCGCCGCGCAAGCTCTCCCTCGAGCAGGCGCTGGAGTTCTGCCGCGAGGACGAGTGCGTCGAGGTCACCCCGGCCGCCGTGCGGATCCGCAAGGTCGTCCTGGACCAGAACGCCCGTGGGCGCGCTGCTTCTCGCCGTAAGCACCAGTAGTCGTCTGCGTCTTTCGAACGGCCCGCTCCTCTTGGGGGCGGGCCGTTCGCTTTTGGTTCGTTGTGGGGCGGTTTTGGGCGGGCGTGGCTCACTCCGGGCGGTCAGGCTTGATCCCTCCGTGAGCCACGCCCGCCCAAAACCTTGGGTTCATCCCCTGGTGCGTGGCTCGTTCGCCTCCTGCGGTCGGCGATTCACACTTCCAACCCCGCTGCGGTACGGGTGGGGACGCGCTCGCCCTCTGCCTCCCTCTCCCGGTCCTTCCGGTCCTCCCGGCCGGCCATCGCACCGCCGCACGTCGCCGTACCAGCCGCGCTGTCAGCGGCCTCGCCGCCGTCCTCACTGGCGTGGGACAGCGAAGTGCCCCGGGCGACGGTTGTCGTCCGGGGCACTTCGGATGCTCTCAGTGCTGGTGAGTTGTTGTCACCAGTTCTTTTTTGCGGTCTCTTGAGGTCTTCAGAAGGCTGGCTGCGGTTGCCACGGCCAAGGTTCCGAGGATCACCAGCAGGGAGAGCCAGATCGGGATCTCGGGGGCCCAGTGGAAGCCCTCACCGCCGTTGATGAAGGACAGGTTGTTGGTGTGCAGGGCCTCCAGGACCAGCTTCACACCGATGAACGCCAGGACCACGGCCAGGCCGATGTTCAGATAGACCAGGCGTTCGAGGAGGCCGCCGAGCAGGAAGAAGAGCTGGCGCAGGCCCATCAGCGCGAAGACGTTCGCGGTGAAGACCAGGTACGGCTCCTTCGTGATGCCGAAGATCGCCGGGATCGAGTCGAGCGCGAAGATCAGGTCCGTGGTGCCGATCGCGATCATCACGATGAGCATCGGGGTGAAGAGCCGCTTGCCGGTGTCGGAGACGGTGCTGAACCGGCCGTCGCCGAAGGACGAGGAGAGCGGCAGCGCCCGCTTCGCCCAGCGGATCAGGATGTTCTCCTTGAACTCCTCGGACTCGTCCTCGCCCTTGACCAGCGTGAACGCCGTGTAGACCAGGAACGCGCCGAAGATGTAGAACACCCAGGAGAACTGGGTGATCAGCGCGGCGCCGGCGGCGATGAACGCGCCACGCATGATGAGCGCCAGCACGATGCCGATCAGCAGCACCTTCTGCTGGAGATGCCGCGGAACCGCGAAGCGGGCCATGATGATCACGAAGACGAACAGGTTGTCGACACTCAACGAGTACTCGGTGAGCCAGCCGGTGTAGAACTCACCGGCCGCCTGGCCGCCCGCGGTCACCCACAGGCCGATGCCGAAGAGCACAGCGAGACCGACGTAGAACGCGACCCAGCCGCCGGCTTCCTTCATGCTGGGCTCGTGCGGACGGCGGCCGATGATGAGCAGATCGACGGCCATAACCGCGATGAGCGCGACGAGAGTGGCGCCCCACACCCAGACTGAAACGTTCAACTAGGACCTCCGGCAGACACGAGTCGCCGCTGCGCTCACCCGGGATCGGATGGAGAGCAGCGACGTGCGACTGTCGGAGGTCTCTTCCGCCGCGGATGTGACATCCACGACCACCGGCCCCGGGCCCGCCGCTAGGCGTTCCGTGCTGACGAGACCGATGCGGGGGAATACTCCCCTCCCACAGCGCCATTGTTACGCATACTCGGCGCGAACGGCACATCGGGAGTCCACAGAGTGGCGAGGCTCGCGGCCAAACCACCCATCCGGTCGGTATCGACCCGCACCGCTCAGTCCCGCCGCACCCCGGCGTCACCCTGGGATCCGCCGCTCGCACTCAGCGTACGCTCCGACGGGTGAAATTCCCCTTTAATCAGACTGTGCACATCCTCTTCGAGCGTCCTAGTCCGCTGGCCGCCAGGGCGCGTATGGAACTCTTGCCGACATGGTTCTCGAAGTCACCCTGATCGACGTTCTCCCCGGCCGCGAACACGAATTCGTCAACGCCTACGAACTCGCCCGCCCGGTCGTCGCGGGCGCCCCCGGCTGCCGCTCGGTCCGCTTGCAACGCGGCGTCGAGGCCCCGACGAGATTCGTACTGCTGGCCGAATGGGACAGCATCGAAGCCCACGAACACAACTTCCGCCGCACCGACCGCCTGGCCCAGTGGCGGGCCCTGATCGGCGGCGCACTGGCCCAGCCACCGATGGCCGAATACTTCGCCGACGTCCCCACCCAGCAGACGCGGCCCGCCTTCTAACACCCCCAGCCGGCACCGGCCCACCTCGCGCTGCCGGGACCCATCGCGCCGCCTCACTGCCCCGCCGACCTCACCAGCCGACCCGCTGTGCTGCCCGGCCCGCTTTGCTGCTGGCCCACCCCACTCCCGGCCCGCTCTGCTGCCCGGCTCACTTCACCGCCTGGCCCACCTCACTGCTGGCCCGCCTCGCCCTCCGGCCTGCCTCACTGCTGGTCTGCCTCACTGCTGGCCTGCCAGTCATTCGGGTCGAAGTCGGGTCCGGGCGGGACGAGATCATCGTCGGAGATCCCGGCTCCGCCGATTCGGGATCTTCTCGGCTTCCTACGGCCCATGACCGGCAGCCCGGGCCTTGACCAGCTGCGATCCGGCGAGCTTCACCGGCCGAGGTCCGCCGCTCTCATTAGGCCATGCGCGAGGTTCGAATCCACCGGCTCGCTACCCCCGCAGCTGGAATCGGGCGCGGCGGCCCCGATCCTGGAATCCGAGCCGCCGGTACAGGGCACCGGCTGGATTGTCGACGTTGACGCAGAGCCAGGACTCGCCGAATCCCGCCACTGCCGCCCGCCGCAGCGATTCCCGGATCAGCGCCGCACCGAGTCCGGCCCCCCGGGCCGCGGGCACCACTCCGACCTGAACGATCCATCCTGCGGCGGCAGTGACGAATCCCGCGTCCCCGATTCCCGGCACAGTCACCAGAAGTGACCAGTCAGGCCGAAAGCCGTACTCCTCGGCCGTCTCCTCGATCCACTCCTCCGCGGAGGGATCCGGAAACCCGGGCCGCTCCCGGAACGCCGCCCCGTAAACCGCATGAAACCGCTCCGCGACACCCGTCCCCCACTCGACGACTTCCGCCCCCGGCACCCACCCAGACTCGAAATTCGCCACCGGCTCCGGCTCCGGCCCTGACCCATCGTTTCCGGTCAGATCGATTCGCAAAACGTCCTCAGCGAAGACCTGCCGAAACCCCCGTGCCACGAACAGCGCCTCGGCCGCCGCCGAAAGCCCTTCCGTCTCCACGGTCACGCCCCGGTGCCCGACAGAAGAATCAGCAGCCCCGACCTCCGAAACCGCCATTCCTTCGGTCCCGGTCCCGGTCGTGAAAGACCCGGCATCGCCCGGCTCGACAGCAGAAGGCGACCCGCCCGGCCCGACAGCAGGCGACGGCCCGCCCGGCCACGCAGTCGAAGCCGCCGCATGCCCTGACTCCGTCGTGGGAAATGCTGATCCCCCAGGGCAAGACAGTGACTGGACTGGCCCGGCGGCCCAGGACACCGGCTGGTCTGACTCGGTGTCCTGAGATGGCGAGAACACTGAAGCCAGTGCAGCGTCCAACACCCGCGACCCGATCCCGCGGCACCGAAAGTCCGGATCCACCAGCCCGGTGATCACCGGGCCGTCCGGCCCGGGCCGCACCGCGACAGCCGCGACTACACCGTCCGTCACATCCCTCAACGCCACACCGGCAGATCCCACTTCATCCGCTCCATGGTCAGCGGCCGTACCCAGAGCAGCGACGCCGTCGGTGTGCACGACGAAGGTCCGGGTACCGGGACGGAACCAGCGGCTCTGCAGGAACCACGGTTCCACCGCCAGTGGCAGACCCCCGTCCACAGCGAGGCAACGCCGGGTGAGCCGCGCCAGTGACTCCATGTCCGGCTCGTCCCACACCTCGACAAGCGCGCACGGCCCGCCGGACACCTCAGCGGACGTGCACGGATCACCCCCTGCCTCGCCCCGCACACGCGGCCCGCCCAGCGCCTCTGCCAGCACGTTCGGCTCAGCCGGCACAGCGGCAGGCGAAGCGGCAGAGAGCGGAACGACGACGGGCGAAGTGCAGGACGGGACTACGGGTGGGACGGCGGCAGCTTCGGGGACCGGGGGCATGCCGTCACCGTAGAAGGCTGGATGCTGGGGGACGAGTGGTTATTTCACGCCTGCTGCGTCCATGCCTCGTAGTTCCTTCTTCAGTTCGTGGACCTCGTCGCGGATTCGGGCCGCCAGCTCGAACTGCAGTTCGCGGGCGGCGGCCAGCATCTGGTCGCTGAGGTCCTGGATGAGCTGGGCCAGCTCGGCCCGGGCCATGCCGGCGCGGGCCGGGGTGGCCGACGCCTTGCCGCGGGAACGGGTTTCCGGGACCGGGGCCTTGCCGCGGGACATCTGGCGGCCGGCGCCGCCGACCATCGAGCCGGCGACGGCCTCGTCGGTGTCCTCCGCCTCGCGGTAGATGTCGTCGAGGATGTCGTGGATCTTCTTGCGCAGGGCCTGCGGCTGGATGCCGTTGGCCTCGTTGTGGGCGATCTGTTTGGCCCGGCGGCGGTCGGTCTCGTCGATGGCGTTCCGCATCGAAGGCGTGATCTTGTCGGCATACATGTGGACTTCGCCGGAGACGTTTCGCGCGGCACGGCCGATGGTCTGGATCAGGGAACGGCCGCTGCGCAGGAAGCCCTCCTTGTCGGCGTCCAGGATCGCGACCAGTGACACCTCGGGCAGGTCGAGGCCCTCGCGGAGCAGGTTGATGCCGACGAGCACGTCGTAGTCGCCCTTGCGCAGTTCCTTGAGCAGCTCGACGCGGCGCAGCGTGTCCACCTCGGAGTGCAGGTAGCGGACGCGGATGCCGTTCTCCAGCAGGTAGTCGGTGAGGTCCTCGGACATCTTCTTGGTGAGCGTGGTGACCAGGACCCGCTCGTCGCGCTCGGTGCGCAGTCTGATCTCGTGCATCAGGTCGTCGATCTGGCCCTTGGTGGGTTTGACGACCACCTGCGGGTCGACCAGGCCGGTGGGGCGGATGACCTGCTCGACGAACTCGCCCTGCGCCTGCTCCATCTCCCAGTTGCCGGGAGTGGCGGAGAGGAACACCATCTGGCCGACGCGGTCCAGGAACTCGTCGAAGCGCAACGGCCGGTTGTCGGCGGCGCTGGGCAGCCGGAACCCGTGCTCGATCAGGATCCGTTTCCGGGAGGCGTCGCCCTCGTACATCCCGCCGATCTGCGGGATCGTCACGTGCGACTCGTCGATGACGGTGATGAAGTCGTCGGGGAAGTAGTCGAGCAGCGTGTACGCCGGCTCGCCGAAGGTCCGCCCGTCCATGTGCATCGAGTAGTTCTCGATGCCGTTGCAGAAGCCGACCTGCCGCATCATCTCGATGTCATAGGCCGTCCGCATCCGCAGTCGCTGGGCTTCCAGCAGTTTGCCCTGGCGCTCGAACTCGGCGAGCCGCTCGGCCAGCTCGGCCTCGATGTCGTTGATCGCCCGTTCCATCCGCTCCGGGCCGGCACCGTAGTGCGTGGCCGGGAAGATGATCAGCTCGTCGACCTCGCGGACCACCTCGCCGGTGAGCGGGTGCAGGTAGTAGAGCTTCTCCACCTCGTCGCCGAACAGCTCGATCCGGATGGCGAGCTCTTCGTAAGCCGGGATGATCTCCAGAGTGTCGCCGCGCACCCGGAACGTGCCCCGCTGGAAGGACATGTCGTTGCGCGCGTACTGGATGTCGACCAGGCGGCGCAGCAGCCTGTCCCGGTTGATGTCCTCGCCGACCTTGACCCGGATGGCCCGGTCCACATACTCCTGTGGGGTGCCGAGGCCGTAGATGGCGCTGACGGTGGCGACCACGATCGTGTCGCGGCGGGTCAGCAGGGACCTGGTGGCCGAGTGCCGGAGCCGCTCGACCTCCTCGTTGACCGACGAGTCCTTCTCGATATAGGTGTCGGTCTGGGCGATGTAGGCCTCTGGCTGGTAATAGTCGTAGTAGCTGACGAAATATTCGACGGCGTTGTTGGGCAGCAGCTCGCGGAACTCCTTGGCGAGCTGGGCACAGAGCGTCTTGTTGGGAGCCATCACCAGCGCGGGCCGTTGCAGCCGCTCGATGAGCCAGGCCGTGGTCGCGCTCTTGCCGGTGCCGGTGGCGCCGAGCAGGACGGTGTTGCGGTCGCCGTGCCGGACCCGCCGCTCCAGCTCGTCGATCGCGGCAGGCTGGTCACCTGCGGGTTTGTAGTCACTGATGACCTCGAACCGGCCGTCGAGTCGTGGGATGTCGAGCGCCATGCCACCACCGTACGTCGGGGGTATGACAAGTTTCGGCGCGGCCCACGGCGCGTCCGGCGGCTGGCGGAACCCGGAGAGATCCGGCGTGCTGAGGGTGCACATTCGGTGCGTTGTCGGGCCTGTGGGGGCCGCTTAACCTTGGCATGCAGGCTGCCCGCGGCGGCCGCCGGCACCGGACCCGACCAGGTCCGACCGCACCGTGGTCGATGCGCTCCCGGACGCCCTGGCGAGAGCACCCTCGGTGGGTCGCGCACCACGCGATCCGGCCGCCGCGAGGACCCTCCCGGACACGACCTGACACGACCGGCGGGCGAACGGGCGAACGCGACCTGCTGGCGGGCCGAGAGCCGCCGGGCTACGACCCCGGCTGCCACCTGGTGGCGATCGCCCAGTCGTCGGCCGCGCGCGCCTCCGCCTCGAACCATGGTTCCTTCGCTTCCGCGTACCCCAGCCGGTCCTGATGCTCTGAAGCCAGCCGGGCCTTGGCCGCAGCGTAGGCGTCCCGCGCCTCGGGCACCGCCCGCAGGTGGTCGCGCATCAACAGCGCGAACCGCCACCCCGGCGAGCCGGTGACCCGAACGTGCAGGTTGACGCGGTATCCGGGGTCGGCGCAGCCGTGCAGCCGTTTCGGCCAGGTGCCGCCGGGGATGCCGTGCGCGTGGTCCGACCAGGTCCCGGGCCGTTGCGGGAAACCGGCTGCGCCGAGGGGTTCGGCCAGCGCGTCGGCCTCGTCGAGGGTCCGCACGCCGATCATCAGGTCGATGATGTCCTTGGCGGGCAGGCCGGGCACCGCGGTCGAGCCGATGTGGTGGACGCCGGCGCGGTCGCCGATGCCGTGCCGGATCCGGGCGGTCAGCCGGTCCGCCGCGCGCGGCCACTCCGGGTCGGGTTGCACGATCCGCAACTCCCGGCTTTTCGTGGCGGATCGCCCGGACCGCAGATTGCTCTCGAACTCCACCAGCCGGTCCCGCCACAGCTCGTCCACCCGGGCGTGCAGGCCGGCCAGGTCGTCCTCGTTCGCCAGGAGCACGTCACCGGCGGCGCGGCGCTGCTCGTCGCCGGTCTGCGCGTCGATCCGGGCGGTCGCCTCGGCCGGGGACAGCCCACGGGTGCGGGTGAGACGTTCCAGACGCACCGCGCGGTCCGCCATCACCACGATCACCAGCTGGTACGTGGGGGCAAGCCCTGTCTCGACCAGCAGCGGGACGTCGTTGACCACGACGGCGTCCGGGGCGGCCGCCGCGGTCAGCGCGACCGTCCGGGCCCGTACCCGCGGGTGAATGATCTTCTCCAGGCGGCGGCGTGCCGCCGTGTCGCCGAAGACCTCGCGGCCCAGCGCCGGCCGGTCCAGCGCACCCTCCGGGGTCAGCACACCGGAACCGAACGCCGTGACGATCTCGGCCAGCCCGTCCGTGCCCGGCTCGACCACCTCGCGGGCCAGCAGATCAGCGTCGATGATCACCGCGCCGCGGTCGGCGAGGCGCCGCGCGACCGCGCTCTTACCCGCACCGATTCCGCCCGTGAGCCCGACTCTCAACATGCGATCAGTATCCCGGTGCCGGAGAGGTGCCGAAGCCGGGGAGGTGCCGTGTGCGGGATGGGCGAAAGGCCGCCCCGACAGGTGTCGGGGCGGCCTTTCAGTGGTACTGGTTACCGCTGGATCAGCTCTTGCCGCCGGCCAGCTTCTCGCGCAGAGCAGCGAGAGCCTCGTCGGTGGCCAGGGTGCCCACCGGCTCCTCGGCGGAGCGCGTCGACGTCGACGAGCTCGTGGAGGTGGAGGTCGACGAGGACGAGGTCACGCCACCGGCCGGAACCGGGTTGAGCGCGGCCTCGGCGTCGGCCTCGCGGGACGCCTGCACCTGCTTGGTGTGGGCCTCCCAGCGCTCGCGGGCGTCGGCGTACTGCTTCTCCCACGTCTCGCGCTGCTTGTCGAAGCCGTCGAGCCACTCACCCGTCTCGGGGTCGAAGCCCTCCGGGTAGATGTAGTTGCCCTCGTTGTCGTACGTGGCGGCCATGCCGTACAGCGTCGGGTCGAAGTGCTCCTCGCCCTCGACGAAGTTCTCGTTGGCCTGCTTGAGCGACAGCGAGATCCGGCGACGCTCGAGGTCGATGTCGATGACCTTGACGAGCACGTCCGAACCGACCTGGACGACCTGCTCGGGCAGCTCGACGTGACGCTCGGCCAGCTCGGAGATGTGCACCAGGCCCTCGATGCCGTCGTCGACGCGGACGAACGCGCCGAACGGAACGAGCTTGGTGACCTTGCCCGGCACGATCTGGTTGATCGCGTGGGTCCGGGCGAACTGACGCCACGGGTCTTCCTGGGTCGCCTTCAGCGACAGCGAGACACGCTCGCGGTCCAGGTCGACGTCGAGAACCTCGACCTCGACCTCCTGGCCGACCTCGACGACCTCGGAGGGGTGGTCGATGTGCTTCCAGGAGAGCTCGGAGACGTGCACGAGGCCGTCAACGCCACCCAGGTCAACGAAGGCACCGAAGTTGACGATGGAGGACACGACGCCCTTGCGGACCTGGCCCTTCTGCAGCTTGTTGAGGAACTCGGTACGAACCTCGGACTGCGTCTGCTCGAGCCACGCGCGACGGGACAGGACCACGTTGTTGCGGTTCTTGTCCAGCTCGATGATCTTGGCCTCGAGCTCACGGCCGACGTACGGCTGGAGGTCGCGGACACGACGCATCTCGACGAGCGAAGCCGGGAGGAAGCCACGGAGGCCGATGTCGAGGATGAGGCCACCCTTGACAACCTCGATGACGGAGCCGCGAACGACGCCGTCGTCCTCCTTGATCTTCTCGATGGTGCCCCACGCGCGCTCGTACTGCGCACGCTTCTTCGAGAGGATCAGGCGACCTTCCTTGTCCTCCTTGGTGAGGACGAGGGCTTCGATGTGGTCACCGACCGACACCACTTCCGCGGGGTCCACGTCATGCTTGATCGACAACTCGCGCGAGGGGATGACACCCTCGGTCTTGTAGCCGATGTCGAGCAGGACCTCGTCCCGATCGACCTTGACGACGGTGCCTTCGACAATGTCGCCGTCGTTGAAGTACTTGATGGTCTCGTCGATGGCTGCGAGGAATGCTTCCTCAGAACCGAGATCGTCGATCGTGACCCTGTTGGCGCTCGAGGTGGCCTCGATGCTGCTCGTCATGTGGACAGTTGCTCCGAACGGATGGGATTAGTGGTGTCGCGCGCACTCCACGGAACTGCCGCCGAAAACGACACGAGCGAGCGAGACGACCACCCGAAGGGCAGTCGGATCAAAGCAGTCGATCATGCCGGGTCCGGCGACCACGGAACCTGCTCCCTGCCGAGGTACACGTTCCGCGAGCGCATCGACTAGCTTACCGTGCGCATTACCACAGGTTGCAAGCCCTCCTGAGGACTGCGGCACATTGCCGGTCGAGAACCCACCATCATGCGCTTTATGGGCCGAATCCGGACGGTCGCCACGCCTGCCGTACCGTTGCCGGGTGACCTCGCCCCACTCGTCCGATACCCCCGTGCCGCGCGTCACCGAGACCGAGGCACGCCGCGCCAACCGGACCTGGTGGGACCGGGACGCCGACGACTACCAGGACGAACACGGCGCCTTCCTCGGCGACGTCGACTTCGTCTGGTGCCCCGAACGGCTCCGCGAGGCCGACGCGCGACTGCTCGGGCCCGTACCAGGAAAAAAGATCCTGGAACTCGGTGCCGGGGCCGCCGCCGCCAGCCGCTGGCTCCGGAGTGAGGGAGCCCACCCGGTCGCCCTCGACCTGTCCGAAGGCATGCTGCGGCACGCCGCCGACGCCGCCGGCCGCAGCGGAGTGCCGGTGCCGCTGGTCCAGGCCGACGCGATGGCCCTGCCCTTCGCCACCGGCAGCTTCGACATCGTGTGCACCGCCTTCGGTGCCATCCCGTTCGTGGCCGACTCCGGCGCGGCCATGCGTGAGGTCGCCCGTGTGCTGCGCCCCGGCGGCAGCTGGGTCTTCTCCGTCACACATCCCATGCGGTGGATCTTCTTCGACGAGCCGGACGAGAGCGGGCTGATCGCCCGGAATTCCTACTTCGACCGTACGCCGTACGTGGAACGCGACGACGACGGCACCGTCACCTACCTGGAACAACACCGGACCGTCGGCGACCGGGTCCGCGAACTGGTCGGAGCCGGCTTCCTCCTCCGCGACCTGATCGAACCGGAATGGCCGGACGATCACGAACAACTCTGGGGCCAGTGGAGCCCGCTGCGGGGCCGACTGTTCCCCGGCACCGCCATCTTCGTCTGCGACCTACCCGAACGCTGACAGCGCCGCCCGGTCCCGCCGGCCGGCGGCACTGCGACAGGGCTTCGGTACGGGGACAGCTCGGTGAGGTGGCGACCGTGCCAGCACCTATACCCGGGAGGGCGCCGGCCGGTCGGCGTCGAGGATGGCCGCGAGGCGAGTCAGCTCGCCGGGGATCGCCCGGTAGTAGACCCAGGTTCCGCGACGGGATCCGTGCACGAGGCCGGCCTCCCGCAGGATCCGCAGGTGATGGGAGATCGTCGGGCCGGTGAGCGGGAAGGCCTCACTGAGATCACAGACACAGATCTCCCCGTCGGTGGCCGAGGCGATCATCGACAGCAGACGCAGCCGAACCGGATCACCGAGCGCTTTGAACGCCCCGGCCAGATCCCCGGCGCGCTCGGCGTCCAGCGGCCCGTCGGTGATCCCGGCCACCGCCTGATCCTGCGCCCCGAGCGCCAGCCCGTCCACCGCCTGGCGAAGCGACCCCAGCGCGATCCCGGTGACGTCCTGCCGCCCGGGAACCTGCCCGAACCCCACCACACCCGGCCGCCCGGAACCCGGCCCACCACCGGCGACAGCCGACCGCCCCGAGAACGCTCCGCCGCTGACGACGGCCGACCGCCCAGAGGACGCTCCCCCACCGGCAACAGCGGGCCGCCCCGCTGTTGCAGCGGGCCGGCCCAGAACCGGTCCGCCGCCGACAGCAACCTGCCGCCCCGAGATCTGCCCGGCCCCAACCGCGACCGAGCGGCCCGAGACCTGCCCGGCACCAGCCACGGTAGGGCGAGAGTGGCCCTGCCCGGCGCCGTAGACGGCAGGTCCCGGCGATCCCTGCCCGGCACCGACCGTGGCCTGGCTGAAGAGAGCACGCGACCGACCGGGAACGGCGGAATGGTTCACAGCGGCCGGACCGCTCACGGCCGCCGGGCTACTGAGGACGGCGGGGCGACTCCCCGACGGGTGATCAGCGGCGGAGACCGGGGCGGCCGGCCGGCTCACCGGGGCGACCGCTGGCCGGGCCGCCGTCGGTGAGTCCGGGGCGCTTCCGGGGGGCGGGCTTGAGGCACCACCCACTGTCACGGAAACGGGCTTGCCTGAGGCGGGAAGGACACCGGGTGTGACGGGATCGGCTGCGGGTCCGGTCGCGGGCATCGACCGCTGACCGGTGACGGACTCCGCGCGAACCTCAATCGACGTCGATTGAATCGGCATCGACCCAGGGTGTCAGATCAGGGTAAACATTGGCGACGCCACCACCCGGACGGGTATCCGACAGTCCCGCGACATCACCCGGTAGAAGCACTGGAGCCCACGTTCCGGTCGGCCACCGATTACGCTCAGTGACTTCCGTTGGTTACTCGTCCGCCCCGCCGCCCGAGTCCGCCCGAGTCCGCCCGAGTCCGCCCGAGTCCGCCCGCGACGGTCAACCCTCCGAGGCCGGTTGGAGACGTTTCGCGGTCAGGGCCGCGAGGCGACCCGGGGTGCGACCGGCGGGCCGGACGGGCCCGGGCCGGACACACCGGGCGGGCCGTCACGGGCCGCCCGGTGTGTGCGGGGTGGGTCAGTGGTCGGCGCCGTTCCAGTCCCGGCCGGATCCGATGGAGACCTCCAGCGGGACCGACAACGGGTAGGCGGCACCCATTTCGCGGCGGACCAGTTCCTCCAGGGCGGGCTGTTCGCCGGGGGCCACCTCGAAGACGAGTTCGTCGTGGACCTGCAGGAGCATCCGGGATTTCAGGCCGGTGTCCTTCAAGGCCTCGTCGACACGCAGCATCGCGATCTTGATGATGTCGGCGGCGGAACCCTGGATGGGGGCGTTGAGGGCCATCCGTTCGGCCATCTCGCGGCGCTGGCGGTTGTCGCTGCTCAGGTCGGGCAGGTAGCGACGGCGGCCCAGGATCGTCGCCGTGTAGCCGTCCTTGCCGGCCCGCTGGACCACGGCCTGCAGGTAGTCGCGGACGCCACCGAAGCGTTCGAAGTACTCCGTCATCAGGGTGCGCGCCTCCTCGGTGGAGATGCTCAGCTGATTGGAGAGGCCGAAGGCGCTCAACCCGTACGCCAGGCCGTAGTTCATGGCTTTGATCTTGCGGCGCTGGTCGGGGGTGACCTCGGTCAGGCCGGTGTGGAAGACCGACGACGCGGTGGCGGCGTGGAAGTCGGCGCCCGAGTTGAAGGCGGCGATCAGGGCGTCGTCACCGGACAGGTGCGCCATGATCCGCATCTCGATCTGGCTGTAGTCGGCCGTCAGCAGCCGGTCGTAGCCTGCGCCGACGATGAAGGCGCGGCGGATGCGGCGGCCCTCCTCGGTGCGGATCGGGATGTTCTGCAGGTTCGGGTCGGTGGACGACAGCCGGCCGGTGGCGGCCACGGTCTGGTTGAACGTGGTGTGCACACGGGTGTCGTCGGAGACCGCCTTGAGCAGGCCGTCGACGGTGGACTTGAGCTTGGCGACGTCGCGGTGGCGCAGCAGGTGCGACAGCAGCGGGTCGCCGGTCTTGGCGAACAGGTCGGTCAGGGCGTCCGCGTCGGTCGTATAGCCGGACTTGATCTTCTTGGTCTTCGGCAGGTCCCGCTCGACGAAGAGGATCTCCTGCAACTGCTTCGGGGAGCCCAGGTTGAACTCGCGGCCGACGACCTCGTGCGCGGCCACCTGAGCGGAGCGCACCTCGGTGGCGAAATGCGACTCCAGCTCCGACAGGTAGTCGATGTCGGCGGCGATCCCGCGCTGCTCCATCTCGGCGAGCACGATCGACAGTGGCTGCTCGACGTCGGACAGGAGCCGGACCGAGTCGTCGCCGTCCTGGGACAGCTCGGCGGTGATCACCTCGGCCAGGTCCAGGGTGGCCCGGGCGCGCAGCATGACGCCCTGCTCGGCGGCGTGGTCGTCGCCGTCGCCGTCGAAGCTGAGGGCCAGCTGGCCGTTCTCCGGCTCGTCGACCTTCAGCTCGCGCTTGAGGTAACGCAGCGCCAGGTCGTCGAGGTGGTAGGCGCGCTGGTCGGGTTTCGCCAGGTAGGCGGCGAGAGCGGTGTCGGTGGTGACACCGGCGAGCTGCCAGCCGTGAGCGTGGAAGGCGAGCAGGGCCGGTTTCGCGTCGTGCACGACTTTCGGCCGGGACGGCTCGGCCAGCCAGGCGGCGACGGCGCGCTCGTCGTCCTCGTCCAGGGTCTCCGGGTCGAACCAGGCGGCCGGGCCGCCCGCGGTGGCGACGCCGACACCGGTGAGACGGCCGGTGCCGCGGCCGAAGACGCCGGTGACGGCCAACCCGACCGGATCGGTGCCGGCGTGCTCGCGCAGCCACCCGGCGATGCCACCGGCCCGCAGGACCTGCCCGTCGATGTCGAAGCCGGACTCGGCCTCCGGCTCGACGGCGTCGAGGTACGCGTAGAGCCGCTCACGCAGCACCCGGAACTCCAGGGCGTCGAAGAGCTGGTGCACGGCCTCGCGGTCCCAGCCCTGCCAGCGCGTCTCCTCCGGCCGCACCGGCAACTCCAGGTCACGCAGGAGCCGGTTCAGCTCGTAGTTGCGCAGCACGGAGGCGAGGTGGGCTCGCAGATTCTCACCGGCCTTGCCTTTGATCTTGTCGGCGCCGGCCACGATCCCGTCGATCCCACCGAACTCGACGATCCACTTGGCGGCGGTCTTCGGGCCCACCCCGGGCACACCGATCAGGTTGTCGCTGGTCTCACCGACGAGCGCGGCCTTGTCCCGGTAGAGATGCGGCGGGACGAGCTGTTTCTCCTCGACCAGGGCCGGGGTCATCCGCCAGACCTCGGAGACACCACGGCTGGGGTAGAGGACGGTGATGTGCTCGTCGACCAGCTGCAGGGCGTCACGGTCGCCGGAGGAGATCAGCACCTCCATGCCCGCGTCACGGCCCTGGGTGGCCAGCGTGGCGAGGACGTCGTCGGCCTCGAAGCCGGCTTTCTCGACGACGGTGATGCGCAGCGCGGCGAGGATCTCCTTGATCAGGCTGACCTGACCGTGGAACTCCTTGGGGGTCTCGGCGCGACCGGCTTTGTACTCCGGGTAGATCTCGGTGCGGAAGGAGACCCGGGAGACGTCGAAGGAGACGACGATGTGCGAGGGCTTCTCGTCACGCAGCATGTTGATCAGCATCGACGTGAAGCCGAACACCGCGTTCGTATGCTGGCCGGTCGCCGTGCTGAAGTTCTCCTTGGGCAGCGCGTGGAACGCACGGTAGGCCAAGGAGTGGCCGTCGAGCAGCAGCAGGCGGGGGGTTGGGGCGTCGTCGCTCACGTCCCAGGACTCTAGTCGCCCGGTCCGACAAGTTTCCGGACGCACCACGGGGCGGTCACCTGTGACAGGTGGCCGCCCCGTGGTGCGCTACCGATCAGGCGACGCCGAGGTACGCGTCCTTGACCGCCGGGTCGTGCAGCAGCTCCTGGCCGGTGCCGCTCTTCACGATCTTGCCGGTCTCCAGCACGTACGCCCGGTGCGCCCGGCTCAGGGCCTGCTGAGCGTTCTGCTCGACCACGAGCACCGTCGTACCCTGGCTGTTGATCTCCGAAATGATCTCGAAGATCTGCTGGATCAGCATCGGCGCGAGACCCATCGACGGCTCGTCCAGCAGCAGCAGCTTCGGACGGGTCATCATCGCCCGGCCGACCGCGAGCATCTGCTGCTCGCCGCCGGACAGCGTGCCACCGGCCTGCTTACGCCGCTCCAGCAGCCGCGGGAACAGCGAGAAGCACCGCTCCAGGTCCTCGGCGATACCGGCCTTGTCCCGGCGGGTGTAGGCGCCGATCTCCAGGTTCTCCAGCACCGTCATACCGGGGAACACGCCCCGGCCCTCCGGCGACTGGCCGATACCGAGGATGACCCGCTTGTCCGCCCGCAGCTTGGTGATGTCCTGGCCGTCGAAGACGATCGAACCCTTCGCGACCGGGCGCAGGCCGGAGATGGCCCGCATGGTCGTGGTCTTGCCGGCACCGTTGGCGCCGATCAGAGCCACGATCTCGCCTTCCTCGACCTCGAGCGAGATGCCGTGGAGGGCCTCGATCCGGCCGTACTCCAGGGTGAGGTCCTTGATCTCAAGCAGCATCGGTCGGCACCCCCAGGTAGGCCGCGATCACCTTCGGGTTGTCACGGACCTCGGCCGGCAGGCCGTCCGCGATCTTCTGCCCGAACTCCAGCACCGTGATCCGGTCGGTGACGCCCATGACCAGGCGCATGTCGTGCTCGATCAGCAGGATGGTGACGCCGCTGTCGCGGACCTTGCGGATCAGGTCGAGCAGCTCCAGCTTCTCGGCCGGGTTGAAGCCGGCGGCCGGCTCGTCCAGGCAGAGCAGCTTCGGCTTGGTGGCCAGCGCCCGGGCGATCTCCAGGCGGCGCTGCTCACCGTAGGACAGGTTCCGGGCCAGTTCACCGGCACGGCCCTTGATCCCGACGAAGTTGAGCAGGTCGTGCGAGAGGTCGCGACCGGCGCGCTCCTCCTTCCAGTGCCTCGGCAGCCGGAACAGCGCGGAGAGGACACCCGCCGTGTGGTGGGCGTCCGCGCCCACCATGACGTTCTCCAGCGCGGTCATCTCCGGGAACAGCCGGATGTTCTGGAAGGTCCGGGCGATGCCCATCCGGGTGATCTTGTGACGGCGCTGACCGCTGATCCGCGTCCCGTCGAACGTGATCGTGCCCTCGGTCAGCTGGTAGACCCCGGTGATCGCGTTGAAAAGCGTGGTCTTGCCCGCACCGTTCGGCCCGATCAGACCGAGGATCTCACCCTTGCGGATGTGGAAGTCGACGTTGTTCAGGGCGGTGACGCCACCGAACCGCAACAACGCCTTGTCGACGACCAACAGGTCCTCACCCGTGACGGGTTCCGGAGTCGAAGTCGGCTCACTCACTGGTCACTGCCTCCTTCCGGCGATCCTGGAACTCCGCGGCCCGCCGCTTACTGGCGATGGCACCCTGCGGACGGAAGATCATCATCACGATCAGGACGACGCCGAAGACCAGGATCCGGTACTCGGCCGGGTCGAACGTCAGACCCAGCTGGCTACCGACACCCCGCAACCACTCCGGCAGGTACCAGGTGATCGCCCCGCCGACGATGGCACCCGCGATGTTGCCCGAACCACCGAGCACCACCGCCGCCAGCACCAGGATCGAGTTCTCCAGGGTGAAACTGTCCGAGTTGATGAACCCTCGGTTACCCGCGAACAACGCTCCCGACAGACCACCGACCGCGGCGCCGATCGCGAACGCGGCGAGCTTGAACAGGAACGTCGGCACCCCCATGATCTGGGCGGCGTCCTCGTCCTCACGGATCGCGACCCAGGCCCGGCCGACCCGGCTGCGCGCCAGGTTCCGCACCCCGAACACGATCAGGATGATCACGGTGAGAGCCAGCCAGTAGTACGGGCGGGCGTCGGTCACTCCGAACAGCGCCTTGCCGTCCACCTCACCCGGCGGGTGCGGAATCGACGGGATACCACGCTGGCCCTGCGCGATGCCCTCGTTACGGGCCGCGTACAGGCGGATCATCTCGGCGAAACCGAGCGTCACGATCGCCAGGTAGTCACCGCGCAG